>CAIOBP010000051.1 GCA_903856295.1 uncultured Rhodospirillales bacterium | reverse complement strand
TCGGAGACACCAGGGGCTCTGCCCCTGGACCCCGCCAAAGGCCGGCGGCCTTTGGAAACCGGGACTTTGTTGACAAAAAAGGACCAAGGCTGAGGTGACACACCAGGGGAGCGCACGGCTGATCGGCATCGACCCCGGCTTGCAGCATACCGGCTGGGGCGTCATCGACGTTTCGGGCAATTCGCTGCGCCATGTCGCCGATGGCGCGGTGCATTCCGACTCCGAGCGTTCGCTGGCCGACCGCTTGTGCCAGTTGCACGACGCGCTGGTCGAGGTGCTCGCGACCTGGAAGCCCGACGAGGCGGCGGTGGAGGAGATTTTCGTCAACAAAAATCCCTCATCGACCCTCAAACTGGGAATGGCCCGGGGGGTGGCGCTGTTGGTTCCTGCGAGAGCCGGCCTGCCGGTGACCGAATATCCGACCAATCTGGTCAAAAAGTCGGTGGTCGGGGCCGGACACGCCGAAAAGAGTCAGGTACAGATGATGATGCGGGTGCTGCTGCCCGGATGCACGATCAAGTCTGCCGACGCCGCCGATGCCCTGGCGGTGGCGGTCTGCCATGCCCATCACCGGTCGACGCGACGGCTGTGGGCGGAGGGCCGGGGATGATCGCCAAGCTTAGCGGCCGCCTCGACTCGACCGGGCTCGATCACGCGGTGATCGATGTCGGCGGCGTCGGCTATCTGGTGTTCTGCTCGGCGCGCACGCTGTCGCGGCTCGGGCCGGTGGGCGGCGCGGCCTCCGTGCTGGTCGACACCCACGTCCGCGAGGACGCGATCACCCTTTATGGCTTCGCCGAAACCGGCGAGCGTGAATGGTTCCGGTTGCTGATCACCGTCCAGGGCGTCGGGGCGCGGGTGGCCAACGCCCTTTTGTCGGTGCTATCGCCGGAAGACCTGACCCGCTCGATCGCCGCCCAGGACAGGACCGCCCTCACCCGCGCCGATGGCGTCGGGCCGAAGCTGGCGAGCCGGATTCTCTCGGAACTCAAGGATAAGGTCGGCGGCATCGCCCTCGGCCCGGCGGCCCAGGCCGGCAGCGCCGCCCCGGCCGGCGCCAGCGTACCCGCAAGCGGCGCGCTGGGCGACGCGGTGTCGGCGCTGGTCAATCTCGGCTACGGCCGCACCGAAGCCTTCGGCGCCGTGATGACCGCCGGCAAGGAGCTGGGGTCAACCGCTGGCGCGTCGACGCTGATCCGGCAAGCGCTGAAAAGTCTGGGGGCTGACCGATGAGCGCCGCCCCAGCCAAGCGTACGCCCAAGCCGCCCCCGGAGCGTACGCAGGAGCATACGCCAGACCGTACGCCGGAACGTACATCAGAACGTACGGTTGCCCCAGCCGCGATCTCCGGCGACGCCTCGGAGACCTCGATCCGGCCGCTGACCCTGGCCGAGTTCGTCGGCCAACAGGGTGTACGCGAGAATCTGGCCATCTTCATCTCGGCCGCCCGCGAGCGTGGCGAGGCGCTCGACCATGTGCTGTTCCACGGCCCGCCCGGCCTGGGCAAGACCACCCTGGCCCAGATCGTGGCCCGCGAACTCGGCGTCGGCTTCCGCGCCACCTCGGGGCCGGTGATCGCGCGGGCCGGCGATCTGGCGGCGCTGCTGACCAATCTCCAACCCCGCGACGTGCTGTTCATCGACGAGATTCACCGGCTGTCGCCGGCGGTCGAGGAAATCCTTTATCCGGCGATGGAGGATTTCCAACTCGACCTGATCATCGGCGAGGGACCGGCGGCGCGCTCGATCCGCATCGACCTGCCGCCCTTCACCCTGGTCGGAGCCACCACCCGGTCGGGCCTGATCACCCGGCCGCTGCGCGAGCGCTTCGGCATTCCGCTGCGCATGAACTTCTACACCCCGGCCGAGTTGGAACTGATCGTCGGCCGCGCCGCCGGGGTGCTGGGCATGACCATCACCCGCGACGGCGCCGCCGAAATCGCCCGCCGCGCCCGCGGCACGCCGCGCGTCGCCGGCCGGCTGTTGCGCCGGGTGCGCGACATCGCCGCCTTCCACAAGGCCACCGAGGTCGACGCCCGGATCGCCGACGCCGCCCTGACCCGGCTCGATGTCGACAAGAACGGCCTCGACACCATGGACCGCCGCTATCTCGGCTGCATCGCCCGCAATTATGCCGGCGGCCCGGTCGGAGTCGAGACCCTGGCGGCGGCGCTCTCGGAACAGCGCGACGTCCTGGAAGAGGTGATCGAACCCTACCTGCTCCAGCAGGGGTTGCTCCAGCGCACGCCGCGCGGCCGGATGCTCACCGACCCCGGCTTCCGCTATCTCGGCCTCGCGCCCCCGACGGCGCCGATCCGCCAACCCGACCTGCTGGATACTCTGGCAACTCCCCCTGACGACGAGGACCCGGCGCCATGACCGACGCCTCCGGCCGGCTGACCGGCAACACCCATCACTTCCCGATCCGGGTCTATTTCGAGGACACCGATGCCTTCGGCGTGGTCTACAACGCCCGTTATCTCGGTTTCCTCGAGCGGGCGCGCACCGAAATGATGCGCCTGCTGGGAATCCCCCATGCTGAAATGATGGCAGACCACGGGGCCCTGTTTACGATACGCAGGTACGAAATCGACTATCTCAGCCCCGCCAGGCTCGACGATCTGCTCGACGTCCGGACCCGCATCGCCGAAATCGGCGGCGCCACGCTGACCGGCAAGCATGAAATCTGGCTGGGCGAGACCAAACTGGTTCAGGCCAAGGTGCGGCTGGGCTGCGTCAGCACCGCCGGCAAGCCGACGCGGATTCCCGCGATGTTCAGCCGGCGCTTCGCCGAGTGGTCCGGACATGGCCGAGTGGAACGGACATGAGTTACAGACGACGCGAGAGATGGAGCAGACGATGATGGATGCCGCCCAGGCCGGCAGCACGCTGGCACACCATGATCTTTCGATTGTGGGACTTTTCCTCTCGGCGGACTTTCTGGTCAAGCTGGTGATGCTGGTGCTGCTCGCGGCATCGGTCGGATGCTGGGCGGTGATCTTCGAGAAAACCTTGCGCCTGCGCCGTCTCAACGCCGCCGCCGCCGATTTCGAGGACCATTTCTGGTCGGGGGGCTCGCTCGACACCCTCTATGACCAGATCGGCAAGACCCCGGCCGACCCGATGTCGGCGACCTTCGCCGCCGGCATGCGCGAGTGGCGCCACGCCTCCGACCGTGGCCTGACCGCCTCGGGCACCATGCGCGCCAGCCTTCAGCAGCGGGTGGAACGGGTGATGTCGCTGTCGATCGGCCGCGAGATGGCCGAGGTCGAAAAATACATGACCTTCCTGGCCTCGGTGGGCTCGACGGCGCCGTTTCTCGGCCTCTTCGGCACCGTCTGGGGCATCATGAACAGCTTCACCTCGATCGCCAGCACCAACAACACCAGCCTTGCCGTGGTGGCGCCGGGCATCGCCGAAGCGCTGTTCGCCACCGCCCTCGGCCTGCTCGCCGCGATTCCCGCCGCCCTCGCCTACAACAAGTTCTCCACCGACATCAACCGCTACAGCGACCGGCTCGAGGCGTTCTCGGTCGAGTTCACCGCCATCCTGTCCCGCCACCTCGAAGAGCGGGGCTGAGCCATGGGCATGCAACTCGCGGGCGGCGGCCGACGCGGCTCCCGGCGCAAGGGCTACCGGCAAATGTCGGAGATCAACGTCACGCCCTTCGTCGACGTGATGCTGGTGCTGCTGATCGTGTTCATGGTCACGGCGCCGCTGCTCACCGTCGGCGTGCCGGTCGACCTGCCCAAGACCAACGCCCCGCCGCTGACCGTCGAAAAGGACAAGGAGCCGCTGTACGTTTCGGTCAAGCCCGACGGCAGCATCTGGCTTCAGGAAACCCGGGTCGAACTCGCCACCCTGGCGCCCAAGCTCAGCGCCATCACCGGCGCCAACCCCGACACCCGCGTGCTGGTGCGCGGCGACCGCACCAACACGTACGGCCGGATGGTCGAGGTGCTGGGCGCGATCAGCGGCGCCGGGTTCAAGAAGATCGGCCTTGCCGCCGAACTGCCCGGAACGCCCCCCTCCTCCAAGGCCGGCGGCGGCAAGCCCGCCAAGGCGACCCACTGATCCGCCATGCGCAACGCTCTCACCGCATCGGCCGTTCTCCATCTCGCCGCCATGCTGCTGGCGGTGCTGGTGGTGCCGATGTTCGACGAGAAGCTGGTTCTCGAGCCCTCGATGATTCCCATCGACATCGTCGATGTCGGACCGGTGGCCGCGCCCCACCAGGGCGAAGCGCGCCCCGAGCCGCCCCCCGCCGCCGCCAAACCCACCGTCACCCCGCCGGCACCGCCGCCGCCGCCCAAGCCGGAGCCCCAGCCGCCCGCCCCACCCCAGCCGCCGCCCGAACCCAAGGCGGAGGTTCCGGACGTGCCGAAGCCCCACGAGAAGCCGGTGCCACCCAAGCCCGAGCCGCCGAAAGTCGAACCGCCGAAGCCCGAGCCGCCGCCGCCGGCCAAACCGCCGGAAAAAAAGCCGCCTGAAAAAAAGGTCGAAAAGCCGCCCGAGAAACCGCCGGAAAAGAAGCCGCCCGACAAGCCGGCCGCGGTGACCGATCCGCTGGCCTCGGTGCTGAACAACATCGACAAGCTGAAGAAGGACCTCGCGGCCAAGCAACCGCCGGCCAAGCCCACGCCCGCCGCACTGCCCGGCACCGCCAAGCCGAGCGCCGCCACCGGCACCGCTCCCATGGTCTCCGACCGGCTCACCGGCCCCCAGGAGGACGCGCTGCGCAGTCAGATCGGCCATTGCTGGAACGTCGACCCCGGCGCCCGCAACGCCCGCGACATGATCATCGACGTGGTGATCGAGGTGAACCCGGACCGCACGGTGGCCAAGGCGGAAATCGCCGAGAAGTCCCGGGCCAGAATGTATACCGACCCCGCCTACCGCGCCGCCGCCGAATCGGCGCTGCGGGCGGTCAAGAACCCGCGCTGCCAGCCGCTGGCGCTGCCTCCCGAGAAGTACGATATGTGGCGCCGCATCACTTTTACCTTCAATCCGAAGGACATGCTCTGATGGCTATCCTGTTCACACGCTTACGCCCCGGCCTCGCCGCCCTGACCGCCGTCCTGGTCCTGGCCTTCGCCCCGCCCGCCCGCGCCGATCTCCACATCGACATCACGCGCGGTCAGGTCGAGCCGATTCCGATCGCCGTCACCCCGCTCCTCGGCTCCGGCGCCGCCGAAGCCCAGATGGGCCAGAACATCGCGCGGGTGGTCTCGGCCGACCTCGAGCGCTCGGGGCTGTTCCGGCCGATCGAGCCCGGCGCGTTCATCCAGAACCCGGCGGCGCTCCAGGGCCTGCCCCGCTTCGCCGACTGGCGGCTGCTCCACACCCAGGGGCTGGTCACCGGCGCGGTCTCCCGCGAGGCCGACGGCCGGTTGCGGGTGGAATTCCGGCTGTGGGACGTGGTGGTCGAACAGCAACTCACCGGCTTGGCCTTCTTCGCCTCGACCGACACCTGGCGGCGCGTCGCCCACAAGATCGCCGACGCGATTTACAAGCGCATCACCGGCGAGGAGGGCTATTTCGACACCCGGATCGTCTACATCGCCGAGACCGGACCGGCGACCGCCCGGGTCAAGCGGCTCGCGATCATGGATCAGGACGGCGAGCGCCATAAGTTCCTGACCGACGGCCGGACCCTGGTGCTGACCCCGCGCTTCTCGTCGTCCGACCAGGAGATCACCTATCTCTCCTATTACGGCGGCAAGCCCAGGGTCTATCTGTTCAACATCGAGACCGGACAGCACGATGTGCTGGGCGATTTCCCGGGCATGACCTTCGCGCCGCGCTTCTCGCCCGACGGCAACACCGTGATCATGAGCCTGTCCACCGGGTCGGCCAGCAACATCTACACCCTCGACCTGCGCAGCCGGCGTCAGGCCCAGCTCACCACCGGTCCTTCGATCGACACCTCGCCCTCCTATTCTCCCGACGGCCGGCGCGTCGTCTTCGAGTCCGATCGCGGCGGTACCCAGCAGCTCTACGTCATGAACGCCGACGGCTCGGGCATCCAGCGGATCAGCTTCGGGCCGGGGCGCTTCGGCGGGCCGGTGTGGTCGCCGCGCGGCGATCTCATCGCCTACACCCGGTTGCTGAACGGCCAGTTCGCGATCGGGGTCATCCGTCCCGACGGCACCGGCGAGCGCGTTCTGGTCGAATCCCACCACGCCGAAGGCCCGACCTGGGCTCCGAACGGCCGGGTGCTGATGTATTTCAAGGAAACCTCCTCGGCCGATGGCCGGGGCCGGGTGGCGCGCCTCTACTCGATCAATCTCGGCGGCGGCAACGAGCGGCGGGTGCCGACTCCGGTCGACGGCTCCGATCCGGCTTGGTCGCCCTTGATTCCGTGATGCGCTTCCCCTATCTTGCGGCTGCAACATCTTGTGGGTGCAGCCACTCTGTACCACTGTGTTTCGGGGCGGACACCGCCCCATCCTCCCAGGGGGTTTGATATGTATGTGAAGCTGCTGAGCCTGTTTGCCGCCGTCGTTCTGGTCGCCGCCTGCGAAACGGCACCCAAGGAAACCAGCGCCGCGTCCGGCATCGGCCGCGCCGGCCTGAACTCCGGCGGCACCGTCACCGGCACCGGCTCGGTCCGTCCGGGCAGCCAGGAAGACCTCGCCTCCCTCGGCGGCCAGGGCACCGGCGACCGGGTGTTCTTCCAGTACGACCGCTCCGACCTGACGCCGGAAGGCCGCGCGACCCTCGACCGTCAGGCGGCATGGCTGAAGCAGTACGGTCAGGTCACCGTGACCATCGAGGGCCACACCGACGAGCGCGGCACCCGCGAATACAACATCGGTCTCGGCAACCGCCGCGCCACCGCCGTACGGAACTATCTGTCGGCACTGGGCGTGGACGGCAACCGGGTCGCGATCATCAGCTACGGCAAGGAGCGGCCGTCGGTGCTCGGCGACGACGATCATTCCTGGGCGCAGAACCGTCGTGGCGTCACCGTCGTCAACTGACGCCGGAGCCTGAGAGCGCCGTTCTCTGGAAATGGGAACGGGTGAACTGTGGACGGAAAGCCACGGGGCGGCCTCGCTCCCTGGCTTTCCGTATGTGCCGCAACGGCGCAGCGGCGCCGTTTCCTGAACCGGATCGCAAGGGTCTATGCCGATGCTCAAGCCTCTTACCGCTCTGACGACCGTGGCCGGCGCCCTGGCGCTCGGCCTCGTCCTGTGGACCGCGCCGGTCCAGGCCCAAAGCAACGATCTGGTCGAAGTTCTCAACCGCATCAACCGGATGGAGGCCGATCTCCAAGGCATCCACCGCCAGTTGGCCCGCGGCGGCTCCGGCGCGCCCAGTGCCACCGCGGCTCCGACCGCTGGCGGCGCCCTGGCCCCGACCCAGGCCGCCGATTTCGAAATCCGGCTGTCGCAGCTGGAACGCAGCGTCCGGGAAGTGGTCGGCAAGTACGAAGAGGCGGTATTCGGCGTCAATCAACTGCGGGACCGGCTGGACAAGCTCTCGTCCGACCTGGATTTCCGGCTGTCCCAATTGGAATCCCGCTCCGGTGCCGAGGCGGGACACCCGCAGCGCCCCGCCGCCGCGGCAGCAGCGGCGCCCGCCACCACCCAGCCGGCCGCCGCTCCGGGCAAGGCCGGCGCAGCCGCCGCCGTGCCGGTGGCCACCGCCAAGCCGGGGGACAAGCGCGGGGAAACCGCCGCGCCCGCGACTCAAGCCCAAGGCGCCGCCGCCGCGCCCGGACTCGGCACCGTCCCCGGCAACATCCAGGAACAGTATGACGAGGCGTTCGGGCTGCTACGCAACGCCGATTACGACCGGGCGGAAAAGGCGCTGAGCAAGTTCGTCGCCCAGCACCGCGACAGCCCGCTGGCCGGCAATGCCCAGCACTGGCTGGGCGCGACCTTCTTTGTTCGCGGCAAATATGCCGAGGCGGCGGTGGCCTTCGCCGAGGGCTATCAGAAGTATCCCAAGAGCAACAAGGCGCCCGACAATCTGCTGAAACTCGGCATGTCCCTGGGCGCGCTCGGCCAGAAGGAAGACGCCTGCAAGACCCTGAAGCAATTCGGCACCGTGTTTCCGACCGCCCCGGCCAGCCTGAAGCGGCAGGCGGATGTGGAACGCAAGAAGCTCAGTTGCTCCTGAACGGGACCGGTGAGCCGGCCGGGGGGCCGGCTTCCCCCCCCCTGACCCCCGACCGGTTTTCGGCCCTGATGGCCCGGCTCGGGCCGTTCGAACCGGCGCCGCGCCTCGCGGTCGCGGTTTCCGGCGGCGCCGATAGCCTCGCCCTTTGCCTGCTCTGCCGGGACTGGGCGCAGGCGCGGGGCGGTTCGGTGCTGGCGCTCACCGTCGACCACCGGTTGCGCCCCGAGTCGGCCGAAGAGGCCGCCACCGTCGGCCGAAGACTGCGCGACCTCGGCATTCCCCACGACATCCTGACCTGGGAAGGCGCCAAACCATCCGCCGGCATCCAGAACGCGGCGCGGGACGCCCGCTACCGGCTGCTGGTCGAGCGCTGCGCACGCGCGGGCCTCTTTCACCTCCTGCTCGCCCATCACCAGCAGGATCAGGCGGAAACCGTGCTGCTGCGCCTCGCCCATGGCAGCGGTCCCGATGGCTTGGCCGGCATGGCCGCGATTCGCGAACTGCCGGAACTGCGCCTGCTGCGCCCCCTGCTCGGCGTGCCGAAAGCGGCACTGATCGCCACCTGCGCCGCGGCCGGAGTGGCATGGGTCGAGGACCCGTCCAACCGCTCCGCCGCCTATGCCCGCCCCCGCTTGCGCGCCGCCGGAGATTCGTTACATCGCGAAGGGCTGAGCACGGAACGGCTGGCCGGCACCGGCCGCCGGCTCGGCGCCGTCCGCGCCGCCCTCGACGCCGCCACCGCCGACCTGCTCGCCCGCGCGGTGACGCTCCATGCCGCCGGCTTTCTGCACCTCGATACCGCCGCCCTCGGCCCGGCGCCCGAGGAGATCGTCCGGCGGGCACTGCTGCGCTGTCTTGCCACCATCGGCGGCGCCCCCCATCCGCCCCGCAGCGAACGGCTGGACCGGCTCCTGGCCGAAATCACCACCGGGCTCGATGGCGGGCTCGACGGCGGCCGCACCCTGGCCGGCTGCCGCGTCACCCCCACCGGCGACGGCCGGCTGCTGGTGGCCAGGGAGTTGCGCGCCTGTGCCGGAGCGCTGCCGCTGTCCGCCGGTGAACCGGTGTGGTGGGACCGGCGCTTCCAGCTCCGGCTGCTGACCGCCCTCCCCGGGCTCTCGGTCGGCCCGCTGGGCGCGGCCGGCTGGCGCGCGGTGCGGACGCATGTCAGCCCCGCGTCGCGGCAGGCAATTCCCGAGCCGGCCCGGGCGACGGTGCCGGCAATCAGCGATCCGCAAGGCCCGGTGGCGGTTCCGCACCTGGGTTTCACCCGCCCGGGACTTTCAATTGTGGCGACAGCGAGGTTTTTGCCCGCCGCCCCCCTGGCCGGGGCCGATTTTGCCGTTGCCTGAACGAATCTAAGCATTATCTATGTCCGGGAAACCGTCTATAATGCGGGTTCGGTAGCCTCCGGCAGGGTGCGGCATCGCTTCCGCCGGGGTTCGACGAAAGGCAGGCTCCCTTGAATAACTTCGGAAAAAATCTGGCGCTTTGGATCATTATCGGGCTGCTGTTCGTGGCTCTGTTCAACCTGTTCCAGACTTCCACGACCCGCGCTCCCCTGGCCTCATTGCCATACAGCGAGTTCCTCACCGACGTCGATCGCGGCCTGATTTCCGATGTGCTGATCAAGGGCAGCCAGGTCAGCGGCCACTTTTCCGATGGCCGCGTCTTCGCCACCTTCACACCACCCGACGCCAATCTGGTCGACCGGCTGACCCAGAAGGGCGTGCGCATCAGCGCCCAGCCCGACGACAGCAACGTGCCGACCCTGTTCAGCGTGCTGGTCAGCTGGTTCCCGATGCTGATGCTGATCGCGGTCTGGGTGTTCTTCATGCGCCAGATGCAGTCGGGCGGCGGCAAGGCCATGGGCTTCGGCAAGTCGCGGGCGCGGCTGCTGACCGAGAAGGTCGGCCGCGTCACCTTCGATGACGTCGCCGGCATCGACGAGGCCAAGCAGGAACTGGAGGAGATCGTCGAGTTCCTCAAGGACCCGCAGAAGTTCCAGCGCCTGGGCGGCAAGATTCCCAAGGGCGTGCTGCTGGTCGGCCCGCCCGGCACCGGCAAGACCCTGACCGCCCGCGCGGTCGCGGGTGAAGCCAATGTGCCGTTCTTCACCATTTCGGGCTCGGACTTCGTCGAAATGTTCGTCGGCGTCGGCGCCTCCCGCGTCCGCGACATGTTCGAGCAGGGCAAGAAGAACGCCCCCTGCATCATCTTCATCGACGAAATCGACGCCGTCGGCCGTCATCGCGGCGCCGGTCTCGGCGGCGGCAATGACGAGCGCGAGCAGACCCTCAACCAGTTGCTGGTCGAGATGGATGGCTTCGAGGCCAATGAGGGCGTGATTTTGATCGCCGCCACCAACCGCCCCGACGTGCTCGATCCCGCGCTGCTGCGTCCCGGCCGCTTCGACCGTCAGGTGGTGGTGCCCAATCCCGACATTCTCGGCCGCGAGAAGATCCTCAAGGTCCACATGCGCAAGGTGCCGCTGGCGCCGGACGTCGATGCCCGCATCATCGCCCGCGGCACCCCCGGCTTCTCGGGCGCCGATCTGGCCAACCTGATCAACGAGGCCGCCCTGCTCGCTGCCCGCCTCAATAAGCGCGTGGTCGGAATGTCGGAGCTGGAAGCGGCCAAGGACAAGGTGATGATGGGCACCGAGCGCCGCTCGATGGTCATGACCGACGAGGAAAAGAAGCTCACCGCCTATCATGAGGGCGGCCACGCGGTGGTCGCCCTGCACTCACCCGACAGCGATCCCATTCACAAGGCGACGATCATTCCGCGAGGCCGGGCACTCGGCATGGTCATGCGCCTGCCCGAAGGCGACCGCATCTCCCTCAGCAAGGCCAAGCTCGAGGCCGACCTCGCGGTGGCCATGGGCGGACGCATCGCCGAAGAGCTGATCTTCGGCCGCGAGCGCGTGACTACCGGCGCCTCCTCCGACATCAAGATGGCCACCGAAATGTCGCGGCGGATGGTCACCGAATGGGGCATGTCCGACAAGCTCGGGCCGCTGCTCTATGGCGAGCCGTCGCAAGAGGTGTTTCTCGGCCACTCGGTGACCCAGCACAAGAACATGTCCGACGCCACCGCCCACACCGTCGATGAGGAAGTGCGCCGGATCGTCGACACCGCCTATGACACCGCCCGCAAGATTCTCACCGAACATCTCGACCAGCTCCACACCCTGGCCAAGGGGCTGCTGGAGTTCGAGACCCTGAGCGGCGAGGACATTCACGCCCTGCTGCGCGGCGAAACCATCGTCCGCACCGATCCGCCGCCCTCGCCGCCCAAGGCCAGCACCCCCGGCCGCCGCACCTCGGTGCCGACCAGCGGCGCCAAAGACGCCGGCCTGGACCCGGAACCGCTGGGCACCTGAGGGAACCAACCGACGTCGTTACCCCGCCTCCGGATGTACTCCGGGGGCGGGCAGGGTCAGCGCCGGAGACCGCGTGGTCGCCGCGCCTCAGCCGGGGCCTCGGACAGCACACCACCCTTGGTCAAGCGGTCGAGTTCACCGGCTTCGAACAGGCGGATCACGCCGTATTCGCCATCATAGCCGGACTGCCGGGTCACCCTGCCAGCTCTCAGCCGCGCCACCGCCTCACCGAGCAGCGGATCTGCACCGGCGATCTCCTCGACCGGAACCTCGGCAAGCACCGATAACTCCGGACCGAGCGCCGCCAGGGCGCGGTCATAAGCCCGGATCACCCCTTGCGAGGCGACGCCGAGCCCCAGCAGTTCAGAAACAATCTCGGGTAAGGGCACGAGGCTGTCGACGACACCGGCGGTCGCAGGCCGGAAGCCTCCCGCCTCGTCGCGGTCGGCCAGCATCTCGACCCGGTGGGCCACGCCGACGGTGACCGGCTGGCCGCAGACCGGACAGCGCCCGCCCAAGGCGAGGGTCTCCTTCGGGGCGAGCCGAACCGCGCAGGCGCGGTGGCCATCGAGATGATACTTGCCCTCCTCGGGGAAGAATTCGACCGTGCCGTCATAGCCGTCGCCGCATTCCAGCGCCCGGCGAATGGCGAAATAGTCGGGAGCGCAGGAAAAACGGGTCGCCTCGCGACCGAGCTTGCCCGGCGAATGGGCGTCGGAATTGGAAACCAGCCGGTAACGGTCAATCAGCGCGCAAAAGTTTCCAGGCAGGCGGGGAAAACAGCGCGTTTTTTTTCCAGTCCCTCAGGTTGTTTTCTGACGCTGTTTAAAACGGTATGAGTGGTTTCCGGTTTCGAGTATATCGCAATGATGGGTTATGC
>CAIOBP010000050.1 GCA_903856295.1 uncultured Rhodospirillales bacterium | reverse complement strand
GGGCATCAACAGCTTGGTCCAGGCAGCCAAGGCCAAGGCACGGGGATACCGCTCTACCCGCAACCTGGCCGCGATAATCTACCTCGTCGCCGGAAAGCTAGAACTCAAGCTACCCACGTGAAACAGCGAAGAGCCCAAAAATTCAATCGATTTCCGCAAATTGCGGTGGCAATTGCCCTGTCGGAATCTGTTAACACTGCATTTTATTAAATATCAACGCAGCTCCTGCACATCAGACCCGCAACGCCCGGCATGGCGAAGCCGAGGACTACTCTTCCAATAACTGTTTGTTTTTCTTTGGATATCAACATCCCCGCTGACGGATTCCGCTCACCGCGGCATCCGAAAGACCGCAATCGCCGGCGGACACCCGCTAGAGTTGCATCGTCGTCAGAACAACAGGCCCTGTAAAGACCGAAGTCCAACCGGGGCGCCAGCCAAACAGGACAGGAGAAATTCCCGGAATAAAATTCCAGCACCGGGGCGGCGCGGCCCGGTGTTCAGGGGCCCCGACGAATCCACACCACAGGAGCGACCCACTGTAGAACAATATTTTCCATATCCGGATAGTCTGGATTATACGATCTCAGGGTGAAACTTCCCTCGGCCCTGCCAGGAATGACATATTTAAGATACCCCGCGCCCTCGGCCGTCCTGACCGCGCAATCCCGGCGGCGAAACTGGGAGGGGTCGAGATTGCGGAAATCGCTGGCTTGCCGCCGAGAGCAAATGACCACGTCGCCATCCCGATAGGCGGGCGCCATCGACGCTCCACACCCCTCAATCGCGAAAAAATCCTCACACCCCAAATCGAAATCAACAAAACCAGCGTCGGCGGCGCTCCCATCCGAAAGGGGCACCCACTCCTCGCCCGCGCTCAAACGGCCGATCACCGGCAGACGCGAACTGCGGGCGCCATCCCCGGTCCGCAGCCACCACTCATTGACACCAAATGCCTGGGACATTCGCGCAAAAGAATCACCACGAGGCTGAGCCACATCCCCGGTGACATATTTATACAGCCGGCCTTTATCAATTCCAGTTCGACGCTCAAGCTCGACCACTGACCACCCCTTGCGGTCAAGCTCTTCGCGAACGCGTTTCCGCCATGAGTGCATTGGCCCTACACAATCATTCCTGCCCGTTGAACGGAACGGGCAATCGCTAACACGTCAACTCTCCCAATGACACAGAATTTTATTCCACTACCGCACAAGACGCCCTGAAAAGAATCCATTTTCGATAACTCCACCCAATACCACCCACTGTTCGTCGATCCTCAGCAGTATTTCTTAGAACGAATAAAAGCTGAACTCAGCCCCAAGTCTCGCGCAACCGCTCAATGAGCACGCCAATTCGACTCGACAACGCCTTCAGACGTTCGACCTCTCGTTCAATAACGATAATATCGACTGGAACACAATGCACAGCGCGCTCGATTTCCAAGACGCAGAAATCGATATCAGACTGAATTCCAGCAAAGGTCTTGGTCGCCATCCCCACCTCCAGCAGATTTCAACTGGCATTGCAACCTGAGTGCCAACCGGCTTCTGGCTGAAACCAGGGCGTGCTGGCGGGAGCATCGACCAATTTTGCGTTATGCAAACACCGGGAATGGCAAAACGCGAAGCGGGGTTGGTTTTGATCACGGAAATCGGGTGCAAAAAAAAGAGCCCAGGGGCATTGCCCCTGGACCCCACCAAAGACCTCAGGCCTTTGGAAACCTCTAATATAATTAGTAGCGGTAGTGGTCGGGCTTGTACGGGCCTTCGACCGGAACGCTGATGTAGGCGGCCTGGGCCGGCGTGAGCTTGGTCAACTTGGCGCCGATCTTGTCGAGATGCAGACGCGCGACCTTTTCGTCCAGATGCTTGGGCAGCACATAGACCTTGCGCTCATACTTGGCGGCGTTGTTCCACAACTCGATCTGGGCCAGCACCTGATTGGTGAAACTGGCCGACATCACGAAGCTGGGATGACCGGTGGCGCAGCCGAGATTGACCAACCGGCCCTTGGCCAGCACGATCAGACGCTTGCCGTCGGGGAACACCACCTCGTCGACCTGGGGCTTGACCTCTTCCCACTTGTAGTTCTGCAGGGAGGCGATCTGGATTTCGCTGTCGAAGTGGCCGATGTTGCAGACGATGGCGCGATCCTTCATCTGCCGCATATGGTCCTGGGTGATGACGTCGACATTGCCGGTGGCGGTGACGAAGATGTCGCCCAGCGCAGCGGCCTCGTCCATGGTGATCACCTGATAGCCTTCCATCGCCGCCTGAAGAGCGGTGATCGGATCGACTTCAGTGACCATGACGCGAGCGCCCTGGCTGCGCAGAGACGCCGCCGAACCCTTGCCGACGTCGCCATAGCCGCACACCACCGCGACCTTGCCGGCCATCATGACGTCGGTGGCGCGCTTGATGCCGTCGACCAGGCTCTCGCGGCAACCATAGAGATTGTCGAACTTGGACTTGGTGACGCTGTCATTGACGTTGATCGCCGGCACCAGCAACTTGCCCGCCTTCATCATTTCATAAAGACGATGAACGCCGGTGGTGGTCTCCTCGGAAATGCCGCGGACATCCTTCAGCATCTCGGGATACTTCTCGTGCATGATCTGGGTGACGTCGCCGCCATCATCGAGAATCATGTTCGGGGTCCAGCCATCGGGACCGCGCAGGGTCTGCTCGATGCACCACCAGAACTCCTCCTCGGTCTCGCCCTTCCAGGCGAACACCGGAATGCCCTGGTCGGCGATGGCGGCGGCGGCATGATCCTGGGTCGAGAAGATGTTGCAGGAAGACCAGCGAACCGAGGCGCCAAGATCGATCAAGGTCTCGATCAGCACCGCGGTCTGAATCGTCATGTGCAGACAGCCGACGATGCGGGCGCCGGCCAGCGGCTTGTTCTTGCCATATTCGGAGCGCAGCGCCATCAGGCCCGGCATCTCGGTCTCGGCAATGGCGATTTCCTTGTGGCCCCAACCGGCCTGAGAAATGTCCTTAACCTTGTAGTCGGTGAAACCGGCCGATGCGGAACCCGCAGCCATGAGCATTCTCCTGAAAAATGGGGCCCTTGAAACATAGGGCGATGCCGTGCCGGCCGCTGCGGCCCACGGGTCGCCGCCGGGTCTACCAGCGACACCGCGCACGCGCAAGCATAAAGATATCTTTATGTTCGAAAAGCGGCGCGCGCGCCGCTAACGCCCGCCGGGAGTCTTCTTGCCCGCCAAGCCGCCACCGAAGTTCAGCGCCCCCAGCAGACCGGTGGCCTGTCGCTCGACCGCGCGCTTGACCTGGGCCTGCGGGATGGTGATCGTGCGGCCGCTCTTGGTGCAATAGACCATGGCTGCGCTTTGGGCATTCTGCTGGATGCGCCTGCGGGTTTCGCCATCAATGGCGTTGAAGGCCCGGATGGCGCGGGAATAGCTCTGGGGCGACGGGTCTTCGAGCAGGTCGCGCAGCGTGCTCGCCGCCAGCTTGAGCTCAAGCACACCCGGCCTGATCTCCTTGGCGACGGCGTCGACCAGCAGCTCGATGGCCCTGCGCGACTGCTCGTTATCTATGGGGAACTCATCCACCACACCGGGGCTCCGGAGGTTTACTCTCGGCGGCACTGGCCGTGCAAGTTTTTTTCTGTAAATTCGCGCAGAAGACGACTTGATTCGAGGCGGGTAGTTACGCCGCCAGATTTATGTATATCTTACCAGTCATCCAGTCCTCATCGACCTCTGCGAGCAATGCTGAAACCAAGCG
>CAIOBP010000049.1 GCA_903856295.1 uncultured Rhodospirillales bacterium | reverse complement strand
TCCGTTCTTCGGACGCTTACGCGTCCTCATCACTCCGGGAGGCCCGGCTGCGCAGTATCAGCAAGCAATTAATTTACAGAAGCTAGTATGCACAAACCGCGCGGCGCGGTCTGGCATCCCGCCGATATCGGTTCGACCTGAGGCTTGGGCCGGGCGGGCCGGGTCCGCCCGCTCCCCTCCCCGGGCGATCCCTTCCTCAAGACGTCGGGCGCGAACGAAATACGTAGCCGGCGCATCTTAGTCGACGTCACGTAGACCACTGCGCTTAACACGCAGCCCGTAGGCGCTGAACCTGATACTATCGTCCTTCCGCTTCCGCTATTCTGTCAACTGGAAACAGAGACTTAATAGTGTTCTCCCGTTTGCGCGACCACGTCACATCCAACGCGTGAACCGGCGAACGGAACCGGGAGGTGTGTTGTGCTTTTCGTTGCTCAAACCATGGTGCTGGTGTGTGCGGCCTGCGGCTTGACGCTGTTCGTTTATATTCACGTCTTCAGCTACCGCCGACTGCGCCATCAGGACCGGCACCTGGATCGCGAAGAGGCCAGGGCCGACCGCGCGATGATGGCGCTCCCCGAGGCCACGACCCAACCCGCGGTGGTCGGCATGGCCCCGGCCCAGGCCGAGGCGGCGCTGTTCTATCTCTATCAGGAACAGGTCCGGCGCTTCATCGACGCCAAGATCGACATCATGCGCTCGGCGGCCGAAACCCAGAACCGCATCCTGGTGATTCAGGCGGAAACTGTGCGCAACGCCGCCGCCCTGCCCGCACCGCACATGCCCTCACCACATATGATCGAGATCAACGGCGATGGCTCGGCGGCACTGCCGGCCCGCCTCACCGAGGCCGCGCCGATGGTCGAGCAGTTGCACACGGTCCGGACTGAAACCGAGCGCCATCTTGCCGAGATCGATCAGCAGATCCGCTCTCTGCCCGGCCCCTCGCTCACCCAATGGACGACGGCCCTGAACGAACTGTGATGGCTGGGGCGCCAGGATTCGAACCTGGGAATGGCGGAATCAAAATCCACTGCCTTACCACTTGGCTACGCCCCAATGCGCGCGCGGCGGAACCATAGGGCCGGCCGGCGCAAGTTTCAAGCCTCTCTCTGGTTGACATCGCGGAGGAGGACCGCAAGAGTGGACGGGGTCGCCAGGACCCCGCCAGAGCATGCGAGACCATGGACTTCACACAACAAATGGCAACCAAGTTGCTGGCCCATGCCATCCGGCAATTGGGCCAGACGGTCAACGAGGCCCTGTGCGTCACGCCGGACAAACGGGTGATTCGGGCGATGCTCCGGGACGTCCGCGACACCCTCGACGAGTTCGAGGACGCCTACTTCGACGACCCCGAGCCCCCCTCCCCCTCATGAGAGGCCGTCGGCCTCAAGCGGCAGCGCTGCCGGCCGGCCTTCGACCGTACGATCCTTGACGATCTTGAGCACACCATACTTGCCGAGATAATTGGCCACCGAGCCCTCGCGGACCACCAGGGAAAAGTGGCGCTTGGACAAGCGCATCCGGCCATTCAGCAGCAGAATCTCGCCCAGGCCGGTGTGATCGACCTGCTCGGTCTCGGTGATGTCCAGAACCACGAACGCCCCGGATGCGTCGTCGGCCGCGGCCAGCGCCTGCGAGATCGTCTCCCGCTCGGAGGTGATCATCGGACCGGTCGGACGCAGATTGGCCACCACCTTGCCCGACGGCGTGGTCAGAAGCTCCAACTCGATCCTCAGCCTGTTCCCGAGAAAGCTCGTGATCCTGGTTTCCATAGCTCGCCCGATGGTTCAACTCAGTCGTCATGATGATGATACAAGTGCCGTAATGTTGATGAACCCGACACGCCAACGAACCACTGAACAATGACACGGTAGCCAGCGCAAGTCGAATGAGTCAAGAGACATTTTTTCCTGGACTGCCGCCCAGTTTATTAGAGAACAATTACTTAAAAATGACACAGAAGGACAAGAGCGCGCCCGGCATCCCACTTTCATAAATTATTCATGATCTCGAACAACCCACAAGACGCCATTCCTTTGGGGTTCCACTCATAATCAGCGAACCGGCCCGATCGACACCCAGCCGTTCTCACTCTCGGCCAAGCTCTCTCTCGCCTTGCCGTCGGCGCACGGGAAATATCGCGCGACACACCATTCAAATCGGCACTTGCCCCCGGTCCCGGTTTCGGCATACACAGAGTTATAGGGTGTATTAGGGTGGCCGGGAAACACTGGAAGCGGTTTTCATAAAATCGCCCCAATCTTCCCCCAAGCTTTATTCAAGATTTACCCAGGTGATGTCGCACAGCCATGAGCACAACAAGTTTGGCCCCGACCTCGGTTGACGATCTCGAGATGGGGCAGACCAAGATAACTCAGTCAGAACTTGACGAGATTCTCCTCGCGCACGAGGCGTTCTTGAAGCGCCGCGCCAAAGGCGTGCGCGCCAGCCTCAAGCTCCGCGATTTATCCTATCTCGATTTCGGCGGTCACGACCTCAGCGAGGCGGACCTCAGCGGCGCCAAGCTGTTCGGCGCCAACCTCAAGGGCGTGAAGGCGGTCAACGCCAATTTCTTCGCCGCCGATCTGCGCACCGCCAATCTGGAGCACACCGAGTTCCGCCGGGCGGACATGCGCGGCGCCAGCCTGCGCGGCGCGATCATGAACGACGCCGTGTTCATCGATGCCGACCTGCGCGGCGGCGTGCTGCTCAAGCCCGGCCGCGACGGCGAACTCAAGCAACTCACCCATGCCGTGAACGGGGGCGGAGTCGAACTCGGCTCGGCCAGCGCCCAGCGCGCCAACATGAGCGGCGCCAAGATCAGCAACGCCTTCATCCTTCAGACCGATCTCACCGACGCCGTGCTGTGCAACGTCCGCTTCATCCGCGCCGACCTCAGCAATTCCAACCTCACCGGCGCCACCCTGGAAGGCGCCGACCTCACCGAGGCCAATCTCAGCGGCGCCTGCCTGAAAGGGGCGGTGCTGTCCAATGTCTGCCTCGCCTACACCAATCTGCGCGACGCCGACCTGATCGGCGCGATCATGGATTCGGTCGACCTGTCCACCGCCGACCTGACCAACGCCTCGATCATCCAGCGCCTGGAAGGCTTCGACGCCTCGCTGCGGGACGTCATCGCCTCCCACACCGAGTGGATCGTCTCGGGCGGCCACAAGGGCAAGCGCGCGGACCTGTCCAAGCACGATCTCAGCCAGGAGGACCTGACCGGCCTCAACCTCTCGGCCTGCAACCTCTCCTATTCGATTCTCAAGGGCGTGAACATGGCCAAGATCGCGCTGGTCATGGCCGACTTGTCTTTCGCCGATCTGCGCGACGCCGACCTCACCAACTCCGATCTGCGCGGCGTCAACTTCACCCGCGCCACCCTCACCGGCGCCAAGCTGACCGGCGCCCGGATCGGCCCGGTGGAAATGGCCGGCTCCACCGTCACCCACTGGACCGCCAACCTGGAAAGCGCCCGCCTCGGCCGCTGCTCCTTCATGGGCGCCGACCTGCGCGCCGCCAAGCTGGTGCGCGCCGACCTCACCGGCTCCAACATGCGCAGCGCCGACCTGCGGCGGGCGGTGCTTCAGGATGCCATCATGACCAACGCCGACATGCGCGGCGCCAAGCTCGAGGGCGCCGACATGCGCGGCGCGGTCGATCTCAACCTCGAGTGAGGCCAACTCGAGTAAGGCCAAGCCCGCGCCCTCGCCAACCGAACAGATGCGGCGACACTGAAACTGTGATATCGTCCCTCCCCCTGTCTGGATCAGGATTGTGGAGAGCCGAGCGTCATGACCAGCCTGCCAGAGGTCGCCCCCGCCCCCGGCCTCGACGATTTTTCCGACCGCTTCATCAATCGCGAGGTCTCGTGGCTGGCGTTCAACCAGAGAGTTCTGGAAGAGGCGTATAATCACACCCACCCGCTGCTTGAGCGCGTCCGTTTCATTTCAATCAGCGCCAGCAATCTTGACGAATTCTATATTGTACGCGTCGCCGGTCTCAAAGGCCAAGTGGTCCGCGGCATCTGTACGCCTTCGGCCGATAACATGACCCCGGCCCAGCAATTATCCGCGATCAACCGCCGGGTCGCCGAACTGGTCTACGACCAGCAGACCTGCTGGCTGGAACTGCGCGAGGAACTGGCCGAGGCCGGCATCACGGTGGTCGACACCGCCGCCCTGACCCGCGAGGAACGGGAGTGGCTCGAACAGAAATTCCTCACCGACATCTTTCCGATTCTGACGCCGCTGGCGGTCGACCCGGCCCATCCCTTCCCGTTCCTGCCCAACATGGGCTTCGCGCTGGTGCTGCATCTGCACGACCGCAGCAAGAACAAGGAACTGGACGCGCTGGTGCCCCTGCCCAGCCAGTTGGAACGCTTCATCCGCCTGCCCGGCAACGAGGTGCGCTTCGTCCAATTGGAGCGGGTGGTGCTGCTGTTTCTGGAGAAGCTGTTTCCGCCCTTCACCGCCACCGCCCACGGCGTCTTCCGCATTCTGCGCGACAGCGAGCTGGAAATCGACGAAGAGGCCGAAGATCTGGTGCGGACCTTCGAAAGCGCGCTCAAGCAGCGCCGCCGGGGCAGCGTCATCCGGCTCGAGGTCAATCGCGGCATGGACCCGGACCTGCGCGAGTTCCTGCGCGAACAACTCCGGGTGCTCCACGATGATCTGCTGGTGCTCGACGGCCTGATCGGCATGGCCGACATCAAACAGCTGATCATCGAGGAGCGGCCGGATCTGGGATTCCGGCCGTTCAACGCCCGCTTTCCCGAGCGCATCCGCGACTTCGGCGGCGATTGCTTCGCCGCCATCGGCCAGAAGGACATCATCGTCCACCACCCCTACGAAAGCTTCGACGTGGTGGTGCAGTTCATCCGTCAGGCGGCGCGCGACCCCAATGTGGTGGCCATCAAACAGACCCTCTACCGCACCTCGAAGAATTCGCCGATCGTCCAGGCGCTGGTCGAGGCGGCCGAAACCGGCAAGACCGTCACCGCCCTGGTCGAACTCAAGGCCCGTTTCGACGAGGAAGCCAACATCCGCTGGGCGCGGGATCTGGAGCGGGCCGGCGCCCAGGTGGTCTACGGCTTCGTCGACCTGAAAACCCACGCCAAGGTTTCGCTGGTGGTGCGGCGCGAACAGAACGGGCTGCGCTCCTATGTCCATTACGGTACCGGCAATTATCATCCGGTCAACGCCCGCATCTATACCGATCTGTCCTTCTTCACCTGCGATCCCGCCTTGTGTCGCGACGCCGCCGTGATGTTCAATTACATGACCGGCTACGCCACGCCCAAGACTTTGGAGAAACTGGCCATCGCGCCGGTCAACCTGCGACCGCGCCTCTACGAGTTGATCGCCGCCGAGGTCGCCCATGTCCGCGCCGGCAGACCGGGGCAGATCTGGCTCAAGCTCAACTCCCTGGTCGACGCCGAGATCATCGACAAGCTCTATGAAGCCTCCCAGGCCGGGGTGCAAATCGACATGGTGGTGCGCGGCATCTGCTGCCTGCGTCCCGGCGTGCCCGGCCTTTCGGACAACATCCGGGTGCGCAGCATCGTCGGGCGCTTTCTCGAGCACACCCGGGTGATCTGTTTCGGCAACGGTCACGGCCTGCCCTCTGGCAAGGCGCTGGTGTTCATCTCCTCGGCCGACTGGATGCCGCGCAACCTCGACCGCCGGATCGAGGTGCTGATGCCGATCGAGAACCCGACGGTGCATCAACAGGTGCTCGACCAGATCATGGTGGCCAACTTCAAGGACGAGACCAATAGCTGGACCCTTGATGGCAAGGGGCTGTATCATCGGGTCCGGCCCGGTGCCGAACGCTTCAGCGCCCACACCTACTTCATGACCAATCCCAGCCTGTCGGGGCGCGGCAGCGCGCTGGCGGCCGAGCGGATACCGCCCCGGCTGGTGCTGAAAACGGTGCGCTGAAGCGGTCGCGGCTCCGGTGGCGCGGAATTTCCGGCACCCGCCGGGAATTCATTGAGGAACCGTAAGCTCATGCCCCTTCCCTTCGCCCGCGACTGGACCGAAGCGCCCCGGCGGACCGCCCGCGTCGGCGTGATCGACATCGGCTCCAACTCGATCCGGCTGGTGGTCTATGACCGCAACTGCCGGCTGCCGGTGCCGATCTTCAACGAAAAGGTGCTGTGCGGGCTCGGGCGCGGCGTCGAGTCGGGCGGCGTCCTCAATGCCGAGGGGGTGGCCCTGGCCCTGACCAACCTCGCCCGCTTCAAGACCCTGGCCGACGCCATGGGGGTGGAGCGGCTCGACGTGCTGGCCACCGCGGCCCTGCGCGACGCCCGCGATGGTCCGGACTTCGTCGGGCGCCTGCGCGCCCTCGGGCTGACGGTCCAGGTGATCAGCGGCGAGGAGGAGGCCCGGCTCTCGGCTCTCGGCGTGCTCTCGGGCACCCCCGAAGCCGATGGCGTCGCCGCTGACATGGGCGGCGGCAGCATGGAGGTGATCGCCATCGATCGCGGCGCTCTCGGCCAGCGCGCCAGCCTGCCGGTGGGACCGCTGCGCCTGATCGAGGCCACCGGCGACCGGCCGCTTCAGGCGGCCCGGGTGATCGATCAGCATCTGGGCAAGCACGACTGGCTGAAAAGCTTGCGCAAGCGCCGGCTCTATGTCGTCGGCGGCGCCTGGCGTCTGCTGGCCAAGCTGCACATGGCTCAGTCGGGGTACCCGCTGCGGGTGATTCACCATTACAGCATTCCCGGCGGGCAGGCGGCCGATTTCTGCGCCCAGATCGCCCATCAGGCCCACCCCCCCTACGACAAGGCGTCGGCGCTGTCGCGGCGGCGGGCCGACTCGCTGCCCTATGCCGCCCTGGCCCTGGAAGGGCTGATCCGCACCGTCGAGCCGACCAGCGTGGTCTTTTCCGCCTACGGCCTGCGGGAGGGGCATCTCTTTGACCAGTTGCCGGCCGAGGAGCGGCGGTTGGACCCGCTGATCAGCGCCGCCGCCGATCTCGCCGCCCATCAGGGGCGCTTCGGCGCCGGAGAAATCCTCACCGCCTGGACCGACGGCCTGTTCGCCGGAGAGGACCTGCCGGCCCTCAGGCTGCGCCGGGTCGCCTGCCTGCTCAGCGATCTCAGCTGGGCCGAGCACCCCGATTACCGCGCCGAGCACGCCTTCGAGCGGGTGCTGCGCCTGCCGGTGGTCGGCGTCACGCATCCCGAGCGGGCGGCCCTGGCGGTCACCAGCCTGATCCGCTACGGCGGCCGCGCCGACGACGCCATCCTGCGCCCCCTGCGCCAAAGCCTGCTCAGCGATGCCCAGATCGTCCGCGCCGAGGTGCTGGGGTTGGCGCTGCGCCTTGCCCACAGCCTGACCGGCGGCGTCACCGCGCTGCTCAACCGTATCGGCCTCCGGCTGGCGCCCGAACGGCTCGAGCTGCTGCTGCCGGCCGACCTTGCCGGCCTGTGCGGCGAAGTCACCGACCGCCGGCTGGAAGCGCTGGCGCGCGTCCTCAATCGCGACTGGAGTATTCAGAAGACCGGCTAGAGCGGATCGCGAAGAGGCGGCATCGCCTCGTAGCGTGAATCCGCTCTAGAAACAAAAGATTATAGAGCGGTTCCCGGTCCAACTTGATCGGGAACCGCTCTAACCCCGCGCCACCAAGAACCGGCCAAGCGCCAAGTCGTCCGTCTCGACATGGGCGATGAACCACTCGTCGAACGTACCGACGCTGCGCAGCAGAACCTCGGAATCCAGCCCGCTGACGTTTTGCATCACGTCATCGACTACGCTCAGCAATTTCCGATGCTGCTGCCGGTGGGGCGCGATCCCGGGATATTCATGACTCTCCATCAGCTGTTCTTCGTAGGCAAAATGCCGTTTGGTCCGTTCGACCAGTTCCAGCAACAGGGCGAAAATTCCCTCCCGGCCCTCCGCGTGCTCCGCGGCCGCGTACAGGGCGTTGATCGTCGCCACCAGGGCCAGATGCTCGGCGTCGATCCGATCCTCGCCCAGCAGCCACGCTTCCTGCCACTCTATGAGCATGCATCCTCCGGGGACAAAGCCCGCCTCAACCGATCATAGTCATGCCATCGGCGGCGAGAACGGCGTCGCGCACACTGACGCCCTTGCGCAAGATATTGTCAACGGCACGCCCCTGGACATACTTGATGCCGGCCTGCTTCGCGAACACCAGACTCGAAATCGAGTCACACCGCGCCATGATAAACTGGCAATTTTCCTGTTCGGCAATCCGGGCCAGGAAACACTCTTTCAACTGATCGTCCATTTCCAACAATTCAGGCGACCAGAAAATCTTGGCATACTGCACATCAAGATATTCAAAATCAAAATTTGCCACCAGGAATGGATTCAGGCCGTCAATCGAAATGCGATAGTTCTTCTCTCTTGAGAAGTCACAGACCTCACTGAGCAAGGTCTGATTCTCGATCAGGTCACCCTTGGAGATTTCCAGAACGATGTTGCCCCGAAAATCCGCGGACAGCTTCTCATCGAATTTAACGAAACCCGCCGACATCACGGAGGACAGGTTGATATTGATCCCGATCCGCCGGCCACGCATGAAGGTCAGGCCATGCCCCAAGGCTCTCAGCACCGACTGATCGAGGTTGGCGGTAAAGTAGTTGAACAACCAGCGGTTTGCGGCAATGTCATAGTCCGGACACAGCCGCTCCTGCAAAAGCTTTATCGAAATATACAGCTCAAAATATTCTGGCTCTGTGACACCGGCATCAACGATATTGACAATCGGCTGATTGAGCAGGAAGGGCGACAAGTCGAACATCGCCACCGCCCGTTCAAGCTTGGCGAGTTCTTCGAGAGTGATTGGCGGTTTGGTCGCGGCGACGGCCGCCGCCCCCCCGCTCTCCCGCTCCAACTCCTCGATGAAGCAGGTCACGGTGACGAAGTTGAGCGACAACTCCATGATCGAGTACAGCGAATTTTCGCGATAGGGATTGAGTCCAACCAGCACCGTCCTGGCCAGGAACAGTTTCTCAATCCGCTGACAAACATCCGTGATCGAGGACAGCTTCAAGCCCTTGTATAAAACAATAACGTCGCCATTTGAGATCATATACACCTGCAGAAACGAAGCCTTCTGCGCGATCTCGTTTGTTATTGTCCGGACGATAAGCGGATTATTCTGATCCTTCTCCCGCAACAACGAAAGATGAAAATGGATCAGCCGCATTCCCTGCAGCTCACCTTTCGCGTTTCGCAACAACTGCAGGAGTTTCTGATTGTCGAACTCCGCCTTTTTGTCACTGATATTCTGCAGCGCCTGCTGCTTCTCATTCGCGGAGAGCCGAACCCGGTCCTTGCCTGCCATCATTCCCCGGACGCTGCTCATCGCTCGTTTCCTTAAGCACCGGCAAGTCTGCAAGCATGAAAGGCCTGACTATACCGTATCCCCCTACCTTTCACCTAACAACAGCTGTCAAAGAATGCCAGCATGTCCTTGCCTTGGTAGATGTAAGCAACCTTAGCTTAAAAAGTGGTGCTTACAAGGACAAAAAACGCGCAAAAACTCAACCTCCGGCAGATACAGGGACCTGTGTTGCCAAGGCCACACAGGGGGCGCCCCCCGTAGATCAGCTCAAAGAAATCAAGCGCAGCCGGCCACCGGAAATCGCCAATGCCAGGGCGCCCCGCTTGAGCGCGAGAGCATCCTTGCCAAACACATCGAAACGCCAGCCGGTGAGCGCCGGAACGCTGGCTTCATCATCGGCGGCGATCGCCTCAAGGTCGCTGGCCGAGGCGATCAACTTGGCTGCCACATGGTGGTCCTCGCTTTTCATCTTGAGCAGCACCCGCAGGAGATCGATCACCGGCGCCGCACCCGGCACTGCGTCGAGAGCAGTTTCCTCCCGGGGGCACTCGTGATCGGGCACCGCCAGACCGCGCACCACCGCCGCCAGCAGATCGCCACCGAGCCGCCCCTCGGCGAAACTGCGGCCAAGCCCGCGCACCCGCGCGAGATCGTCGACGGTGGTCGGAGCATGAGCGGCGATCTCCAGCAGCGCCTCGTCGCGCACCAACCGGCCGCGCGGCAGATCACGGTTCTGGGCCTCGCGCTCCCGCCACGCCGCCAGCTCACGCAGAATGGCGCGAAAGCGCGGCTTGGCCGAGCGCAACTTGAAGCGCTGCCAGACGCTCTGCGGGTCGACATTATAGGTTGCCGGGTCGGTCAGCACCGCCATTTCGCGATCGAGCCAGCCGGTACGATCATTCTTGACCAATCGCCGATGCAGCTTCTCATAAATGGGGCGCAGATGCACGACATCCGAGAGGGCATAGGCGAGTTGCCGCTCGGTCAGCGGCCGCAACGACCAATCGGTGAAGCGGCTCGACTTGTCCAGGCGCACCCCGGCGAGCTTTGACACCAGAGTTTCATAACTCACGCTGTCGCCGAAGCCGCAGACCATCGCCGCGACCTGGGTGTCGAACAGCGGCTGCGGCACCCGGCCGGTAAGGTGATGGAAAATCTCGACATCCTGGCGCGCGGCGTGAAACACCTTGAGCACCCGGGGGTTGGCCAGCAACTCGAACAGCGGCTCCAGACTGAGCCCCTCGGCCTGGGGATCGATGGCCACCGCCTCCCCCGGCCCGGCGACCTGAACCAGGCAAAGCTGCGGCCAATAGGTCTTTTCCCGCAGAAATTCGGTGTCGACGGTAACGAATTCGGTCTCCGCCTGCCGCGCGCAGAAGGCTTCGAGGGACTGGGTGGTGGTAATCAGGCTCATGGAAGGCTTTCAACACAGGGCCAGCGCCACCGGGACCCCCCGGGCGTGACCGGATTGTCAGTGGCCGCACCTTAAATCATGGTGTTCTTGGACTTGGGCGGCGGCTGTTGACTGATGCCGATGACATGGTAGCCGAGGCGCTCGGGATAGCGGGCGACGATCTTCTCGCGCGCCTTCCCGGCATCCAGGGCATAGACCAGAAAACGCCGCCCCCGGCGCCAGCTTTCCACGGCTTCGGGCAGGGCGTTCGGGCTGACCGCCTGGGCATAGGTCGGGTGACCAAGGGTGGCGATCCAGTTTTGATCGGCCTTGGTGCGCCGGTCGTCAAGCACGAACAGGCGGTGATCGATGTCGTTGGCCGTCTGCAAACTGGCAGTCGCCTCCTCGACTTCGATCTCGGTGGCCGTCTTGCGCTTTTCGGCCTCCTTGATCGCGCGTTTCAGCACCAAGCTGGTCCGCGCCGCCTTGCGGATGCGCTCGATCTGCGTGATCCGGGACTTGATCAGCTTGTCGACCCGGCCGCGCGCGTCCTGCACGGTCTGAAACGCGCGCACAAGCCCGGCGCCAAGAGCGACGACGGCGAGACCAATGGCAACAATGAGTTCAGGTGACATCCCGCGGAGCCGTTTCGGATCAGAAGCCGTGCTTTTGCGCCTGGGATCACAGCACGACCGGCGCCGTGGCGCAAGGCCCGTTTCATCATCGCCCCCGCCGTGATTGCCTTTGGCCGGCGCCTCGTCCTATCCTGCCGCCGCCCGGCAGCCCCGGCGACAACCGACAAGGGAAAACACCATGCGCCAGACCGGACTCGCACTCGTATTCGCCTTCCTGCTCGGACTCGCCGCCGCGCCGGCCTGCGCCCAGCCGGTCCCGAGTTTCGAGTGCGCCAAGGCGCGCTCGGCGACCGAAAAGACGATCTGCGACGATTTCTCTCTGTCCTGGCAGGATCAGCAGCTCAACCGGCTGTATGGCGATGTCCGCCAGTTGCTGGCCGAAAGCGCGCGCACCGCCCTGCGCGACGAACAGCGGGCGTGGGTCGGTAAACGCAACGCCTGCGGCGGCAATGGCGACTGCATCGGCCAGCTCTCCCGCCAGCGGCTTCAGGCGCTGAGCGCCCAGGTCAATCCCCGCACCCTAACCGGCAGTTTCAGCTATGCCGAAAAGGGGCTGGCGGGAGACATGACTCTGGTCGAGTTTCCCGGCAAGCGCGCCTCTGGCTATATCGCGACCGTCAACACCAGCACCACCCATTCCTGCACGGTCGATATGGCCGGCCTGACCGTGGACGGGCAAACCCTGACCTGGAACGATCCCGAAGAATCCGACGGTCAGCACTGCCGCGTCGATATCACCATCGGTCCGGGCGGCGCCGTGGTCGCGGCCAACACCTGCCGCAGCTGGTGCGGCATGTCCGGCACCTTCGAAGGCCGCTACAAGCGGCGGTAGTCTTGGGGCCGCCGGCCCCAGTGGGTCCAGGGCAAAGCCCTGGTCGCCAAAGGCCGGCGGCCTTTGGAAACCGGGACTCAGCAGCCTTCGTGGGGCAGTTCGTCGTCGTCCAGTTCGGAAAAATCGCCGGGGTCGGACAGGTCGTACTCCGGGGGCTGGAAGGCCAGCGCCGGCCAGACGCCGCGCGCCAGCGCCGCCGCCCCGTCCTCGGCGGTGGCGATCAGCGCGAACAGCCGCAGCGAACGCCCCGACAGCGTCATCGGCTGGCCCAGAGCCAGCGGCGTGTCGTCGGTGCTGCCATCGGCAAAGGCGGTGTCGAGCAGGCAGCGCCAGCCCGATCCCCCGGGCAGCACCGGCAAGGTGAAGGGCACGGCGCCGAAATGGGCGTTGAAGCAAATCAGCAGCACATCGTCGGTGACCGGCGCGCCATCGCTCCCGGCATAATGGCCAGCCTGACCGTTGAGCAGCAGGCCGAGACAGCGGGCGTCGCTGTCGCGCCATTCGTCGCTGGTCTTCTCGGTGCCGCGCGGCGTGAACCACAAAATATCCTTGAGCCCGTCGGCCGAGCTGTCGCGGCCATGAAGAAAGCGCGGCCGGCGCAGCACCGGATGGGCGCGGCGCAATCCGATCAGCAACCGGGTGAAGGCGAACAGCGTACGGTCGGCATCGCTCAAATCGGGCCAGTTCAGCCACGACGCCGGACCGTTCTGGCAATAGGCGTTGTTGTTGCCCTGCTGGCTGCGCCCCAACTCGTCGCCGGCCAGCAGCATCGGCACCCCCTGGGAGAGCAGCAGCGTCGCCAGCAGATTGCGCTTCTGGCGCGCCCGCAACTCCTGGACCGCCACCACCTCGGTCGGCCCCTCGACACCGTGGTTCCAGGAGAAATTGGCGTCGGAACCGTCGCGATTGTACTCGCCATTGGCGAAATTGTGCTTGCCGTTGTAGGAGACCAGATCGGCCAGGGTGAAACCGTCATGGGCGGTGACATAATTGATGCTCGACCACGGCCGCCGCCCGCGCCGCTCGAAGAGGTCGGCCGAGCCGGTGAGCCGGGCCGCTAGCTCGGGCAGCATGCCGGCGTCGCCACGCCAGAAGCGGCGGGTGGTGTCGCGGAAACGATCGTTCCACTCGGCCCAGCCGGGCGGAAAACCACCGACCCGGTAGCCGCCGGGGCCGACATCCCACGGCTCGGAAATCAGCTTGACCCCGGCCAGCACCGGGTCTTGGGCGCAGGCATCGAGGAAGCCGCTGCCGGGATCGAAGCCGTAACTCTCGCGGGCCAGCGCGGTGGCCAGATCGAAGCGAAAGCCGTCGACATGCATCTCGGTCACCCAATAGCGCAGGCTGTCCAGTACCATCTGGATGACCCGCGGGTGGATGAGGTTGAGGGTGTTGCCGGTGCCGGTCTCGTCGACATAATAGCGCCGGTCGCCGGCCTGCAGCCGGTAATAGGAGGCGTTGTCGATGCCCCGGAAGCTCAAGGTCGGGCCGAGCTGGTTGCCCTCGCCGGTATGATTGTAAACGACATCGAGAATCACCTCGATCCCGGCCTCATGGAGGCGGGCGACCATGGTCTTGAATTCGTTGATATGATGGCTGCTGCCCAGATAGCGCGGTTCGGGCGCGAAATAGCCGATCGAGTTGTAGCCCCAGTAATTCTGGAGCCCCTTGCACACCAGCACCCGGTCGTCGATGAACCCATGGACCGGCAGCAACTCGATGGCGGTCACCCCCAGGGTGCGCAAATGGTCGAGCACCGGCTTCGAAGACAGGCCGGAGAAGGTGCCGCGCTGGATTTCCGACAACTCGGGATGACGCATGGTCAGGCCGCCGACATGGGCCTCGTAGATCACCGTCTCCGGCCAGGGAGTCTGGGGATGGCGGTCGGACCCCCAGGTAAAGGCGTCGTCAACCACCATGCATTTGGGCATCACCCGGGCGCTGTCGCGACGGTCGAAGCTCAGATCCTCGCGCGGCGACCCGACCTTGTAGCCGAAATGGGCGTCGGACCATTTCAACGGCCCGACCAGCGCCCGCGCATAGGGGTCGATCAAGAGTTTATGGGCGTTGAAGCGATGGCCCTGCTCGGGCCGGTAGGGGCCATAAACCCGATAGCCGTACAACTGCCCCGGCCGCACCTCGGGCAGATACACGTGCCAGACCTCGTCGGTGTATTCGGGCAGACGGATGCGGTGGGTCTCGCGCTGGCCGTGGCTGTCGAACAGGCACAACTCGACCCTCTCGGCATTGGCCGAAAACAGCGCGAAATTGACCCCAAACCCGTCCCAACTCGCCCCCAGCGGATAAGGCCGCCCTGGCCACACCGCCATGGTCATCGGAAGTCCCCGCGCCGGATCGACATCCCATCCCACCTTCGAAATCGACACCCGCCGTCGCGGGCGATTCTGCTCGATCAATCCCGATCCTACTGAGGCGCAAGGGCCGGGGCAAGGCGTTCCATCGGCGGGACGCCGGGTAATCGGGGGAAGAATCTCCTTGTTTCCAAAGGGCAACACGGCCGCGCTCGACACGACCGCCGCATCGGCACTGAACAATGAGCCCGCTGGTTACGGCGAACGGCAGCTGTCCTTGTCGGCACGCACCGCCTCGACCAACCGCTGATCACCATCACGCACGGTCGTGACCTGGGCCTTGTTGGTGCAAATCAGGCCTTTTCTGGTGCCGTAACGGTAGGTGACCTCGACGGTATCTTCACCGGCCGGAGCAAGGCTGGTGACCTCCAGCCGTGGCGACATGTCGGCGTAATATTTACTGATGCCGTCGATCGTATAGCCGCCACGATTGCGTTTTTTCTCGACCAGATAGCTCTGGACGCCGGCTCCGTCCGCTCGCGACAAAGCCCCGTAGAAACCGCGCACAACCTCGACGGCAGAAGATTGCGATGCTGACGACACCAGCTCAAACGTCGCGACCAGGATAAGAACAGGCGTGACATGCCACGCCGTCTCCTCCCCAAACAACTGGCCGGTCACCGCAACCTGACGGCCAACCGCCTTGCGCACCGCATCGACATTGAAGTCTCCGGCAATCTGTACTCTGGAAACAGAGTCAACCGTGCTCGGCGGCTGGTCGGCAAAGGTCTCGAATGTCAGGCAAACCGGGCGGGGCAGCACCAAGACGAACGGCCGCATCTCCTGGCCGTTCGGATGCTGATGGCGCTCGACGGTCAACCGCCCCTCAAGCCGGACAGGCGCCTGAGTCACCGAGGACAGGCAGCGCGACGACCCCGGCGCGGCGGACGCCGAACCACCCGACAATAGGGCAAGGCAGAGAACAAGACACGGCACCAGCCACTTCATAGCATTCCCCCTCCATAACCTCGCACGGCGCCCCAGCGGCAGCGCGCTATTGAAATCCGGCCGCGCGGTTCTGTCAACCGGCGGTCGAGCCCAGGGGAAATGGGTGAACGGAGGTCGGTGCCGGTAGCGGGGGAGCGCCGCTCCCCCGCGCACCCTCGCAAGGGGCCGAAAGGCCCCTTAACCCCTTGACTTTTTTCAGTTCCCCCCATCCCTGTCGTATCAGCGGCTCCTTTGGGGATGGGGGGAACTGAAAAAAACCGTGGGGTCCGGGGAGCCCTTCGGGTTCCCCGGGCCGGGGTACGGGGGCGGCTGCCCCCGACATCGGCACCGACCTCCGTTCACCCATTTCCCCTGGGCTCGAACCGTGAAGGACTTGGCATTACGG
>CAIOBP010000048.1 GCA_903856295.1 uncultured Rhodospirillales bacterium | reverse complement strand
GGTTGAAGATCACCCAGTGCGAAGCGGCATCCCGCACGCTGTAGACCGCCCGCGATCAGTCGGAATCGGTGCCCGCCATCAATCGGATTGGCTGCCCGCGATCAATCGGAATGGCTGCCCGCCATCCGCCGGATTTCGCAGTAGGCCCGGCAACAGCGTTGCCTTACTTAGCTGCATTGGCGTCGTGCCCCACCTGAACGCTTTGGAGTGTCAGTCATGTATCCCATTCCGATGCAGGTCCACGTCATCTGGCATCCGGACGGTGATGGAGCGTGCGAGCCAGTCGCCGAACAGATCTATCATGCGTTGAACCGGGATCCGTACCAGCCGTTGCTTCCGGGGATCGGTATCCCGGTGTTTTTCCGCCGTACCGGCACCGCGCCGGAAGACCGGACCGGCGTGCCGCGGTCGATCAATGTGCCCGACACGAAACTTGATCTCCGCATCGCCCTGGTCACGGCCGAGCTGATCGACGACCCCGCGTGGATGGCCTATCTCGACCGGAGCGGGAGGGATGTCGAGAGCAAGGCGCTCGACGGAGCGCTGATTTGCTTCGACCTTTCGGGTGGTGGCCTTGACGGTGATCGCCTCGCCGTTCGCCTCGATCCCGCCGTCCCCGGGTTCGCCGACCAAGTCATGCAGCATGTCCTGCTGGCTTGCTGTCGGCTCCTGGCCGGTCGTCGCCAGGCTGGGTCGGCGGCAGGTGTCGGCGCGGCACCGCTGAAGCTGTTCCTCAGCCACACGAAGCGGGACGATCACGGCCTTCCCATCGCAAAGGCGCTGAAAAGCTATCTCGACACTATCGTCGTTGAGCGCTTTTTCGACGAAGTCTCGATCCCGCCGGGCGACGACATCGACGCGAAGCTCGAAGCGGAAATCGCCGACTCGGCCCTGGTCTGCATCCGCACCGATCATTATGTCTCAAGCCCGTGGTGCCGCAGGGAACTTGTGCTCGGCAAAACCCGGCACCGTCCCATGGTGGTACTGGACGCGCTTTCGTGCCGGGAGCCGCGGTCGTCACCCCTGCTTGCGTATCTGCCGAGCGAGCGCGTTACACTGGAGACCATTGACAACGACAACGAACGGCTGGCAGGCGTCGTCAATTTCATCGCACTCGAAGTCGTACGGTTCCTTTATGCGAACCTGCAGTTGACCATGCTGAAGGCGGCCAAACTTGTCCCCGAGGCGGCCATCCTGCTAACCCGCCCGCCCGAGGCCCGCGACTTCGCAGGGATCGTTGAAGGCGTCGGGAAGCCGGCCGCCGCACCACCCATCCTGCTGCATCCGGACCCGATGATGTCGGTCGAGGAAACCAAGGAATTGGCACCGTTCGGAGCAACGTTCACGACGCCGACCGGCCTCTGGCAGAAGCGCCTCGATGGTTTTCATCTCGGTCTGTCGTTGTCCCCGGGAGATCCGGCCGAACAGCGGGCGTTGGGCCTCTCTCTGCATATCGAGGACGCCATGCGCGTGATCGCCCGGCAGGCGCTGGCGGCCGGAGCGGTGCTTCATTACGGCGGCGTCCTGGAGGAAGGATCGCTGACCGAGGCTCTGTTCGACATGATCGGCGCCTACAGGCGCGACGGCCTGAAACTACCGCCGCTGGTGAACCACACCCCCTGGCCCTGGCACGAGGAGATGGATGCCGCTTGGCGTGTCAAGCGGCGAGCGATGCTCACCGTCGAACGCTGTACGCCGCCCGACGATGCCCTGTCTCGGGGTGGGGCCGCAGGCCCCGGTCATGTCACGCGCCTAGCCAAGTCGGTGGAAGGGCGCTATGCGCTGGGCCGCAGCCTCAGTGCCATGCGCCGCCAGGCCATCGCGGCAACGCGAGGCAGAGTTGTGCTCGGCGGAAGGCCGCACACGTTTATGGGATTTCTGCCTGGGATCGTCGAGGAGGTGCTGCTGGCCATCCGCGCCGGCCGGCCCGTCTACGTGCTGGGTGGCTTCGGCGGCGCGGCGCGCTTGGTCGCCCGGGCGCTTTCCGGCGAATCGCCGGAAGAGCTGACGCGCACCTATCAGGAGACAGTCTCGCCGGACTATGCGGCGACGCTCGCCTATTACGACGACATGCGGGCGCGCAATCCCGGCCTCGCACTCCCGCCCGTCGACTACGAGGGCTTGGTCGGCGAACTCAATCGCTACGGCGTTTCGGGATTGGCCGCGACAAACCGCCTGACCGAGGAGGAAAACCGCTTTCTCTTCGCGACGGCGAACGTCGATGCGGCAGTGTATCTCATCATGAAGGGTCTCGCATGTCTGCCGCCTTGAGGTCCACCAGTGTACCCTGCGATCAGCTGAACGACTGTAACAGGCACTTATTAATGGAATAAGCGATGAGCAAGGACACGCCCACACTGCTCCCCGACCAAGCTGCAGCGCACGAACTTCTTTCGGAACTGCGGACACGGATATCGACGCAGCCGCTACCCTACCAGTATGGGGTTGAGTCGAGAGCGCTGGAAAGTCTCTGGGAAGTCTTCAGTCTTGCGCGGTCGGCAATGAAGAACCATCCCGGATGCAAGGAGTTTGCCTACCGCACGACAAGGATGCTCAATATCGATCTTCGCCCGGTAACGGCGAAGTGGCATCGGGCCCACCAGGAAGGCCGATTGAATTCACGGGATGGCTCCAACGAATTTCGCGCAGACCTTGAAGCTGTGCAAGAAAGATTGCGTGAATTCGCCGCGGAACTCCATCTGATGGCCTACGGCGAGCCGCTTGGAGATGATCTTTCCCCGACGCCACTGAGCGAGAAAGATATCGAGGCGTGTCTGGCCCCTGTGAACTTCGGAATTCATCCGAAGTCTCATATTGATGATGAAATAATTACTAAAATTAACGAAATGGAGCGGAGAGAAATCGACGCGCGCCGCCGCGCCTACAATATTTCGGAAAATTCCGTAAATGCTGTTGGTCTTGGCCTTTCCGGCGGGGGGGTACGCTCGGGCCGTGCAAGTTTTTTTCTGTAAATTCGCGCAGAAGACGACTTGATTCGAGGCGGGTAGTTACGCCGCCAGATTTATGTATATCTTACCAGTCATCCAGTCCTCATCGACCTCTGCGAGCAATGCTGAAACCAAGCG
>CAIOBP010000047.1 GCA_903856295.1 uncultured Rhodospirillales bacterium | reverse complement strand
GCGCTTGGTTTCAGCATTGCTCGCAGAGGTCGATGAGGACTGGATGACTGGTAAGATATACATAAATCTGGCGGCGTAACTACCCGCCTCGAATCAAGTCGTCTTCTGCGCGAATTTACAGAAAAAAACTTGCACGGCCGTTTGGCTCCGGCGCGCACCGACGCATTGACCATCTGCTCGGTCAGCATTTCCATGTCGGGGGACACCGGAATCACCATGTAAACCGTGTCGACACCCCGGAGTGCCCGCGCCAGCGACTGCGAATTGGCGTAATCGATCTCAGCCACCTCGGAGACGTCCAGGTTCAGCAACTTGACGCGATCGCGGGCGGCCGCGCGCACTCGAACGCCGGCCTTCATCAACTCCCGCACCAAGGCCCGGCCGGTGTTACCCGTCGCCCCCGCGACCAGAACCGTCCCCACCATCGAGCGCCTCCCCTCCCGGCCGGGCCCTGGGCCGGCGGAATTCCGCCTCCCTGGTTCCCCGCTCGCGCACCCCCCGAAGGCTCAGCGCCCTTCAGGCATCACACACTCCGCCATCGTCCGCTCGACCAGAGCGCAAATGACACCGTTGCTGAAACGGTAGCGATAGGGCGAGTCGCGACGAACGGCGACCTTGTTGGAGAATTCCAGCCATCCGGCGCCATCAAGATGCGTGGTGATGCCGTTGGAAAACGTGATGCCCGACGTCTTGGCCACCTTGACGCCGTTGCTGAACCGAATCTCTTCCCGCTCTCCCATACTGGCGGACAAGCCATTGGTACAGTTAACGCCTCCCATATCCGATTCGACACATTTGACCGCTTGAGGTTGACCCGCGATCACCATCGCATACACGGCGATCTCAAGAACGTTCATGACAGGCCCTCTCCGAAAGGAGACGGCTCGCGCGCCTCCGTAACCCACACACGGCCCCAGCGAGGCCATCCTCCAGCCAATATGCGTATTATGACCCCTGCCGGCAAGCTTAGCACCGCGACCAGCCGCCGCACTATTAAAAATTGATTAACGCCGCAACGGTGCAAGTTATGCTTTATCCTCCGCGCGCACGCGCACGCGCCCAACGACCGCCCCTCCAACAACCACATGGACAAACGCCGCCCTCCGCGCCATCCTGCGGGTGGTGGGGTCGCCGGGAACAGAGGTGATCCGCCGTGTCCCCGGAGCCAGCCCGGCCAGCGCCATGCTTTTTGCCGATGCCGACAGACTGACATTTCTGCTGCTGATCCTGGTCGGCTCACTGCTGCTTGGCATCTTGGCGACGGTGATCTTCAGCCGCACCGTCCCGGAAATGCTGGGGAAACTGTTCAGGACCGAGGAAGCGGAAAGCAAGTACCTCGACCTGCTGAAGGAGGGCTACGTCGTCCGCGACCGGGTCCGCGCCCTGCAGTCGGAACTCGACGACCTCAGCTCCTATCATAGCCGGCAGGAAGCCGAAATCCGCAAGCTTCAGCGGCAAATCGTGAACACCCAGAACAAGATTCCCGATTTCATTCATGAAATCGGCGAACCGAAGGCGGGAAACCTCCGATACTACGCCCGATTGAGCGTCGACAGCACATCGCAGCACATGAAGCCGACCTCGGACACCTATAATCCGATTTGGCACCACGTCAATCTGGTGGAAACCTGGGCCGGCAACCGCGACGAGGCGCGCCAGATTCTGGAACTCGCCTACTCGGAAAAACTCGGCTTCCATAAGCTGCTGGTCGATTCCCCCACCCCCAACCAGGAGGGGCGCGGCCGATGACGTCTCTGCTGATCCTGGTGATCGTGGTCGTGCTGCTGGCGTGGCTGATCAGCCTTGTCGCCCAGTTCCAAAGAGAGGTGAAATCGGTCAAGCGGCGCGGCCGGACCGCCGAGGATAAGGAGTCGCGCCTGAAGCACACGATCGAAGCCATGCTGGTGGAGGAAACCTCGCTCGGCCAGCGGATCGAGGACCAGAAGCGGGCCAATCTCCAGATCGACAAGACCCTGGAGACGGTCCGCGTCGAAGCCGCCGACCGCCTCGCGACCGGACGGAACCGCTTGCTCGTGCTTCACGTCCGGCGCAACCCCGGCGAAAAGGACTGGATCGTCAATCTCATCAACCCGACCCTGCCGAAGCAGGACCCGACCCATCCGCTGGCCCACGAATGGGCCGTCGGCAGGGATTATCTGGTATTCGCCAAAACCGAGCAGGAAGCGCGCGAAAAGGCGATGCGGCGTTTCTCGAACAAGCATGGCACCACCGTTCGGTCCGCGGCTCCGGCACCGCATGAACTGTTTCACGGCTGACCACCCCAACAGCCCACAAAGGCCCAACAGCCACAAAGGTTTGTCTCCATGATCCGCTACGTCGCGCTGCTTTTCCTGCTGCTGTTCACCGGGCCTGCCCTCGCGGACTCGTCCGGTCCGGTGGTTTTCGGCCGCTCCGAGGTCAAAATCACCACGGTGGGAGGGGGGAGCTACCATTTCAACATCGAGGTCGCGGAAACCCCGGACCAGCTTCATCAAGGGCTGATGTTCCGGGACACCATGGCCGATGATGCGGGAATGCTGTTTCTGCTCGGAGTCAATGAGGTGGCGTCGTTCTGGATGCGCAACACCTTCCTGCCGCTCGACATGCTGTTCATCGCTCATGACGGCCGGATCACCAACATTCACCGCAACGCCGCTCCCGGCTCGACCGCGATCATCAGCTCGACCGAGCCGGTGGTGTCGGTGCTGGAAGTGAACGCCGGAATCACCGCCCGGCTCGGCATTCACGCCGGCGACCGGGTCGTTCACCCGAGCTTCCACTGACGCCGGAGCGCCCCATCAGCTTTCGCGCGAAAAACCGCGGAGTTACCCTTGCTCGCGGGGGGCGGTTGATGTACCAAAGGACCGGCCGGGGCGTAGCGCAGTCTGGTCAGCGCGCCAGTTTTGGGTACTGGATGTCGGAGGTTCGAATCCTCTCGCCCCGACCAGCTTGCGCGGGTTTCTTCGCAGACACTCAGCAGCCGACGTTTCTTGCCCGGAGACACAGACCGATGACCGCTCGTATCTTCCAGCCAAGCCGTGGCACCACCCAGTCCGGACTGGGCAAGACCCACGAGTGGATCCTCGAATACGAACCGGCGACCCAGCGCACGCTCGAGCCGTTGATGGGCTGGACCAGCGCCGCCGACACTCTCAACCAGATCAGGCTGCGCTTCGCCACCCGCGAGGAGGCCGTGGCCTATGCCGACAGCAACGGCATCGCCTTCAGCGTCCAGGAACCCGCCATCCGGCAGGTGCGCCCCCGGAACTATACCGACCGCTTCCGTCCGCTTCGCAATCACTGATCCTCGGTGAGAGCGCTGGCCCCATAGCTCAGCCGGATAGAGCACGCGCCTTCTAAGCGCGGGGTCGCAGGTTCGAGTCCTGCTGGGGTCGCCAACGCCATGAAAGCCGGACCAATGTCATCCCTGGCTCCCGGGCACCGGGAGGACCCGAGTTTGCGGGCGGTTCTCGAGGATGCGGCTGGCCGCTTGCGCGCCGCCGGGATCGATTCGGCACGGCTCGACGCGCGGATTCTGGCGGGCGAGGCCCTGGGAGTCAGCCGCGAGCACATGCTCATCCATGCCGGCAGGCCGGTGAGCGCCGAAGAGCGGGCGGCTCTGGAGCGCCTGATTTCCCGGCGCCTCGCCCGCGAACCGGTGTCGCGCATCCTCGGACGGCGGGAGTTCTGGAGTCTCGACTTCGCCCTTTCCCCCGACACCCTCGATCCGCGCCCGGACTCGGAAACCGTGATCGAGGCGGCGCTCGCCCTGGTGCCGCGCGACCGGCCATTGGAGATTCTCGATCTCGGCACCGGCAGCGGCTGCCTGTTGCTGGCCCTGCTCAGCGAACTGCCCGCGGCCCGCGGCACCGGCATCGATCAGAGCGCCGGAGCGGTCGCCGCCGCCACCGCCAATGCCGAGCGGCTCGGCCTCACCGGCCGCGCCCGCTTCGTGCGCGCCGACTGGAAGGACGGCCTGTCCGGCACCTATGACCTGATCGTGGCCAACCCCCCCTACATTCCCGAGGGCGAAATCGCGGGGCTGGAGCCGGAAGTCTCGCAATTCGAGCCCATGGCCGCCCTTGATGGCGGTCCGGACGGCCTCGACGCCTACCGCCTGCTGGCGCCGCTCATGCCCGGATTACTCAGTGAGCATGGACAAATCGTCTTCGAGGTCGGGTCGGGACAGGCGCCGGCGGTCACGCGCCTGTTGGAGGCAGCCGGATTGCATGTCACCGGCACGCGCGCCGACCTTGCGGGACTCGAGCGCTGTGTCGTTGCCGTCGGGCGCCGATGAAAAGTGAACACCGGAAAAAAAAGGGGTTGGAACTGGCCGCCATGGTGGATAGGGTGTCCCGACTGGTGATTGCGAAAGATCAATCGGCCGCTGTGGCATATGGGCCTTCGGCCAGCCGGCGGGCCGACCCCGTTCGGGGTCCCAGGCCAGTTGGCCCCGTTGGGGCCATTGTGCGACCTCGTGATCGCACCCTCCACTCTCGAACAGGGGCTTTGTTGAAGCCGAATGAGACAGGGACCAAACAACAACAATAACAACCGCCGTTCCCGCAGTCGTGGCGGTAGTGGCGGCGGCGGCGGCGGTGTATCCGGCGGCGGTGGTGGGGGCGGCGGCAGTGGTGGCGGTGGCGGTGGCGGTGGGAACAATCCCAATCGCCGCCCCAACGTGCCCCTGCGCCATCAGACCTTCGACAGCAACGGTCCGGATGTCCGCATCCGGGGCAACGCGTTTCAGGTCTACGAAAAGTATCTGGCCCTGTCCCGGGACGCCAACTCCAGCGGCGATCGCATTGCGACGGAAAACTATCTCCAGCATGCCGAGCACTACGTCCGGATCATCAACCAGATCAACGAGGCGTCGGGCGAGAACCAGCGCAACCGCGCCAACGGTCCGCAGCCCCACATGCCCGGCAACGCCCAGGACGGCGAAGACGGCCCCGAGGACGGCGAAGGCGAGGCCTCGGTCGAAAACCGCACGGTGCTCACAGGCTGAAAAACCGGTTTCCAAAGGCCCACGGCCTTTGGTGGGGTCCAGGGGCAACGCCCCTGGGCTGTGTCGTGTCGTTTATCGTCGTATTGCTTATCGTCCCCGCACCACCACGCCATCCCCGGCGCTGACGGTCCCGCCGGTGACGACGCGAGCGTAAACGCCGCATAAGCGGTGGCCGTAGCCGCGTTCCATCGCCAGCAGCAAATTGAGCGACTGGGAACCGGTGCCGGGTTCGACATTGATGGCGGCACAGCGGGTGATCACCTCGGTGATCTCGAGCCGAACCTCGCCGATTTCCAGACTCAGCCCAATCCAGCCGGCCTCTTCCCAGGGCGCGGCACCGTCGATCACCAGATTGGGACGGAAGCGCAACGGGTTGACCGCTTCCTTGACCACCCGTTCCAGGTCGGCGACGCTGGCCGCATTGACGATCGAGACCAACCGCTCCTGCTTGTCGCTGAAAGCGACCCCCGAAGCCTCGACCAGACGCGGCGTGCCCGGCACCGCGCCCTTGAGATACGCGGCCAGGAACTGGTCGATCAGGCCACGTCCGAGCGGCGTGCCGATCTGCCCCCGCGCCACCTGCCGGCCGCCCCGGCGAATGATCAGGGTGGAGGTGGCGTCGTCGAATTCGGTTTCCAGCGCCGCCAGCTTGTCGGTGCGCGACAGCACGACGAAGTTGCTCTTGGGCTGCCAGAGCGGCTCCAGAGGATTGAAGGCCGAAGCGCCATGCATGATCGCGAATCGCCGGTCCTCGGGCAAGCCTTCACCGGCCCGCAGCGTCGCCGTCGCCAGAGGCGAGGCGCTGAGGCTCTTGACGGGATAACGGTAGAGTTTCGCCAGGGTCATCGACATGAGGCGACTGTGTGCACCGCAATGCCGCTCTGTCAACCGGGGAAGCGTGCCAAACCGTCACCAGTGGTCCGGCGTGGCCGCGAGGCCGCGATATTCCCTGAGCCGCCGCAAGGTCGCCTGAGTCGTGCCATCGGGCAAACGACCGAGCGCGAAAAAACCGGCCTCGGCAACCTCCAGACCATCGGGCTGCGGCGTGCCGGTCCAGTGCTCCACCACATAGACCGCGACATGGTCGCTGCCGCCATGCCGAAACCGGCCATAAAGTCCGAGCAGGCGCGGCGGCACCATCGCCGTCAGCCCGGTTTCCTCGCGCAATTCCCGTATCGCGGCGGCGCAGGCGGTCTCGCCCTTGTCGACCCGGCCGCCGGGCAGATGCCAGCCGGGCAGATAGCTGTGCCGAACCAGCAGCACCCTGCCCTCGCCATCGACCGCGAGCGCCCGCACCCCCACGGTCAGGGGCCGGGTGAGCTTCTGCCAGAAGCGCATCCCCCGGAACACCAGAGCCGGCAACGGGGTGGCGATGATCAGCGACGCCAGACGAAGCTTCCAGGGCGACGGGGGCCGGCGGACCAGCATCACGAGCGAATGGACGGCTTGAGAAAGCAGGCCGGCCCTTCGACTAGGCACAGCGGAGCGTCGGTCACCGAGAGGCAGACGCAGGACTCGCGCAGATCCGCGACCGGACTGTGATTGATCGACGGATCATCGACCACCACGTCACCGCGCTGGAACGATCCGCGCGGATCGTGATAGCCACCGGCCAGCACCAGATTCAGTTCCATCCCCGTGTGCCCATGCCGGGGAAACACGGTGCCAGCGGCGACGCGAATCAGGCGCGTGCGCATCGGCGGCCGGCCAACCCCGAGATCAACCTCGTCGATGCCCTCGAGCAGCGGTTGCCAGGGCAATGCCGACAGCGGCATCCCGATATAGGAGCGCAACGGCTCGGGCAGATAGGTGAGATCGGCGGCCTCGGAGCGCCGCGCCGCTCCCGGCAGCGGCGCCGCCGCAGCCCCGGCCGGCTCGTCGAGACGGGCCAGCAATCCCGGCAGGCAGTCGGCGGACACCGGAAACGGCTCTTCCTCTTCAAGAAACGCGCCGCCGATCGCCTCGAGATCGGCGACCTGCTGCCGGCAACCGGGACAAAAGGCGAGATGAGTCGCAACCACCAGCGCCGCCGGCTCGCCCAGACTGCCGTCGGCATAATCCAGCAGCATCTCCCGATCGGGATGGTGAGTTGGATTTCGGATCATTGCCCTTCCCTCAGAAGTCGCCTCAAACGATCGACCGCCAGCCGCAAACGGGATTTCACCGTGCCCAGCGGAATTCCCCGCTCCGCTGAAATGGTGCTGTGAGGCTTATCTTCATAGTAGGCGAGGCGTAAAAGTTCAGCCTGCTCATTGGGAAGCGACCCGATCGCGGCATTAAGTCGCGCATTCTCCTGACCGACCTCGAGAGTCCGGTCGGCGGCCTCCACCGGTTCGGGCACCAGCGCCGGGTCGGTCAGGTCGATCTCGGGCCGGCGCTCGCGGCGAACCGCATCGATTCGCTTGTTGCGGGCGATGGTGAAAATCCAGGTGCTGGCGTTGGCCTGGGCGGGGTCGAAGGTCTCGGCGCGGTGCCAAACCTGAAGCATCACGTCCTGAACCAGTTCCTCGGCCAGCCCGGCATCGGCGCCAAGCCGCATCAGATACGACTTGAGGCGCGGCGCGAAGTAATTGAAAAGCAAGGCAAAAGCCGATCGACTGCGCTTGCGGGCAACCGCGAGCACCATGTCGTTGAGGCCACTCCCGGCATGAGCGCGGCCGATGATCGTCGTTTCGGGCATGTCCCGCCGCGTGGGGTTGCCAGGCACCGGCACCTCAGGCCACGGCCCCCGGATACCAGCCGGGGGATTATGAGCCGGCACCGGTGGCTCGGCAATCACCGAGCGGCGGCAAGCGGCAAAAAATGCGCGAATCCCCGGCCCGGCCGACACGACACACGACAACTTCGCCGCACCCCGGCACGGGACTGGAAATACCCGCCCGATCTGAGGTAAGTTCTCCCCGAACCGAAACGATTTCGTGTCCTGGCATCATGAACACTTTCACCCCCTCCCGACTGTCCTCCATCCTGCTGGCGGCTCTGCTGGTGGGGTCCACCGGAACCATGGCCCTGGCCGCCGATAACGGCAAGGCGAAGACCAAGACGAAGGTTCTTGGCACGTTCCAGGACTGGAAAGCCTTCTCTTATGAAGAGAGAGGCCAGAAGGTCTGCTACATCTCGTCCCAGCCCAAAAAGATTCTTCCCAAGGGCAAGGCGCGTGGTGATGCTTACATTCTGATCACCCACCGCCCCTCGGAAAAGACCTTTGGCGTGGTCAGCATCACCGCCGGCTACACCTATATGAAGGGCAGCGAGGTCAAGGTCAAAATCGACCGGAAAACCTTCAGTCTGTTCACCGACGGCGATACCGCCTGGGCGCGCGACGAATCATCCGACAAGGAACTGAGCGGCGCGATCAAGGGCGGCAAGTCCCTGGTGGTGAAGGGCACTTCGGCGCGCGGCACCAAGACCACCGACAATTACAGTCTGAGTGGCGCCGGCCCGGCCTACACCGCCATCAACGAAGCCTGCGGCAAGAAATAGGCGGGATCATGACCAATCCCCCCGTCGCCGCCCCCAGCGGCGACGGCCGCGTTGCTAAACCGGATGGCGACGGCCGCGTTACTGAACCGGATGGCGACGGCCGCGTTGCTGAACCAGATGGCGACGGCCGCGTTGCTGAACCAGATGGCGACGGCCGCGTTGCTGAACCAGATGGCGACGGCCGCTCGGCGGGATCGTTGCCCGACGGCCGCAGGATTCTGGTCGGATTGAGCCGGGACGCGCTCACGGCCGAACTGGTCGGGTTCGGACTCGAGCCGTTTCGCGCCCGGCAGTTGTGGCACTGGATTTATCATCGCGGCGCCACCGATTTCTCGCTGATGACCACCCTGGCCAAGGCGGTGCGCGAGCGCCTCGCCACCGCTTACGTCATCCGCCGCCCCGAGATCGTGCGCGACCTCCAGTCGGTGGACGGCACCCGCAAGTGGCTGTTGCGCATGGCCGACGGCCAGGAGATCGAGTCCGTCCACATTCCTGAGGAGGACCGGGGCACGCTGTGCGTCTCCTCCCAGGTTGGCTGCACCCTGACCTGCCGCTTTTGCCACACCGGCACCCAGCGGCTGGTGCGCAACCTCAGCGCCTCGGAAATTCTCGATCAGTTGCTCACGGCCCGCGATGCCCTCGGCGAATGGCCGTCGCCGCCCGACGGCCGGTTGATTTCCAACATCGTGCTGATGGGCATGGGCGAGCCGCTGTTCAATTTCGACGCGGTGGCCACCGCCGTGAAAATCATCATGGATGGCGACGGCTTGGCGATTTCCAAGCGCAGGATCACCCTGTCCACCTCCGGGGTGGTGCCGATGATGCAGCGCTGCGGCGCCGAGCTTGGGGTCAACCTCGCGGTCAGCCTGCACGCCGTTACCGACGAGTTGCGCGACCGTCTGGTGCCGATCAACCGGAAATATCCGCTGGCCCAGTTGATCGCCGCCTGCCGCTCCTATCCCGGCGTCACCAACGCCCGCCGAATCACGTTCGAATATGTCATGCTGAAGGGGGTCAACGACAGCCCGGCCGACGCCCGCGCCCTGGTCAAGCTGCTGAAGGGCATTCCGGCCAAGATCAACCTCATCCCGTTCAATCCCTGGCCCGAGGCGCCCTTCGAGTGCTCGTCGCCCGCAACGGTGCAGACCTTCGGCGACATCGTCAACGCCGCCGGCTACGCCAGCCCGGTGCGTCAGCCGCGCGGTCAGGACATCATGGCCGCCTGCGGCCAGCTCAAAAGCGCCAGCCAGCGCTCCCGCGGCGCCGTTGCTGAAATTCTGGCAGAAAAGGACGCCGCGCTGGGAGTTTAGGGCGAAATTTAGCTAAACTGTCGCCATCTGATCAGAGTGAGGTTGCCGCGGCGCAACCGTTATGTTGAAATCAGGGACGGTTCACGAAAAGGGCGTTGGCGCACCGCCGTCGGCGTGCTCATCGGCCGGGCGTTTCAGGGGCGCGAGACCAGAGTTATGAAAGAATTCCGCTGCATCGTTTTCTCCGATCAGGAGGCCATCTCCGCCATCATCGAGCGGAGACAGAAGCAGCGCGAGCAACTCCCGGTGGGCACCATCCTCGGCCTTACTCACAACAGCGATGGCAGCAACACGTTCACCCTGATGACCGTCGATGATTACGGCAAGAAAACGCCGGTGATCATTGCCATCCCGGAGATGGCCGCCGCTCTGGTCTGCTATTGCCTGGACCGACGTATCCCGATGCCGGCCAGCGCCAAAAAGGGCATTGAAATCATGGGCTCGGACATCACCCTGGTCATGACCATCGCCGACTTCGACCTGACCAAGCCCCGCTCCGCCAGCAAATCCAAGAAAATGCCGACGCCCCAAAGGCGTAGTTTCTAGGGGTCTGGGGCCTGCGGCCCCAGTGGGGTCCAGGGGCGAAGCCCCTTGTTGGTCGCCGAAGGCCAGGGGCGCTGCCCCTGGACCCCGCCAAAGGCCGGCGGCCTTTGGAAACCGGTTAATCCAAATGCGCGACCACGGCTTTGAGATAGGCCGACTCGGGAAGCAGCGGGTGCAGGGGGTGGTCGGGGCCGGCGCCGGCTTGGCGGATGATTCGTCCGAAGCGCTGGGCGTCCGCGAGCCCGGCCGCCACCAGATCCGTGAAGGTACCGGGGTCGATGTTGTGGCTGCACGAGGCGACCAGCAGCAACCCGCCCTTGCCGGTCACCCGCGCCGCCATGCGGGTGAGTTTGCGATAGGCACGGCTGGCCGCCGCCACATCCTTCCTGGCCCGCGCGAAGGGCGGCGGATCGGCGATCACCACATCGTAGCGTTCGCCCGCCAGCCCCAGACGCTCCAGTTCGGCGAACACCTCGGCCTTGCGGAACTCGCAGCGCGCGGCGACGCCGCTGGCCTCGGCGGCCCGAACGGCCTGGGCGAGCGCGCCGTCCGAGCGATCGACCGCCTCCACCCGTTCGGCCCCGGCCACCGCCGCCTGCACCGCGAAACCGCCATGATAGGTGTACAGATCAAGCACCCGTGCCCCTTTGGACAGACCTGCGACGAAGGCGCGGTTGTCGCGCTGATCAAAAAACCAGCCGGTCTTCTGCCCGCCCAGCGGATCGGCGAAGAACACGGCACCGTTTTCCTCGACCCGCACCGGCCCCTCGAGACTGCCCTTGAGCAGCCGCACCTCCTCGGGCAGCCCTTCGAGGCCGCGCATCGGGCTGTCGTTGCGCAGCACGATCGCCGCCGGGGCGAGCACGCTGTCGATGGCCACAGTCAACTCGGGCAGCAGCCGGTCCATGCCGGCGGCGTTGGCCTGAACCACCACCACCTCGCCGAAACGATCGATCACCAGCGCCGGCAGGCCATCGGCCTCGGCATGGACGAGCCGATAGAACGGCCGGTCATAGAGCCGGGAGCGCAAGGCCAGCGCCCGGCGCAGATGCTTGGCGAAGAATCCGGCGTCGATCGGCGCCCCGCCCTCAAGGGTCAGGCGCCGAGCCGCGATCAGGGTGTGCGGATTGAAGATCGCGGCGCCGAGACAGGCGCCATCCGGGGCGATCAGCCGCACCAGCCCGCCGGGCGGCAAGGCGCGCTCGGCCGCGCCCATGCGGATTTCATTGGAATAAACCCAGGGATGGCCCTGCCGCAGCCGCTTGTCCCGGCCGGGAATCAGGTGAATGTCCGGGCGGGACGAGGCGGCGGCTGGCGCGTTTTCTGTGTCTGTCATGGCGACGCACCATACCGGGAAAACCCCGCAACTCGCAAAAGGTCTTTGACTTCTCGGACGCAAGGAGGGAAACACCTCTGCACTGTCCCCTGGCAACGGCGCGGCACCCCTTGTCCACATCCCGGTCCATCCTGGTGATCAAGCTTGGCGCGCTCGGCGATCTGGTCCAGTGCCTGGACGCCTTCCATGCCATTCGCCGCCATCACCCCGATCATCGCCTGATTCTGCTCACCACCCCGCCCTTCGCGCCCTTTGGCGAGGCGATGCCGTGGTTCGACGAAATCTGGCTCGACCGCCGGCCCAAGGCATGGCAACTCGGTGAATGGCTGTCGCTGATCGGCCGGCTGCGCGCCGAACCGCTGGAACGGGTCTACGATCTCCAGAGCAATCAGCGGACCGCCCTGTATTTCCGCCTGCTCGCCGGCCGGCGTCCGGACTGGTCGGGCGAGGTCAAGGGCTGCTCCCACCCGCGCCCGCCCTTTCTCTCCATGACCGGTCATAATCACGACCGCCTGCTCGAACATATCCGTTCGGCCGGCGTGCCCGATGCCGGCCCGGCGCCGCTCGACTGGCTCGACGCCAACGTTTCGCGCTTCGATCTGCCGCCGCGCTTCGTGCTGCTGGTGCCCGGATGCTCGCCCAAACGTCCCGGCAAACGCTGGCCCGCCGGCCGGTTCGCCGACCTCGCCAACCGGCTGGAGCGCCAGGGCATCGCCGCGGTGGCCATCGGCACCCGGAGCGATCAGGCCCAGGTCGATGACATCCGCACCACCGCGCCGGGGGTGATCGATCTCACCGGCCGCACCAGCCTGCCCGACCTGGGCGGGATCGCCCGGGCGGCTCTGGGCGCGGTGGGCAACGACACCGGGCCGATCTTCATCGCCGGCATCCTCGGCACCCCCACCCTGTCGCTGATGTCGACCCGGGAAAGCATCCCGGAACGCATGGCGCCGCTCGGCCCCAACACCGGCTGGCTGGCCTGCGAGGAGTTGGCCGCGCTCCCGGTCGACACGGTCGAGCAGGCCCTGAGACTGCGGGAAACGTCCGGCCGGGAGGTGGCGGCATGAACAACCGGATCGGCTTCTATGTCTTTCGCAATCTGCTGATCACCACCGTGGTGTCGACCACGGCGGTGACCATGACCATCTGGGTCACCCAGTCGCTGAAACTGCTCGATCTGGTGATCAACGCCGGCGCGCCGTTCCTGGTCTTCCTGTGGATGATGGCGCTGACCGTGCCGACCTTCATCGGCGTGATCATGCCGATCGCGCTCGCCGGAGCCATTCTGTTTTCCTACAACAAGATGGTGATGGACAGCGAACTCGTGGTGATGCGCGCCATCGGCCTGGGCACCTGGCGACTCGCCGCGCCCGCCCTGGCGCTGGCCGGGATCGTCATGATCTCGGTCTATTTCCTCAACATCTTCGCCTGCCCCTACGCCAACCGCGAACTGGTGCGGCTGCAATACGCGGTGCGCCACGAATTCGCGACGGTGCTGATTCGCGAAGGCTCGTTCAACGACATTTCCGACCACATGACCGTCTACCTGCGCAAACGCCTCGACGATGGCGAGATGCAGGGCTTGCTGGTGCACGACACCCGCCAGCCCGGCAGGGACGTCTCGATCATGGCCCAGCGCGGCGTGATGGTCGATTCCCCCAGCGGCGTCAAGGTGATCATGCTCGACGGCCTGCGCCAGGAGGTCGACACCAAGACCGGGCAAATCTCTGAACTGTATTTCGACCGCTATCTGGTGGATTTCCAGGTCAATGACGACAAGCCGGTCGACCGCACCATCGATCCCCGCGAACGCTCGCTGATCGAACTGCTCAAACCGCCGCCCGATGTCAGGGCGAACCCTTATATGATGAGCCAATTCGCGGCCGAACTGCATATGCGCTTGTCCTCGCCCCTGCTGGCGCTGGCTTTTTCCATCATCACACTGGCGGCTCTGCTCGGCGGGGATTATAACCGTCGCGGTCAAGGGCGGCGGATCGCCGCGGCCGCGCTGCTGGTCATCGCGCTGCAAAGCGCGTCCCTCGGCCTCACGGGTCTCGCCGGCAAGATGCCGGCGCTGATTCCGCTGATGTACCTGCTCTATCTGGCGCCGATCGCGCCTGGGGCGTGGCTGTTGTCACGACGATGAAAATGGCGCGCCCGCTCCTGTGTTTCCGTCTCGCCGAACGAGGACCAAGATGACCGCACCCGTCAGCCACCAGCGCCTTGCCGGCGCCATCCGCGTTCTCGCGGCCGATGCCGTTGAAAAGGCCAAGTCCGGCCACCCCGGAATGCCGCTCGGCATGGCCGATGTCGCGACGGTGCTGTTCACCCGCTTCCTCAAATTCGACGCCGCCAGCCCGCGCTGGCTCGATCGCGACCGCTTCGTGCTCTCGGCCGGTCATGGCTCGATGCTGCTCTACGCCCTCGGCCACCTCACCGGCTTTCCCGATCTCGATCTCGAACAGATCAAGAATTTCCGCCAGTTCGGCAGCAAGACCCCCGGCCACCCCGAGGTCGGCGAACCGCTGATCGCCGACACCACCACCGGTCCGCTGGGCCAGGGGCTGGCCACCGCCGTCGGCATGGCGCTGGCCGAGCGCATGCTCGCCGCCCGCGTCGGTTCGGACATCATCGATCATTACACCTACGTCATCGCCGGCGACGGCTGCCTGATGGAGGGCATCAGCCACGAGGCGATTTCCCTCGCCGGCCACCTGAAGCTCAACAAGCTGATTCTGTTCTGGGACGATAACGGCATCAGCATCGACGGCCCGACCTCGCTCACGGTCTCCGACGATCAGCGCCAGCGCTTCCAGGCCAGTGGCTGGACCACCCTGGCGGTCGACGGTCACGATTCCGAGGCGGTGGCCGCCGCCATCGAGACCGCGCGCCGCTCCGACCGTCCGACCATGATCGCCTGCCGCACCACCATCGGCAAAGGCGCGCCGACCAAGGCCGGCAGCGAGAAGACCCATGGCGCGCCGCTCGGCGCCAGCGAGATCGAGGGCCTGCGCAAGGCGCTCGACTGGCCCGCCGAAGCCTTCGCGGTGCCCGCGGATGTGCTCGAAGCCTGGCGCGCCGCCGGACGCCGCGGCGCGGCCGCCCGTCAGAGCTGGAACAGCCGCCTCGCCGCCCTGCCCACCGACACGCGCGCCGAATTGGAGCGCGTGGTCGCCGGCCGCCTACCCGCCGCCCTGCCCGAGGCCGTGATGGCCTTCAAGCGCAAAATCAGCGACGGCAAGCCCAAGGTCGCCACCCGCAAGGCCTCCCAGGACGTGCTCGACGCCCTGGCCTCGGTGGTGCCGGAATTCGCCGGCGGTTCGGCCGACCTCACCCACTCCAACCTGACCATCGCCAAGGGCATGAAAGCGGTGTCGTCCGAGGATTTCTCGGGCAACTACCTGCATTACGGCATCCGCGAATTCGCCATGGCCGCGATCATGAACGGTTTGGCGCTGCATGGCGGCTTCATTCCCTATGGCGGCACCTTCATGGTGTTTTCCGACTACATGCGCAACGCCATCCGCCTCGCGGCGCTGATGGGCCTGCGCGCCATCTATGTGCTGACCCACGACTCGATCGGCGTCGGCGAGGATGGCCCGACCCATCAGCCGGTCGAGCATCTGGCCTCCCTGCGCGCCATGCCCAATCTGCTGGTGTTCCGCCCGGCCGATGGCGTCGAAACCATGGAAAGCTGGGCGCTGGCCCTGGCCAATGACAAGGGCCCCAGCGCCCTCGCCCTGTCGCGCCAGAACCTGCCGACCCTGCGCACCACCCATACCGAAGAAAACCTGACCGCCAAGGGCGGGTATGTGCTGGCCGAAGCCGCCGCCGGGCCGCGTCAGGTCTCGCTGCTGGCCACCGGCTCCGAGGTTTCCCTGGCCCTGGCCGCCCGCGAGATACTGGAAGCCGAAGGCGTTGGCACCGCCGTGGTCTCGATGCCCTGCTGGGAGCTGTTCGACCGCCAGTCCGAAGACTATCAGGATGATGTGCTCGGCCGTCACACCGTGCGCATCGCCATCGAGGCCGCCAGCCCGTTCGGCTGGGAGCGCTACACCGGCCTCAAGGGCATCGTGATCGGCATGCCCGGATTCGGCATCTCCGCCCCCGCCGAGAAGGTCTATACTCATTTCGGCATCACCGCCGAAGCCGTGGTCGTCGCGGCACGCAAGCGCTTGCAGGAGGTTGCAGCCAGGAGAGCGAGGCATGACCGCAAGTCTGCATGAATCGGACTTTTTCAGCTGGTCGGTGGAACAGGCGGCACTCCTGAAGTCAGGCCGCCTGCCCGCGACCTGCCCGTGGACGCTGGATCAGGTGCGCGACGAGGATTACTGGCCCGACAGGAAAGCCCCATGAGCAGCCTCAAGATATCGCCTTCGATCCTCTCCGCCGACTTCGCCAAACTCGGCGAGGAGTTGCGCGCGATCGACGCCGCCGGCGCCGACTACATTCATGTCGATGTCATGGATGGCCATTTCGCGCCCAACATCACCATCGGCCCGGCGGTGGTCAAGGCGTTGCGGCCGCACAGCGCCAAGCCCTTCGATGTTCACCTGATGATCGATCCGGTCGATCCGTACCTGGAGGCCTTCGCCGCCGCCGGCAGCGACTTGATCACCGTCCATGTCGAAGCCGGCATCCATGTCGACCGCACGCTCCAGGTGATTCAGGGGTTGGGCAAGAAGGCCGGCATCTCGCTCAATCCCGCGACTCCGCCCGAGGCGGTGGCGTGGCTGCTCGACCGGGTCGACCTGATTCTGGTGATGTCGGTCAATCCTGGCTTCAGCGGTCAGGCCTTCATTCCCTCTCAACTGGAGAAGATCCGGCGGCTCAAGGCGATGATCGGCGACCGGCCGATCGAACTCGAGGTCGATGGCGGGGTCTCTCCGGCCAATATCGGCGCCATCACCGCCGCCGGAGCCGATGTCGTGGTTGCCGGCAACGCCGTGTTCAGCGCCGGCCCGGCCGGCTACGCCGCCGCCATCACCGCCATTCGCTCAGCCGCTGCGAAAAAATAACGGTTTCCAAAGGCCCTCGGCCTTTGGCGGGTCCAGGGCGGAACCCTGGCCTTGCCTTCGGCGACCAAGGGGCTTTGCCCCTGGCCCCCACTAAGGATTCTTCGCCACACTCAAGCCCGGCTCACCATTGTTAAGGAAAAGTTTCAGGGTGCGACAAGTTTGCCCTTCCCAAATGGTGCGCCGCAGCATAATGTAGCGACTATGCATTTTCGAATGCTTCCTCCTGAGCCTTTTCAGCCGCCCGACTCGTTTCGGGCGGCTTTTTTTTCGAAGGCGGCAACATAGTCGGAGACCTGCCCGATCTCCTGAAGGGTTTCGGCGATCCGATAGCCGATCTCGCCGCGATCGCCCGAAAACGCGGCCAGCTCCAGCGCTTTCGCCCGCGCCGACAGGGCGGCGGCCCCAACGGTGTTCGACGCCCCGACCAGCTTGTGCGAGGACAGACGGACAGTGTCCCAGTCCCGACTCAGCAGCGCCGAGCGGAGTTCCTGCTCGATCGCCCGGTTGCAGGAGCGGAACTCCCGCAGCAACTGAACGACCAGCGACTCGTCGTTGCCGAACAGCGCCTCCAGAGAGGCCGGATCAATCGGTGCCTCGGCCTTCGGCGGGGGCATCACCGCCCCCGCCCCCGGCGCCACCGGCGACTCGCTGTCGCCAAGCGGCAGAAAGCGGCACAACTCCCGGTGCAGCGCCTCGATTTTCACCGGCTTGGTGAGACAGGCATCCATGCCGGCGGCAAAGCATCGCTGGGTTTCCTCGGCCATGGCGCTGGCGCTGATCGCGACAATCGGGATGTGACCGCCGGTCCGGGCCTCTTCGCTCCGGATCGCGACGGCAAGTTCGTAGCCATCCATCTCGGGCATTTGACAGTCGGTAAGGAGCAGGGAGAACCGGCCGCTCCGCCACGCCTCCAGCGCCTGCCGGCCATCATCCACCACCTCGTGGGCACAGCCGATCATATCGAGTTGGCGGCAAATGACCTGACGATTGACCGGATGGTCCTCGGCGACCAGAACCAAGCAGCCACTCCCGGCCAAATCCTTGGGCCGGGCAAGCCCCAGGGAAAATCCAGGCGACAACGCGTCCGCCGGCTTCTGAACCGCGCGGCCGGTCACGGCCAGCACGGCGTTCAGCAGATGGGCGCGCCGCACCGGTTGCGCCACCGCCGCCACTCCCGGCCCGAAGCTGTCCACGCCAACCAGGGGCACCCGCCGGGTCACCAGCACGACCGGCAAGCCGCCGAGCGCCGCCCCCCGCCGCACTTCCCCGAGCGCGCCGCACGAACAATCCTCGAGGCAGCAGCCGCAATCGGCGACCACCACCAGTGCCGGCCGCTCTTCGGGCGGCAGGGCAGCCGTCCGGGTCTCGCCGAGGGCCAGGGACTCCGCCGATGAGACCCGGCAACCGGCGCCCTCCAGAATGCGCGCCAGAGATTGGCGCCGCACCCGGTCCCCCCCCGCGACCAGAACCCGATCGCCGTCGAACCGGGGCCAACCTTCGACCATCGGCGGCGCGTCGGGCGCGACATCCAGTTCGCAGCGGAACCAGAAGCAAGAGCCGTTGCCAAGCGCGCTGTCGACACCGATCTCACCGCCCATCAACTCGGCGAGGCGCCGGCAAATCGACAACCCCAGCCCGGTGCCGCCGAAACGCCGGGTGACCGACGCCGAAGCCTGGGTGAAGGGCTGAAACAGGCGCTCGCGGGTCTCCTCGTCCATCCCGACACCGGTGTCGGCGACCGAGAGACGCACCGCCGCCCGCCCGCCGGCCAGATTGTCCAAATCGACGCGCAGGCTTACCGACCCCTGCTGGGTAAACTTGACGGCATTGCCGGCGATGTTGAACAACACCTGACGCAAGCGCACCGGATCGCCAAGCAACCGCGCGGGCAAGGCGGGATCAACACTGACGTTGAACAGCAGATTCTTATTGTAGGCTGCGGGCGCCAGCGTTTCGGCCACGCCCTCGACCAGCGCCTCGAAGTCGACCGCGACCCGCTCCAGTTCCAGCTTGCCCGCCTCGATCTTCGAAAAATCGAGAATGTCGTTGATGATGGCCAGCAGCGTACCGGCGGACTCCCGCGCCACCTTCATCAGGTCGCGCTGATCCGCGGTGAGGTGCGAATACTCCAGCAACTCGAGCATTCCCTGCACACCGTTCATCGGCGTGCGGATCTCATGGCTCATGGTGGCGAGAAACAGCGACTTGGCCTGATTGGCCGCCTCGGCCTCGGCCCGCGCCGCCTCGGCCACCCGGTTCGCGGCCACCAGTTCCCGCGTTCGGCCCTGAACCTGGGCTTCAAGGCCGCGATTGAGGTCGGCCAGTTGATCGTAAAGATAGGCGTTGTCGAAACCGACGCCGATCTGGGCCGCCAGCAGTTCCAGCAACCGCCCTTCGTCGCCCCCGGCCTCCCCGGCGCGCCAGCCGAAAAACACCATCGGCGGGCAAGTTATCGATGGGAAAACCAGCACGCAGTAGCTTTTGCGCAGCATGCTCCGCCGGGTGGCCAGGGCGTGCCCGAGATCGCCGCGAATGTCGTCGGACAGAAAACCGGGCACCGGTCCGCCAACGCAGTCGGAGAACGGGCCGTCGCCGGCCACCACCGTCAGCCCGCCCGCCCCGTCCTGGCAGGCCAGCAGCGCCCCCTCCTTGCCCCTGAGCAGCCCGGTGAGTTCCGCGATCACGCCCCGGCCGAACTCGGCGAGGCTGCGCCGGCCAAAAAGCCCGCCCGAAGCCCGGATCACCTCTTCCAGACCGGCCCGGTGGCGTTCGATCTGCCGGATGTCCTCGAAACCGCGCAACGCCGCCACCACCGAGGTGAACAGCTTCTGGATGGTCAGCTCGGTCTTCGATTTGTAGTCGTTGATGTCGTAATTCAGGATGACGTCGCGCTCGGGCGCCTGCCCCGGTTGGCCGGTGCGCAGAATGATCCGCACCCGCCGGTTTTTCAGCACGTCGCGAATGAAATGGACCAGCCGGAGGCCGGCATCGTCGGACTCCATGACCACGTCGAGCAGCACCAGCGCGATCTCGGGGCCGGACAGCAGCGCCTTGCGCGCCTCGTCGGCCGAATTGGCCGAAATGCACTCGAGCGGCCGCCCCCGGAACGTAACCCCCCGCAGCACCATCCGGGTCGCGGCGTGAATCGAGGGGTCGTCGTCGACCACCAAAATCAACCAGGGCTCAGGCCGCAGTCCGGTCTGGACCGCCGGCTCCAACGGCTCACAGGGCTCATCGGCAAACAGCAGTTCGTCGCTCATGCCCTCACACGCTCCCCGGCCCGCCGCCCCCGGAGCGGAGGGAGTCCGCTCCCCCCGCCGTCCGGCCGGACGGCAAAGCCGTTACGCCCTCACCCTCTGCGGCCCAACGCCGCCACTCCGGGCAGAGCCTTGCCCTCGAGCCACTCCAGGAAGGCGCCGCCCGCGGTCGACACGTAGCTGAAGGCGTCGACGGCACCGGCATGGCCCAAAGCCGCCACGGTGTCGCCACCGCCGGCAACGCTCAGCACCACGCCGTCACGGGTGAGCGCGGCCACCGCCTGGGCCACCGCGTTGGTCCCCTTGTCGAACGGCTCGATCTCGAAGGCACCGAGCGGACCATTCCAGACCACGGTCTTGCAGCCCTTGAGCTGCTCGATGATCGCGACGATCGAGGCCGGCCCGATGTCGAGCATCATGCCATCGGCAGGCAGCGCCGAGACCGGCACCACCTCGTTGGCGGCCCCGGCCTTGAATTCGCGGGCGACCACGGCATCCTCGGGCAGGATCAGCGCGCAGCCGGACTCCTTGGCGGTCGCGGCGATGGCGCGGGCCTGGTCGGCCATGTCGGCCTCGCACAGGCTCTTGCCCACCGACACGCCCTGGGCGAACAGGAAGGTGTTGGCCATGCCGCCGCCCAGCACCAGCTTGTCGACCCGGCGCACCAGATTGCCGAGCAGATCCAGCTTGGTGGAGATTTTGGCACCGCCGACCACCGCCGCCACCGGCCGTTCCGGCTTTTCCAGCGCCCGGGCCAGCGCCACCAGTTCGGCCTGCATCAGCCGGCCCGCCGCCGAAGGCAGCAACCGCGCCACCGCCTCGGTCGAGGCGTGCGCCCGGTGGGCGCAGGAGAAGGCGTCGTTGATGTAGATGTCGCCGAGTTCGGCCAGCGCCTTGGCGAACGCCTTGTCGTTCTTCTCCTCGCCGGCGTGAAAGCGCAGATTTTCCAGCAAAACGATGCTGCCGGCGGCGGCCTTGGCGATGGCCATCTTGGCCTTGGGGCCGACGCAATCGTCGCCGAAGGTGACCTTGGCGCCGACCGCCCGCTCCAGTTCCGGCAGAACCTGCCGCAGGGAATTGGCGGTATCCGCCCCGCCCTTGGGACGGCCGAAATGGGACAGCACCACCACCTTGGCGCCCTTGCGCGCCAATTCGGTCAGAGTCGGCGCCAGACGGTCGATGCGGGTGCTGTCGGTCACCCGTCCGTCCTTCACCGGCACGTTGAGATCGCCGCGCACCAGCACGGTCTTGCCAGCAACGTTGAGATCGTCGATCGCTCTGAAGTCAGTCATTCCGCCGTTCCAGTTTGTGAATTTGGTGAAGTCAGCGCCCACGCCGGTCCGCCCCGGCACACAGCAGCCAAGCACAAAAAGCCCCCGGATTTCAAGGTCGGGACAGGGAGAATCGACACCCGTCGTCCCACACCCGTTCAACCGGCGGCGGATGGCGCCGATTTGGCGGCCCACAACCGGTGCAGGCGCTTGATTTCCTCATGGCACGAAGCCGGCGGCACGGGATAATAGCCCGGCAGTTTTGCGAACTCCGGCGCCTGACGCTCAAGAACCAGCCGCAAATTCTCAAGACACTCCGAGAACTCGCGACCACCGACATCCCACTCGCTCCAACTGACCACCGAAACAGAATTCAAGGGCAGCGTGTTGATGCAGAACAGGAAAAACAAAGAATTCTCAAGCCGCTGAAGAGTCCAGATCAGATCCGGGTCGAGATTGGAGCTGTATCTTTGCAGGCACTTGTCAATATTGCCAAGTTCCTTCTTCGCGATTTGATGAAGGTAAAGCTGCCAGCTCCCCGGCGGGGCATAGGGCGCCGGAATCGAAACCGGCATTCGCGCAATCACGGAGGCGCAGTCCGGGGTGAAGATACTGTCATTCGGACCGAGATGAATCTTGCCGACCTGCCCGGCCGACCCCAGCAAATTCGCCCACAGCGATCTCAAATCGATATACACGCGCTTGGACAGATCATAGGCGCCGAAACGGGCCGGAAGATTGCGGCGCCGGGACGCGACGCGAAACAGCCGGTCGATCACAAACACCGTGACGATCAGGCTAAAGGATTCAGCCAGGATGTTCTCGGCAAGAGATAAATGCTCCTGACTGGCATTCTCGTAATACACGACGCCGACCAGCGCGATCGAAGAGGTCGCCGCATAGGCCATCCACTCCGGCTGGGCGAAACCATCAAACCCCTTGCCCGGCCGGCGCATGAACTTCCGCGCGATGACCGCGAACACCATCGCGGCAATCAGCGCCAGCGTCAGCAAGACGATGGGATTATGGCTGACCGTCATCATCACATCCATCCAGAGGAAGCACCGGAAAGCCTCAGGACTTCCGAATACACCAACACACTCAGGATGCGCGCCGCCCCCGCCGCCTCACAAAATGAACTTCGAGAGATCGGCGTTCTTGGCCAGGGCGCTGACCTGTTCGCGGACATAGGCGGCGTCGATTGTCGCGGTGGTGCCGGGACGCTCGCTGGCGTTGAAACTGATGTCCTCGAGCAGGCGCTCCATCACCGTGTGCAAACGGCGGGCGCCGATGTTCTCGACATTGGTGTTGATCTCGGCGGCCAGGGAGGCCAACTCGTCGATCGCCGCGTCGTCGAATTCGAGCACGACCTCCTCGGTGCCGAGCAGCGCCTTGTATTGCTTGATCAGGCTGTGCTCGGGCTCGGTGAGAATGCGCCGGAAATCATCGCGGGTCAGCGCCTTGAGTTCGACCCGGATCGGCAGCCGGCCCTGGAGTTCGGGCAGCAGATCCGAGGGCTTGGCCTGATGGAAGGCGCCCGAGGCGATGAACAGAATATGATCGGTGCGGACCTGCCCGTGCTTGGTGCTCACCGTCGTGCCCTCGATCAGCGGCAACAGGTCGCGCTGCACGCCTTCGCGGCTGACATCGCCGCCGCGCAACTCCGAACGAGCGGTGATCTTGTCGATTTCATCAAGGAAAACGATGCCGTTCTGCTCGGCGTTGGAAATAGCTTCGGCGATCACCTTTTCCTGATCGAGCAGCTTCTCGGATTCCTCGGCGGTCAGCACATGGTAAGACTCGCGCACGGTCATGCGCCGGGTCTTGGTCCGGCCGCCGCCCAGCGCCTTCGAGAGCATGTCGTTGAGATTGAGCATGCCCATCTGGGCGCCGGGCATGCCGGGAATGTCGAAGGTCGGCATCATGCCGGCACCGCTCTCGGCGACCTGGATTTCGATCTCCTTGTCGTCGATCGCGCCCTCGCGCAGCATCTTGCGGAACTTCTGGCGGGTATCGGCGCTGGCGGTTTCCCCGACCAGGGCGTCGAGCACCCGCTCCTCGGCGCGAATGTCGGCCTTGGCCTCGACCTCCTTGCGCAGCCGCTCCTTGGTGATCGAGATCGAAATCTCCAGCAGGTCGCGCACGATCTGCTCGACGTCGCGGCCGACATAGCCGACCTCGGTGAACTTGGTCGCCTCGACCTTGATGAACGGCGCCTGGGCCAGCTTGGCCAGCCGGCGGGCGATCTCGGTCTTGCCGACACCGGTCGGGCCGATCATCAGGATGTTCTTGGGCAGCACCTCGTCGCGCAGCGCCTCGGGCAATTGCTGGCGGCGCCAGCGGTTGCGCAGGGCGATGGCCACCGCGCGCTTGGCGTCGTGCTGACCGATGATGAACCGGTCGAGTTCGGAAACGATCTCGCGCGGGCTGAATGCGTTGATTCTGGTCACGGTGCCGGAACCTTTTCCACGGTGATGCTGTGATTGGTGTAGACGCAGATGCTGGCGGCGATGCCGATCGCCTTGCGGGCGATGGTCTCGGCATCCAGGCCGTCGATATCGATCAGCGCGCGGGCGGCGGCCAGGGCATAGGCCCCGCCCGAGCCGATGCCGATCAGCCCGTCCTCGGGCTCGAGCACGTCGCCGGTACCAGTGATGACCAGGCTGACCGAGTGGTCGGCCACCGCCATCATCGCCTCGAGACGCCTCAGGTAACGGTCGGTGCGCCAGTCCTTGGCCATCTCGACGCAGGCGCGGGCCAACTGGCCGGGATGCTGCTCCAGCTTGGCTTCCAGACGCTCGAACAGGGCCAGCGCGTCGGCGGTGGCGCCCGCGAAACCGGCGATGACCTTGCCGCCGCCGAGCCGGCGCACCTTGCGGGCGTTGGACTTCATCACGGTCTGGCCGAACGAGACCTGACCATCGCCGGCGATCACCGCCTCGCCGCCCTTGCGCACCGAGAGAATGGTCGTGCCGTGCCAGATGATCGGGCTTCCGGAGGCGTGGGACTCGCTGCTCATGGGAACTCGGCTGCTTTCAGGAGAAGGGCGACCCCTTGGCTATGGGCGAAACCATGCCCCGCGGTCAAGCCTTGCCTGCGAGACCCAGCTTCAACTTGCCAAGAGCGTCGGCGATGGGGATGAACCACCCGATGCCCACCGAGGTGTCGACCGGCGAGGGCACGCCGCCGACGCAAAACCCGACGACGTTCCCGGACGCGTCGGTCAGCGGCCCGCCGCTGCTGCCGTGCTGGGTCATGGTGTCGGACTGGATCACCGGCTGGCGGCTGCCGGGAAAGCGGGTGAAGCGGCTGACGATGCCGTGGGTCAGGGTGTCGCGATGGCTGCGGCCGAGCGGCGCGCCCATCGCATAGACCTCCTCGCCCACGGTCACCGGCGTCTCGCGAATGCTGACCACGGCCGGCACCTCGCCCTCGACATGGATCAGCGCCGCGTCGCGCATCCGGTGGCGGCGCACCACGGTGCCGATGCGCGCCCGCCGGTTCGAGGTGGTGACCCGGACCCGCTGGGCATCGCCGACCACATGGGCGTTGGTGAGTATCCAGCCGCCCCCCTCCGGATCGCGGGCGATGAAGAAACCGGAGCCCACGGCCACGGCGTTGCTGATCACCACCGTGGACTCGACCAACTCCGCGGCGTGGGCGGAGATCGGACCGCTGCGCCTGCGCTGGCGGGGAATATCCATCACCGGCACGGCGCCGAGGGCGGGATGGTCCGACTCGGCAAACAGGCTTTCATCGCTCACCCGCAGCCCCGGCTCCCGGTACTCCCCCCGATACTCCCAGGGCAGATCGGCGCGCGGCGTTCCGCGCCTGGAAAGCTCGCCGGGGTCGGGAAGCGCCGAGTCCGGGCCGGGTCCCAGCGGGCCGGGTCCCAGCGGGCCAGGTCCCAGCGGATAGTCGGGATCCGGCCGGGGCTCCAGGGGGCGCGGCACGGTCAGCGCCGTCGGACCGGGGGGAACCGGCCCCGGATTGCCCGTCCGCCCTACCGGTCGGAACACCAGCCGCCGGAACCCCTCATCGTGTCCAAGATTGGCGGCGGCGTCGATGAAGGCGCGCTCCAGAATAAGCTCGCGGGCGTCGGGCTGGGTAAGGTCCTCCTGGCCGAAACCGGTGGTGGTGGTCTGGTAGGCCACCCGGCGGCGCAACGGATCGTAGACCGTCCACAGCACCCGGATCAGTCCGGCCCCGGTATAGCCGGTGAAACCGCCGAACCACCAGTTGTAGCGCCGGCACATGTCGAGGGCGATCTCGTCCACCTGCCCTGAAACCAGAAGTTCGGCCCGCGCCACATCCTCGTCCAGATCAAACATGCGGGAGGGATCACCGGCCACGTCGAACCCCAGATGGGTCATGGCATCGAAAAACAGGTCGCGGTAATCGCGATTGCTGATCAGCGTTCGCCCGGTCTCCCAGGTGATGACCCGGTAAGGCGGCTTGCAGAACAGCCCCCAGGTATAGCGGCCGATCTCGGAGCCATGGCGCAACCGGCCCTCCAGCGAGCCGAACCGGATCGGCACCGCCCGCGTCCCGACCGGCCGCGGCGCCACCTGGGCGCTATCACCTTTAAGTTGCGGGTCGACAAGGGTACAGCCGACGCCAGTGAAGATCACCAGCAGTCCCAATGCAAAATAGACAACCAAAGATTTCAGACTTCGCACCACCAATCCTTCCCCCCTGCACGAACCCTTGAATCCGGATAACATACCATGGCATGAGAAACAACGAGACGGATCGTGTGGTGTTTTTTCTGTTATTTTAATAATAAATGATATACCATGCAATTAATGGGCTCTTCGCTGTTTCACGTGGGTAGCTTGAGTTCTAGCTTTCCGGCGACGAGGTAGATTATCGCGGCCAGGTTGCGGGTAGAGCGGTATCCCCGTGCCTTGGCCTTGGCTGCCTGGACCAAGCTGTTGATGCCCTC
>CAIOBP010000046.1 GCA_903856295.1 uncultured Rhodospirillales bacterium | reverse complement strand
TGATCGAACGCCTTAAGGCGGATGCGGATATTCTGGCTTTCCATGGTCCTAAACCCGTACCTTCTTGACCCATAGGGAAGCCGGTGTCCGCTGGGGACACCGGCATCTCATATCTCGCGAACCTTACTTAACGATCTTGGCAACCACGCCGGCGCCGACGGTCCGGCCACCCTCGCGGATGGCGAAGCGCAGACCTTCGTCCATGGCGATCGGGGCGATCAGTTCGATCTGCATCGAGACGTTGTCGCCCGGCATCACCATCTCGACGCCTTCCGGCAGATTGACCATGCCGGTGACATCGGTGGTGCGGAAGTAGAACTGCGGCCGGTAGTTGGTGAAGAACGGCGTGTGCCGGCCACCTTCTTCCTTGGTCAGAATGTAGGCCTCGGCAGTGAAGATGGTGTGCGGGGTGATCGAGCCGGGCTTCGCCAGCACCTGACCACGCTCGACGTCTTCACGCTTGGTGCCACGCAGCAGCGCGCCGATGTTGTCGCCCGCCTGGCCCTGGTCGAGCAACTTGCGGAACATTTCAACACCGGTGACCACGGTCTTGACGGTGGCCTTCAGACCAACGATCTCGACTTCTTCGCCGACCTTGACGATGCCGCGCTCGACGCGGCCGGTAACCACGGTGCCACGACCAGAGATCGAGAACACGTCTTCGATCGGCATCAGGAACGGACGGTCAACCGGACGCTCGGGCTGCGGAATGTAGGCGTCAACCGCCGCCATCAGCTTGAGCACCGCTTCACGGCCGAGTTCCGGCTTCTTGTCTTCGAGAGCGCACAGAGCGGAACCGGGCACGATCGGAATATCGTCGCCGGGGAACTGATAGGAGGTCAGCAGTTCGCGCACTTCCAGCTCGACCAGTTCCAGCAGGTCGGGGTCGTCGCACATGTCAACCTTGTTCATGAACACCACGATCGCCGGCACACCGACCTGACGAGCAAGCAGGATGTGCTCGCGGGTCTGGGGCATCGGGCCGTCGGCGGCGGACACCACCAGGATGGCGCCATCCATCTGCGCGGCACCGGTGATCATGTTCTTCACATAGTCGGCGTGGCCGGGGCAATCGACGTGCGCGTAGTGACGGTTGGCCGTCTCGTACTCGACGTGCGCGGTCGAAATCGTGATGCCGCGCGCCTTCTCTTCCGGCGCCTTATCGATCTGGTCGTAGGCGGTGAAGGTCGCGCCGCCGCTCTCGGCCAGAATTTTCGTGATCGCCGCAGTCAGCGAGGTCTTGCCGTGATCGACGTGACCGATCGTGCCAACGTTGCAGTGCGGCTTATTCCGCTCGAATTTAGCTTTCGCCATGATCCCAAGTCTCCGTCTTTTTCGCTTGCCGCGAATTACATCACGATTTTATCACGCCAGCTTGGCACGGACTTCGTCGGCGATTGCCGGCGGCACCCGTTCATAGTGGTGGAACTGCATGGTGTACTGCGCTCGCCCCTGGCTCATCGAGCGCAAGGTATTGACATAGCCGAACATGGTCGCCAGCGGCACCATCGCCGCGAGCACGCGGGCGTTGCCGCGCTGATCCATGCCGGTGATCTGACCGCGCCGGCTGTTGAGGTCGCCGATGACGTCGCCCATGTAGTCTTCCGGGGTCACCACCTCAACCGACATGATCGGCTCCAGCAGCGCCGGACCCGCCTTGGCGATGCCTTCCTTGAAGGCGGCGCGGGCGGCGATTTCGAAGGCCAGCACCGAGGAGTCCACGTCGTGGTAGGCGCCGTCGATCAACTGAACCTTGAAGTCGATCACCGGGAAGCCGGCGATGACACCGGTCTCCTTGGACACCGTCAGGCCCTTTTCGACGCCGGGCACATATTCCTTGGGCACCGAACCGCCGATGACCTTGTTCTCGAACTGGAAGCCCAGCCCCGGCTCGGGCTGCGGCTCGAACACCAGCTTGATGCGGGCGAACTGGCCGGACCCGCCGGTCTGCTTCTTGTGGGTGTAGTCGATCTCGGCGCGCTTGGTGATGGTCTCGCGATAGGCCACCTGGGGGGCGCCGACGTTGGCTTCGACCTTGAATTCCCGGCGCATGCGGTCGACCAGGATTTCCAGATGCAGTTCGCCCATGCCCTTGATCACGGTCTGACCACTCTCGTGATCGACGGTGACCCGGAACGAAGGGTCTTCCTGAGCCAGCCGCGCCAGCGCCGTGCCCATCTTCTCCTGGTCGGCCTTCGACTTCGGCTCGACCGCGACCTCGATCACCGGCTCCGGGAACTCCATGCGCTCCAGGATGATCGGCTTGGTGGTGTCGCAGAGGGTGTCGCCGGTGGTGGTGCCCTTGAGCGCGGTGAAGGCGACGATGTCGCCGGCGTTGCACTCCTTGATCTCTTCGCGGCTGTTGGCATGCATCAGCAGCATGCGGCCGACCCGCTCGCGGTCACCCTTGACCGAGTTCAGGATGTAGGAGCCCGAGGTGATGGTGCCCGAATAGACGCGGACGAAGGTCAGCGAGCCGACGAAGGGGTCGGTCATGATCTTGAAGGCCAACGCCGCGAACGGGGCCGCGTCGTCGGTGTGACGCTCTTCCTGAATATCGGTGTCGGGCTTGATGCCCATGATGTTCGGGATGTCGGTCGGGGCCGGCAGGAAGTCGACCACGGCGTCGAGCATCGGCTGCACGCCCTTGTTCTTGAAGGCCGAACCGCACAGCACCGGCACGAAGGCGAAATCGATGGTGCCCTTGCGGATGCACTTCTTCAAGGTCTCGATCGAGGGCTCTTCGCCGCCAAGATAGGCCTCAAGAGCGGTGTCGTCCTGCTCGACCGCCAACTCGATCATCTTGTGCCGATATTCTTCCGCCATCTCGACCATGTCGGCCGGAATCTCGGTCTCATAGAACTCGGCGCCCAGGCTCTCATCCTTCCAGACGATCGCCTTGTTCTTGACCAGATCCACCAGACCAACGAACTCGGCCTCGGAGCCGATCGGCAGATGCAGCACCAGCGGCACCGTGCCCAGACGATCGACCATCATATCGACGCAGCGGTAGAAATTGGCGCCGATGCGGTCCATCTTGTTGACGAAGCACATCCGCGGCACTTTGTACTTGTCGGCCTGCCGCCACACGGTCTCGGACTGGGGCTCGACGCCGGCCACCGAGTCGAACACCGTCACCGCACCGTCGAGCACCCGCAGCGAGCGCTCGACTTCAATCGTGAAGTCGACGTGGCCGGGAGTGTCGATGATGTTGATGCGATGATCCCGCCAGAAGCAGGTGGTCGCCGCAGACGTGATGGTGATGCCGCGCTCCTGTTCCTGCTCCATCCAGTCCATCACGGCGGTGCCTTCATGCACTTCGCCGATCTTGTAGGACTTTCCGGTGTAGTAAAGGATGCGCTCGGTCGTCGTGGTCTTACCGGCATCAATGTGAGCCATGATGCCGATATTGCGATACCGATCGAGGGGCGTAGTGCGCGGCATGGGAATTCTCGAACTCTTCTATTCTGAGGCGCCGGACGGCGATTACCAGCGATAATGGGAGAAGGCCTTGTTGGCCTCTGCCATCCGGTGCGTGTCTTCCCGCTTCTTGACTGCGGAGCCGCGCTGATTGGCGGCATCGAGCAATTCACCGGAAAGGCGCTCGGTCATGGTGCTTTCGGACCGTGCCCGCGCGCTGTTGATCAGCCAGCGGATAGCCAGGGCCTGGGCACGCTCGGAGCGCACCTCGACCGGCACCTGATAGGTCGCACCACCGACTCGGCGGGAACGCACTTCCAGGTGAGGCTTCACATTGCCCAGGGCATCATGGAAAATCTTCACCGGATCGACCTTGGCCTTACCCTCGACTCGCTCGAGAGCGCCATAGACGATCTGCTCGGCGGCAGACTTCTTGCCATCCAGCATCAGGCAATTCATGAACTTGGTCAGCACGCGATCGCCATACTTGGCGTCGGGCAGGACTTCACGCTTGTCGGCGCGACGACGACGGGACATCTCAGACTCTCCTTACTTCGGCCGCTTGGCGCCATACTTGGACCGGCGTTGACGACGGTCCTTGACCCCCTGCGTGTCGAGAGAGCCGCGGATGATGTGGTAGCGGACACCGGGCAAGTCCTTGACGCGACCGCCACGGATCATCACCACCGAGTGTTCCTGAAGGTTGTGGCCTTCACCGGGGATGTAGCTGGTCACTTCGAAGCCATTGGTCAGGCGCACACGGGCAACCTTACGCAAGGCCGAGTTCGGCTTCTTCGGCGTCGTGGTGTAGACGCGGGTGCACACGCCGCGCTTCTGAGGACAGGCCTCCAGCGCCGGAACCTTATTGCGCGCGGCCAACGGCTCACGCGGCTTACGGATCAACTGATTGATCGTGGGCATAGACTGCTCATCACCCTTATTTCGCCCCTGCGGGCACAGCTACCGAAACAGGCCGGCGACCTGCGGGTTTGCCATTTCCAGACTCAGTCACCGGGAGAGCGTCACCAAACCAGATACAAAGCCCGCCATCGAAGCGGTCTGCCGCCTCGTGCGGGCTGATCTTTACAAGCGCCGGACCAAGCTTGTCGCCAAGCGTCCTGAGCCGGCTATGGTTTGTGACATTCAACCGGGACTGCGTCTAGGCCAACCGCGCCTACCACCAGCCCCCTAATCGAAGGTTGGCGGACTTTAGTTACGGCGCATCCGGCAGTCAAGCGTCTTCTCGCGACTTTTTGCATCGCCCCCGCCGATCGCCGTCCCGGGGCCGTATGGCTGGCGTCATGGCTGGCGTCCCAGGGGGGCGCACTTGGTCGCAGCGCCCCGACACCCCCTTGACGGACGCCGGATTTTCGTGACTTCTCTCGAATCGCAGGATCGGCCCCGTCGGCGATGGCGTCGCGACGTTACGGACGACACGGCGACCGGCTCGGTTCCTGTCTTCGGGCAGGCGGTTGACAGCCGCCCGGGCCCGCTGTCCCTCCAGACGGAGCCGGAACCGATCATGCACTCCCCCCGCCTCGCGCGCTGGTCCAGCGTCCTTCTGCTGACCACATCCCTTGCCGGCCTGTCCGCGTTTCCGGCGCATGCCGCGGACCCCACGCTCTGGGAGTCGGTCAAGAGCGGCACTCAACAGGTTCTGCTCGCCGGCAGCGGCACCGCGCGCGAACTTTACTCATGGATATCCGGGACCGATGGCGAATCCCGGCTGGCCGGGGAACTGGTCGCCCTGACCAACAAGGATCTGCGCGACCTGGAACTGCTGGTGGAGTCGGCGGGCTACAGGCTGGAGGACATCACCATCCACCGCGGCGCGGGCGCCAACGGCGGCGCCGACGTCACCCTCGGCTTCGCGTTTCAGCGCGCCGCCGACCCTCGCCGCACCGCCGAACTGCGCGAGATCATCGCCCGCGACAACGCCCTGGTCGACGAGGACACCCGGCTGATTCTCGGCTCTCTGCTCGACGCCTCGGCCCGCTCCCTCACCACGCCGCGCGAGCGATTCGAGACTCAGCGGCTCCAGGTTCGTCTCGGCCAGCCCCCCCGGGTCACACTCGACGTGCAGGCCCGCGCCAGCACCCTGGCCGAGCGGCCGGCGCGGCAGCCACACCAGAACAGTATGGCGGCGCTGATGCCGACGATGGTGTCGTCCGCCAGCGCCGCGACTCCGGTCAACGCGACCACGCGGCTTCAATTCGCCTCCTCGGAACCCGAATCATATCCCGAGCCGGTCGCGCCCCAGCCCGCCCCCGCTCCTGCCGCGCCACCGGCGGTCAAACCGGCTGAACCGCCCGCCGCGTCCGCTCCGGTGAGGGCGCCGGCCGCCGAACCGCTCCCCCTGCCCGCAGCCGAAGCCGCCAAGGCCGCCGACTCGGTTTCCGAAGCCAAGCCGCCGGCCGACATCACTGGCGTCGCCGTCTCACCGCCCCCCGAACCCGTGAAGGTCGAAGCTCCGGCGCCCGTCCTGCCGGTGGTGGTGGCGAAGCCTGAGCCGGCCCCGGTGGCGCCCGCGCCCGTGGTTCCCGAAGCCGTGAAGGCCGAAGCCCCGGCGCCCGTTGCGCCGGTGGTGGTGGCGAAGCCCGAACCGGCCCCGGTGGCGCCCGCGCCCGTGGTTCCCGAGCCCGTGAAGGTCGAAGCCCCGGCGCCCGTTGCGCCGGTGGCGGTGGTGAAGCCCGAACCAGCCCCGGTGGCGTCCGCGCCCGTGGTTCCCGAACCCGTGAAGGTCGAAGCTCCGGCACCCGTTCTGCCGGTGGTAGTGGCGAAGCCTGAGCCGGCCCCGGTGGCGTCCGCGCCCGTCGTTCCCGAACCCGTGAAGGTCGAAGC
>CAIOBP010000045.1 GCA_903856295.1 uncultured Rhodospirillales bacterium | reverse complement strand
GCATGTTAAAAACATCTTCATCATATAACTCTTCAGGCTCCCTAGATTCTATAACAGCTCTATCGGACGGCGGATTTGCAGCATCATGGTCAAGCAGTGAGCAGTATTTCACGTTCTTTGACTCCTCAGCAAGTTCAATTTCCAAAATACAGATTTGAGCAATAAAACGCTACCGAAAGCGCCGACACAACAATAGCCGCAACTATGATGATATACTCGATAACAATCGGCAACCTATTCGCAAGCATTTTTGCACTCCTTCGATATGAGGCTTCCGTTAACACTCATTAACACAGCCGTTCATTACCGAAGGACTAATATGCCAGTGGGCACAAATTTTTGCGATGCGGCATAATGTCTGCTCACAAAATATTCTACGCAATGATCATTACCCACTTCGCGTGCGGAACTCGCTACGCTTGACAAATAGCACTTAGAGTTGCGTTCGAATAAGTTTTATCCTGTATTAAAGAGCAAGAGCAGTGGTGCTAATTTTTTCACCGTGATCGATGGCGGCAAATGTTTGCTCGGCAAACTTTATGGATGGCCGGCACGCTGGTCATGGCCGCATGAACGGCATCGTGTTGGAGCGTGTTGGAGCGTGTTGGAGCGTGTTGGAGCGTGTTGGAGCGTGTTGGAGCGTCGGCAAGGGTGATGAAACATTCGATGCGTCGCTGGAAATCGGATATTTGGCCGCATTGTTCCGGCCGAAAAAATCGTGTAGAAATTTCAAAACATCGAGATTACCGGAGATATTGAAATGGCCGCACCCGTCGCATTGACCGAAACGCAAGCGATCCAACAACTTATCGCGACGAAGGGTGTCGGTGCAACAAAGGCTGCGGCTGCTGCTGGTAAAGGTGCCGCAATGGTTGGCACTGCGGCTGGCGGATCGACTATGACGGCGGAAGCGATTACGACGGGCGGAACGATTTGGTCGGGTAAGGGGTTAAGCCTCGGTTTGGGCCTTGGGCTTGGCGTGCTCGGACCTGTGATTGTTGTCGCTGCTGGCGCGGCTGCTGTTTATTATTATATGCAATACCGTAAGCAGCAACTCGCGACTACCGGTGATGAAGTTTTAGAAGATGTTGCGGACGAAGGATTTTATCCAAATAAGGCGTAATAACTATGACCCAATCATTGCGTTGGTATCCGGAAATTAACAGGAAGCGGTCAAGGGTAATGGCCGCTTTAAGTTATGCTGGAATTTTATGTTTTGTCCCGCTACTATTTGGTAAAAATGATGAGTTTGTAAACTTTCATGCTCGGCAGGGCGTTGTTCTTTGGGTGTGGTTAGTGCTGGCAATTTTCACACTTCAATTACCGGGATTTGGTTGGTTTTTTGTGTTTTCGTCAAGTTTTATTAGCATTATGTCCTTGTTTGGCATCATATCTGCTGTATTTCTGCAAATGTGGAAATTGCCGCTTGTTAGTTATTTTGCAGAAAAATTATAATCTCGAACATTTATTTTTCATTGATACTCTCCTCGGTTCCTAAAATACCGCCAACAACCTGCATATCGTCTCTCAAAAGCATATCGGAAACTATTATGTGATTATAAAACATGTCGCATATAAACTTTGCTGTGTCCTTATCAATTTCTCCAGACGCCTCGTAGTCGGAACGGATATTGTTTAAGGTGTCGAGCATCTTAGCGTGCTCTTCAAAGTGTGCTTTTCTTTTTCCATGAAAAATTCTCTCCATTAACTTTTCTTCTCGTTCAAAATGCAATCTTGAAAATACAAATAACTTACAAAACAACTCGATAATCGCACCTCGATCACAGCCGATATATAATTCAAGATTTATTTTTGTAATTATGTCAACGATCACATGGTGATCGGCATCGATATCATGATCACCGATTGAAAGTTTATTCGACCACTCGCATTCACCGGACATTTTCGCCCCCGAGTTCATTTGCTATGTGCGCTCGCCTGTATAATGCGGTGTTAACAAAAGATCATAAATTTTTGCTGTCGTAAGAACACGATCAACTTGGCCTTGCGGATTTTCAAGCAGCATAATTCCATTATTGTTTCTCATTTCTTCTGCGATAATCAAAAGCATACCAACGGCGGAACTATCTATAAACATCAACTTCTCTAAATCGATAATAACCTTTTTCGCCTTACTATCTATAAAATGCCTAACAATTCCTTTAATTTCATTGTGGTCATTGTATGTAAGGCGACCAGTAAGCACGAGCCTATAAACTCCGGCTTCTTCTGTTAGTTCATATGCGTCCATTATCTTTGCTCCAAATTCCCGAACACGACGCTGTAATAAACATCGCACCACCGCGCCATGTAAATATTATGTCGATTTTGTAGGATGAGCAACGGTGCCAATCGTCACACCACATAGAAATTAACCACTAGTCTCATGATCATGGTTAACGATCACAAATTTGTTGAAGTTGCGTGCGGAACTCGCCACGCTTGACCACCATCAAAAAACATGGTCAAAGCAATTATGAGTTGCGTTCGAAGAAAGTTATATCCGATACTAAGGAGCAGGAGCAGTAGTGCAATCCTAATGCAGCGATATTTTTATTCAGCATTTACAAAGAGTTATATAGCATCGACCAGCATTCGGGAGGCAGGGGTCGCAGGTTCGAATCCTGTCTCTCCGACCAAATAAATCCAAAGGCTTCTGGGGAAACCCAGGAGCTTTTTTGGTTTTCAGGGCAAGGGGGGCATCCAAAATCATGGCATCCTCGAAGGCTGGCTTTCCGACCAAGGACGCGGTGCTGGAGTTCATCCGCGAAAGCCCGGCCCCGGTCGGCAAACGCGAGATTGCCCGCGCCTTTCAGCTGTCCGGGGATGACCGCATCGCCCTCAAACTGCTGCTGAAAGAGCTGGAGACCGAGGGCGCGCTCGAGCGCGGCCGGGGCCGGCGCCTGGGGCCGCCCGCCGTGCTGCCCGAGGTGGCGGTGGTCGACATCGTGGCCATCGACAGCGACGGCGAGACGCTGGCCCGCGCGGTCAACACCCGTCACGATGACCAGCCCCAGCCGAAAATCTTCATGCAGCCGGAGACGCGCGGCCATCCTTCGCTGGCGGTGGGGGACCGGGTGCTGGCGCGGCTGCGCCGTCTTTCCCCCGGCGAGTATGAGGGGCGGACCATCCGCCGCCTCGAAGGCGGCGGCCCCGAGCGGGTGCTGGGCATCTACCGCTGCGGTGCCGAGGGCGGGCGAATCGTCTGCACCGACCGCCGGGCCAAAAGCGAGTTGGCCGTGACCTTCGTCAATGCCGGTGGCGCCGAAATCGGCGATCTGGTGATGGCTGAAATGCTGCCCGCCAGCCGGGGCGGGCTGCGCCAGGCCAAGGTGGTGGAACGGCTGGGCCGCAGCGAGGAGCCACGCGCGATCAGCCTGATCGCCATCCACGGCGCCGGCCTGCCCACGGTGTTTCCCGCCGCCGCCCTGGAGGAGATCAAGCGCGCGCCGCAGCCGGGACTCGGCAAGCGTACCGATCTGCGCCCCCTGCCCCTGGTGACCATCGACGGCGCCGACGCCCGCGATTTCGACGACGCCGTGTTCGCGGCCCCCGACTCCGACCCGGGCAATCCCGGCGGCTGGCAGGTGGTGGTGGCCATCGCCGATGTCGCCTATTATGTCCGCCCCGGTTCGGCCCTCGACCGCGCGGCGCTCGATCGCGGCAACTCGACCTATTTCCCCGACCGGGTGGTGCCGATGCTGCCCGAGGGGCTGTCCAACGATTTGTGTTCGCTCAAGCCCGATGAGGACCGGCCCTGCCTCGCCGTGCACATGTGGTTCGACCGCGAGGGCACCAAGCGCCGGCATCGCTTCGAGCGCGGCCTGATGCGCTCCCGGGCGCGCCTGACCTACGAGCAGGTGCAAACCGCCGCCGATGGCTATCCCGACGAGGCCGCCGCGCCTCTGGCCAAAGCGGTGATCGCGCCGCTGTACGGCGCCTTCCGGGCCCTGCTGGGCGCGCGGGAGCGGCGCGGCACCCTGGAACTCGATCTGCCCGAGCGGCAGGTCAAACTCTCCCCGGACGGGCGGGTCGCCGAGATCGTCGAACGGGCGCGCTACGACAGTCACCGGCTGATCGAGGAGTTCATGATCGCCGCCAATGTCGCCGCCGCCGAGTCGCTGGAAAGCGCCGGCAGCCCGCTGCTCTACCGGGTTCACGACAAACCGACCATGGACAAGCTGGAGTCGCTGCGCGAGTTCCTCTCCAGCCTTGGCCTGCGCCTCGCGCGCGGCCATGGAAGCCTGCCGATTCACTTCACTCAAATTCTTAAGAATGCTTCAGAATTACCTGATAAAACTGCAATCAATGAGATGATCCTGCGCAGTCAGGCCCAGGCGGAATACAATCCCGAGAATATCGGCCATTTTGGTCTGGCCCTGGCGCGCTACGCTCATTTCACCTCGCCGATCCGCCGCTATGCCGATCTGATCGTCCACCGCGCCCTGATCCGGGCGCTGGGACTCGGCGACGACGGGCTCGACGATGCCGGCCTCGCCCGCCTCAGCGAAACCGGTGCTCATATTTCCAAGACCGAGCGCCGCTCCGCCGCCGCCGAGCGCGACGCCATCGACCGCTACACCGCCTCGTTCCTGGCCGACCGGGTCGGCGCGATTTTCGCCGGGCGGATTTGCGGCGTCACCCGCTTCGGCCTGTTCGTCAAACTCGACCACACCGGCGCCGACGGCCTGATCCCGATCCGGACCCTGCCCGAGGATTATTACGACCATGAGGAGCGACTCCACGCCCTGGTCGGCCGCCGCACCGGCACCCGATTCCGTCTCGGCGACCCGGTGCAGGTGCGGCTGGTCGAGGCCGACGCCTTCACCTCCAGCACCCTTTTCGCCCTGGCCGAAGTCGGCGACTCCGGACGGCCGGCCAAACCCGGGCCAAGCCATGGCAGAGCCGCCACAGGTAGACGTAAAACCAAGATGAAACGCAAACGGTGCTGATCCCGCGCCCTCATCCGTGAGAGGATTGGGCGTCAATATGAGGTTGGGCGGCGATGGGCGTCCGGGACCGATTGCGGTCGCGGGAAGTTTTGGTCTGATTTCCAACGGCTGGTGGCATACGTTAATTCGAGACAGCGGGTTCAAAGTTCCATGAGCAAGGTCATTCGCGGTTTCACCCTTCGCACCTGTAAGGTGATCGCCGTGTCGACGCTGCTCGCGGTCGGTGGATGCGCCGCCTCGCCGATTCCCTCGGCCGCCGCAGCCCCCGCTCCCCTCTCCGACCGGGTGCTCGCGGTCGGACTCGACCGGATCGCCGAAATCTATCTCCAGCCGGTCGACCTCGCGAAACTCTGCATCGACGGGCTTGGCGGTTTGCGCAGCCTCGATCCGATGCTGAAGATCGAACGCGGCGCCCAGTCAGTGACCATCACGCGCGGCAACCGGCTGGTCACCAGCTTCGCCATCCCCGAGAACGACGACCCGAACGGCTGGAGCGCGCTGACCATCCACGCCGTCGAGCGCACCCGGCAGTTCTCGCCGCAGATTTACGACGCGACGTCCGATCAGATTTATCAGGCGGTGTTCGACGGCCTGCTCGCCGATCTCGATTCGTATTCCCGCTACACCACCCCCCAGCGCGCCAACAGCGAACGGGCGATTCGCGAAGGCGTCGGCGGCGTCGGCCTGTCGGTCGAGCCGCGCAACGGCCGCTATTTCATCCAGGAGGTCAGCGCCGACGGCCCCGCCGATCTTTCGGGCATCGTCGTCGGTGAGTCGCTGGAAGCCGTGGATGGCGCCGCCACCAGTGCCATGGACGCCCAGGCGGTTCGCGACTCCCTGCGCGGCACGCCGGGCAGCGTCGTCCGCCTGACCATCGGCGCGCATCAAAACGCCGCGCGCGCCAGCCGGACGGTTTCGCTCCATCGGGAGCGGGTGATTCCCAACTCGGTCCGCGCCCGTTTCGACAACGGCGTCGTCGTGGTCAAGGTCGATCGCTTCAACGCCACCACCGCCGCGAACCTGCGCGAAACCCTGGACCAGGCGCTGACCAGCCACGGACGGACCGCCAAGGGCTTCATTCTCGACCTCCGGGGCAATCCCGGCGGCCTGCTCGATCAGGCGGTCGCGGTCGCCGATCTCTTCATTCGCCGCGGCCGGGTGATCACCACCGCCGGCCGTCACCCCGACAGCTGGCAGCGTTTCGACGCCATCGGCGAGGACATCCTGCACGACCGGCCGCTGGTGGTCCTGATCGATGGCCGCTCGGCCTCGGCCGCCGAAATCGTCGCCGCCGCGCTCCAGGACAGCGGCCGGGCGGTGGTGGTCGGCGCCTCGTCCTTCGGCAAGGGCAGTGTTCAGACCGTGACCCGGCTGCCCAATGACGGCGAACTCTTCCTGACTTGGTCGCGCATCTACGCCCCCTCGGGCTACACTTTGCACCGCCAGGGTGTGCAGCCGACCGTATGCACCAGCCGCGATGACGTCGATCCCGACACGGCGCTGGAACCGTTGCGCAATGGCCGGCTGGAATCCCCCAGCGTGATCGCCCGCTGGCGCGCCGCCGCGCCCGACGATCAGTTCGCCCTCGATCATCTCCGTCAGGTCTGCCCCTGGAAGGCCCATGAGGCCGAACTCGACGTCCGGGTCGCCGAACGGCTGCTCACGCAGCCGGTGCTCTACCGCAGCGCCCTCGCCCTCTCCACCACCGCCGTCGCCGAGCGCTGACCTCTGGGCGGCCGGCTGGCAGCGGTGACGCGAGGGTGGACGAAGCTCCCGAATGGGCCGTTTCTTTTCCCGATTCCCCGGGCGTTGGCGTTTTCCGTCCTTGACTCCTCCGGACAGGTGGCTATGCTGCCGGCCGTCGCGCTGTCCGCCCCGGGCAGACGGTCGCTTTTCTTTACACTGGACCTAAGCCATGGCTAAGCAGAATACGGTTCTGATCCGACTGGTCAGCACTGCCGAGACCGGGTTCTTTTATGTCAAGAAAAAGAACCCGAAGAAGACCACCGAGAAGCTGCACTTCCGGAAGTACGACCCGGTTGCGCGCAAGCATGTCGAGTTCAAGGAAGCCAAGATCAAGTAGTTGCGGCGCGCCAAAAGCTTGATATCTCGACGCGCCGGCCTTGGGCGCGGTCGCGCGCCTCGTGGCGCGGAAGTCCTGACCAGTCAGGACTTCAACAAGAGGGGGTGATGCACCCTCGCGCCTCTCCCGGCCATTTCTCCTCTTGATCGCGAATCCAAAAGCCGCCCGCCGCGGCTGATCTGCGCTTCCGCGATCGCCGACCCCGCCTGCCGCGACAGCTTGTCGCCCCCCCCTCTTCGAGACTTTAAATTCTCCGCGAAACCGGGGAGAGTGCCAGACCATGGGTGTCTGTCGGTTTGTCGCTTCGACTCGAGGATTCGGGTTGGATTGTTTTCGTTTGTTTGTGTCCCGGCGATGGATTCGAAACATTACGAATATCCTTCCGGTCAATTTCGCAATAGCGCACCAATCTTCGCACGATCCCCTTGCTCAGCTTCAGAAAACGCGGTACCAACCGGCCGAACTGCGAGGGCGGTCCGGGGCGATTCCACACTCGCCGGCAGCAGACGAAATCGGCAAAAACCACACACTCGGGATATTGTTCCATGGCACGCAATAAGATTGCGCTCGTCGGTGCCGGCCAGATCGGCGGCACGCTGGCCTTGCTGGCCGGCCTTAAGGAACTCGGGGACATCGTCCTCTTCGACATTGCCGAGGGCATGCCCGCCGGCAAGGCGCTCGACCTCGCGCAGACCGCGCCGGTCGAGGGCTTCGACTCCAACCTCAGCGGCGGCAATGATTATTCGATCATCGCCGGCGCCGATGTCGTGATCGTCACCGCCGGCGTGCCGCGCAAGCCCGGCATGAGCCGCGACGACCTGATCGGCATCAACACCGGCGTCATGGTCACCGTTGGCGAGGCGATCAAGAAGTACGCCCCCAACGCCTTCGTGATCGTCATCACCAACCCGCTCGACGTCATGGTGTGGGTGTTGCAGCAGGCCTCCGGCCTGCCCGCCAGCAAGGTGGTCGGCATGGCCGGCGTGCTCGACAGCGCCCGCTTCCGCCACTTCCTGGCCGACGAGTTCAAGGTTTCGGTCGAAGACGTCAACGCCTACGTGCTGGGCGGCCATGGCGACACCATGGTGCCGCTGGTCCGTCACTCGACCGTCGCCGGCATCCCGCTGACCGAACTGGTCAAGATGGGCTGGACCAGCCAGGAGCGACTCGACGCCATCGTTCAGCGCACCCGGGACGGCGGCGCCGAGATCGTCAAGCTGCTCAAGACCGGTTCGGCCTTCTACGCCCCGGCGGCCTCGGCGATCCAGATGGCCGAGAGCTACCTCAAGGACAAGAAGCGCGTGCTTCCCGCCGCCGCCAATCTCAATGGCGAATACGGCTTGAAGGACATCTACGTTGGCGTGCCGGTGGTCATCGGCAGCAACGGTGTCGAGCGCATCATCGAGTACACCCTCAACGACGCCGAGAAGAAGGAGTTCGACAACTCGGTCGGCGCGGTCCGCACGCTGGTCGATGTCGTCAAGAAGCTCCAGAGCGAAAAGAAGGCCTGATACGGCGGGCGGGCGCGGCTTCCGGCGGCGTCCGCCCGTGTCGTTTCCGGCAACCGGTCTCTGTCGTGACGTGCCTCTGGTCCTGGCTCAATCCTTTCACCACAAAAGACGGTCCCCATGAATATCCATGAATATCAGGCCAAAAGCCTGCTGAAGAAATACGGTGTCGCGGTTCCCCGCGGCGGCGTCGCCTATACTCCCCAGGAGGCCGAGGGCGTGGCCCGCGAACTCGGCGGCCCGGTGTGGGTGGTCAAGTCGCAGATTCATGCCGGTGGCCGTGGCGCCGGCAAGTTCAAGGACGCCCCTGGCGGCAAGGGTGGCGTGCGCGTCGTCAAGTCGATCGAGCAGGTCGGCCGCGACACCCTCGAGATGCTCGGTCATGTGCTGATCACCAAGCAGACCGGCCCCGAAGGCAAGGAAGTCAAGCGCGTCTACATCGAGGAAGGCTGCGACATCAAGCGCGAGCTGTACCTCAGCATGCTGATCGACCGCGGCACCTCCAAGGTCACGATCATCGCCTCGACCGAAGGCGGCATGGCCATCGAGGACGTGGCCGAAGCCACGCCCGAGAAGATCATCACCCTCGCCATCGATCCCGCGACCGGCATCCAGCAGTACCACGCCCGCAAGATCGCCTTCGGCCTTGGCCTTGAAGGCAAGCAGGTGCAGGTGGCGACCCGGTTCCTGACCGCCATGTACAAGGCGTTCACCGACCTCGACGCCTCGATGGTCGAAATCAACCCGCTGGTCGTGACCGGCGACGGTCAGGTGATCGCGCTCGACGCCAAGATGGGCTTCGACGACAACGCCCTGTTCCGTCACAAGGACATCGAAGAGCTGCGCGACGAGTCCGAAGAGGACCCGGCGGAAATCGAGGCCAACCGGCACAGCCTGAACTATGTCAAGCTCGATGGCTCCATCGGCTGCATGGTCAACGGCGCCGGCCTCGCCATGGGCACGATGGACATCATCAAGCACTATGGCGGCGAACCGGCCAACTTCCTCGATGTCGGCGGCGGCGCCACCCGTGAGCGCGTCACCACCGCCTTCAAGCTGATCCTCTCCGACAAGAACGTCGAGGGCATCCTGGTCAACATCTTCGGCGGCATCATGCGCTGCGACGTCATCGCCGAAGGCGTGGTCGCCGCCGCGCGCGAAGTCAGCCTGCACGTGCCGCTGGTGGTGCGCCTTGAGGGCACCAACGTCGAGCTGGGCAAGAAAATCATGGCGGAATCGGGTCTGCCGATCCTGTCGGCCGAAAACCTCGCCGACGCCGCAGAGAAGATCGTCAAGGCCGTGAAGGAAGGTGCGTAATGGCTGTCCTGGTAAATGCTCAAACCAAGGTGATCTGCCAGGGCTTCACCGGCTCTCAGGGCACCTTCCACTCCGAACAGGCGATCGCCTACGGCACCAAGATGGTCGGCGGCGTCTCCCCGGGTAAGGGCGGCACCAGCCACCTCGACCTGCCGGTGTTCAACACCGTCGCCGAAGCGGTTGCCAAGACCGGCGCCAACGCCAGCGTGATCTATGTCCCGCCGCCGTTCGCCGCCGACGCCATCCTGGAGGCGATCGACGCCGAAATCCCGCTGGTGGTCTGCATCACCGAAGGCATTCCGGTGCTCGACATGGTCACCGTCAAGCGGGCGCTGGCCAACTCCAAGACCCGCCTGATCGGGCCGAACTGCCCCGGCGTCATCACTCCCGATGAGTGCAAGATCGGCATCATGCCCGGTCACATTCATCGCCGCGGCAAGATCGGCATCGTGTCCCGTTCGGGCACCCTGACCTATGAGGCGGTGGCTCAGACCACGGCCGCCGGTCTCGGCCAGACCACCTGCATCGGCATCGGCGGCGATCCGGTCAACGGCACCAACTTCGTTGACTGCCTGGAGATGTTCCTCGCCGACCCCGAGACCCAGGGCATCATCATGATCGGCGAAATCGGCGGCGACGCCGAGGTCAACGGCGCCGAGTTCCTGAAGGCCAACAACAAGGCGAAGAAGCCGGTCGTCGGCTTCATCGCCGGCAAGACCGCGCCTCCGGGCCGCCGTATGGGCCATGCCGGCGCGGTGATCGGCGGCGGGCACGACACCGCCGATTACAAGATCGAGAAGCTGAAGGCGTGCGGCATCGCGGTCGCCGATACCCCGGCGAGCCTGGGCAGCACCATGCTGAAGCTGATGAAGGGCTGATCTTTCCCAGCCCTGGGGTTTCCCGCTCCGAACGGTGCGCCCATATATGGGCACGGCGTTCGGGGCGGTTCGCTCCAAACAGGGAGAGAGCGTTTCCGTCCGGGATCGGTTCGGGGGGAGCCGGCGGCCGGTGACGAGGTTTTGGGTTTCCCGACAACAACCTTTTCAGAGGACCCGGGAGCCATCGCCGGGTCGGGGCCATGACAGGATATTTTGAACAATCCTCTTTCCTTTCCGGCGCCAACGCGACTTTTGTCGCCGAGCTGTATACCCGTTATCTGGGCAATCCGGCCTCGGTCGATCCCAGTTGGGCGGGCTTCTTCGCCGAACTGAACGAGGACGGCCGGGCGATTCTCAACGAGTTGCGGGGAGCCAGTTGGGCGCCCAGCGACCGGAGCGTCATCGGTCAGGCCCGCGTCGGCGAGGATGCGCTGGCCCTGGCGGCGGCCCAGTCCCCCGCCCTGATGGCCGAGGGCGTCGGCGCCCTGCCCACCTTCTTCCAGGCCCACCAGTCGATCGATCAGGTGCGCGGCGCCATCATCGACAGCTTGCGCGCCTTCATCCTGATCCGCATCTACCGGGTGCGCGGCCACCTCGAGGCGCGGCTGGATCCGCTCGGCCTTGAGAGGCGCGAGCCCCATCCGGAACTCGACCCCGCGACCTATGGCTTCGGTCCCGGCGACTGGGACCGGCCGATCTTCATCAACTACGCCTTCGGGCTGGAGAGCGTGACGCTCCGCCAGTTGATGGACATTCTGCGCAGCACCTATTGCGGCACCATCGGTGTCGAATACATGCATATCCAGGACCCGGAGCAGAAGGCCTGGATTCAGGAGCGCATCGAGACCATCAAGAACCACACCACTTTCACGGTCAACGGCAAGCGCGCCCTCCTGGAGCGGCTGACCGCCGCCGAGGGCTTCGAGCGCTTCCTGCAAATGAAGTACACCGGCACCAAGCGCTTCGGCCTGGATGGCGGCGAGTCGCTGATCCCCGCACTGGAGCAGATCATCAAGCGCGGCGGCCAGCTCGGGCTGAAGGACGTGGTGATCGGCATGCCCCACCGCGGCCGGCTCAACGTGCTGACCAACTTCATGAGCAAGCCGTTCCACATCGTGTTTTCGGAATTCCAGGGCGGCTCGGCGACTCCCGAGGATGTCCAGGGGTCGGGCGACGTCAAATACCATCTCGGCACCTCGACCGAGCGCGACTTCGACGGCAACTCGGTTTCGCTGTCGCTGACCGCCAATCCGTCCCACCTGGAAGCGGTCAATCCGGTGGTGCTGGGCAAGGTGCGCTGCAAGCAGATGCAGCGGGACGACCATGACCGCACCCAGGTCTGCGGCCTGCTGCTCCATGGCGACGCCGCCTTCGCCGGCCAGGGACTGGTCTCCGAGACCCTGATGCTGTCGGAGCTGAAGGGCTATCGCACCGGCGGCACCCTGCATTTCATCGTCAACAACCAGATCGGCTTCACCACCAATCCCAGCTACTCGCGCTCCGGTCCCTACTGCACCGACGTCGCGAAGGGCATCCAGGCGCCGATCTTCCACGTCAATGGCGACGATCCCGAGTCGGTGGTGCACGTCTCGCGCATCGCCATCGAGTTCCGCCAGAAGTTCAAGAAAGACGTGGTGGTGGACATGTTCTGCTACCGCCGGCATGGGCACAACGAAGGCGACGAGCCGGCGTTCACCCAGCCGATCATGTACAAGGAAATCCGCAAGCATCCGAGCACGCGGGAAATCTACGCCAAGCAGCTCGCCCAGGAAGCGGTGATCACCGAGGGCGAAGCCCAGCAGATGGTCGCCGAGTTCCAGAAGAAGCTGGAGGGCGAATATGCCGGCGCCAGCAGCTACAAGCCCAACAAGGCCGACTGGCTTGAAGGCCGCTGGTCGGGGCTGATCGCCACCCGGGGCGAGGAGGATCACCGCTCCCACACCTCGGTGGACAAGGAAACCCTGCGCGAGATCGGCAAGGCGCTGGTCAGCTATCCAGAAGGCTTCGACATCAACCCCAAGATCGCCCGCCAGCTCAAACAAAAAGAAGAGATGTTCGAGACCGGCGAGGGCTTCGACTGGGGCACCGCCGAAGCGATGGCCTTCGGATCGCTGCTGCTCGAAGGCAATCCGATCCGGCTGTCGGGTCAGGATTCCGGGCGCGGCACCTTCTCCCAGCGCCATTCGGTGTTCCACGACCAGACCAACCAGAACCGCTACATTCCGCTCAATCACATCCGGCCCAAGGACCAGCCGGCGACCTACGAGGTCCATGACAGCCCGCTCTCGGAATTCGCGGTGCTCGGCTTCGAGTATGGCTTCAGCCTGACCGCGCCCTATGAGCTGGTGTTGTGGGAAGGCCAGTTCGGCGATTTCGCCAATGGCGCCCAGACCATCATCGACCAGTTCATCAGCTCGGGCGAGTCCAAGTGGCTGCGCATGTCGGGCCTGGTGATGCTGCTGCCCCACGGCTACGAGGGCCAGGGTCCTGAGCACTCCTCGGCCCACCCCGAGCGCTATCTCGCACTGTGCGCCGAGGACAACATCCAGGTTTGCAACATCTCGACACCGGCCAACTACTTCCACGCCCTGCGCCGGCAGATGCGGCGGCGCATCCGCAAGCCGCTGGTGATCATGGCGCCGAAGTCGCTGCTGCGGCACAAGTTGTGCGTGTCCAAGCTCAGCGAGTTCACGGTCGGCACCGGCTTCCAGCGGGTGATCCGGGACGAGACTCTCGATCTGGTTCCGTCCGAGCAGGTCAAGCGGGTGGTGCTGTGCACCGGCAAAATCTACTACGAGTTGCTCCAGGAGCGCGATGCCCGGGGCATCAAGGATGTCGCCCTGGTTCGGGTCGAGCAGCTCTACCCCCTGCCCCGGACGCCCCTGACCAACGAGCTGCGCAAGTACCCCAACGCCGATGTGGTCTGGTGCCAGGAAGAGCCGGAAAACATGGGTTACTGGACCTTCATGGACCGGCGGATCGAAGGCGTGCTGGCGCCGCTGGAGGTCAAGGCCAAGCGGCCGACCTATGTCGGGCGTCCGGCCTCGGCGTCTCCGGCCACCGGTCTGGCCAAGACCCATAACAAGGAACAGGCCAAGCTGGTCGACGAGGCCCTGACGGTAAAATAACGGTACCGGGCGGCTGCGGCCGCCCCTAAGATCAACTCAGGCAAGAACCTGCATTCTTGAGGAAATCGTGATGGCGACGGAAATCAAGGTCCCCACACTGGGTGAGTCGGTAACCGAAGCCACCGTCGCGCGGTGGCTCAAGCCGCTGGGAGCGGTGGTCGCGGTGGATGATGCGTTGGTCGAGTTGGAGACCGACAAGGTGACCCTCGAGGTCAATGCCACCGCCGCTGGCACCCTCAGCCAAATTGTCGCGCCCGAGGGCTCGAATGTCGGGGTCGGCGCCGTGCTCGGCGTGATCGGCGAGGCCGGGGCCGGCGTGGTCGCCGCGCCCGCTGCGGCTGCCGCGCCCGCCTCGGTGGCCGCCCAGGACGCCAGCGACGTGCTCTCGCCCGCCGTGCGCAAGCTGGTCGACGACAACAAGCTCGACGCCACGAAGATTCCGGCCAGCGGCAAGGACGGCCGGCTGACCAAGGAAGACGTGCAGAACTACTTGGCGAGCAAGCCCGCCGCGCCAGCGCCCGCCCCGGCGGCCGTAGTCGCCGCCCCGGCACCGCGCCCGGCCCCGCCCGCCCCCAAGCCCGCCGCCCCCTCGGGTCCGCGCGCCCGCGCCGACCGCGAGGAGCGGGTGCGCATGACCCGCCTGCGCCAGCGCATCGCCGAGCGTCTCAAGGACGCCCAGAACACCGCCGCAATGCTGACCACCTTCAACGAGGTCGACATGTCGGCGCTGCTGGCGCTGCGCAACCAGTATAAGGACAAGTTCGAGAAGAAGCACGGCGGCATCAAGCTCGGCTTCATGTCGTTCTTCGTCAAGGCCGCGGTCGCGGCGCTCAAAGAACTGCCGGCGGTCAATGGCGAGATCGACGGCAACGATCTGGTCTACAAGAATTACTACGATATCGGTGTCGCCGTCGGCACGCCCCAGGGCTTGGTCGTGCCGGTGGTCCGCGATGCCGATCTGCTCAGCTTCGCCGGTATCGAGAAGACCATCACCGAGTATGGCAAGAAGGCCCGCGACGGCAAACTCTCGATGGAAGAGATGAGCGGCGGCACCTTCACCATCTCCAACGGCGGCGTCTACGGCTCGCTGATGTCGACCCCGATCATCAACCCGCCGCAATCGGCGATTCTGGGCATGCACAAGACCCAGGACCGGCCGGTGGCCATCGGCGGCAAGGTCGAAATCCGGCCGATGATGTATCTGGCGCTCAGCTACGATCACCGGATCATCGACGGCCGCGAGGCCGTAACCTTCCTGGTCCGGGTCAAGGAAGCCATCGAAGACCCCCAGCGTCTGTTGCTCGAGGTTTGATGTAGTGGGGTCTGGGGCCAATGGCCCCAGTGGGGTCCAGGGGCAAGGCCCCTGGTCGCCGAAGGCAAGGGGCTCCGCCCCTTGACCCCGCCACAGGCCGGCGGCCTTTGGAAACCATGAATTTTAGGGTTTCGCCATGTCCTATGATGTCGTTGTGATCGGTGCCGGCCCCGGCGGTTATGTCGCCGCCATTCGCGCCGCCCAGTTGGGCCTGAAGACCGCGGTGGTCGAAAAGTGGGACACGCTCGGCGGCACCTGCCTGAATGTCGGCTGCATTCCCTCCAAGGCGCTGCTGGTCAGCTCCGAGAAGTTCGACGAGGCGCGGCATCATCTGGGTCATCACGGCGTCAAGGTCGGCGAGGTCTCGCTCGACCTCGCGGCGCTGATGTCCCATAAGACCAAGGTGGTCAAGGACCTGACCGGCGGCATCGAATTCCTGTTCAAAAAGAACAAGATCACTTGGCTGAAGGGCCTTGGGCGCATCACCGCTCCCGGCGCCCTCGAGGTGGTCGGCAAGGATGGATCGGTCCAGACGGTCGCAGCCAAGAACATCATCATCGCCACCGGCTCGGACGTGACGCCGCTGCCCGGCGTGACCATCGACGAGCAGCGCATCGTCTCCTCGACCGGCGCCCTGAAACTGCCGGAAGTGCCGAAGAAGCTGGTGGTGGTCGGCGCCGGAGTGATCGGGCTGGAACTGGGCTCGGTGTGGAAGCGGCTCGGCGCCGAGGTCACGGTGGTCGAGTTCCTCGACCGCATCCTGCCGGGCATGGATTTGGAGCTAGCCAAGTCGGCCCAGAAACTCCTGGCCAAGCAGGGGCTGACTTTCCGGTTGTCGACCAAGGTCACGGCGGCGGTCCCCAATGCGACCGGCGTCGCCCTCACCCTCGAGCCGTCCAAGGGCGGCACCGCGGAAACCATCGACGCCGATTACGTGCTGGTGGCCATCGGCCGCCGCCCCTACACCGAGGGGCTGGGGTTGGAGACGGTCGGCATCGAGACGGACGGCCGCGGCCGGATCAAGACTGACAAGCACTTCCAGACCAAGGTCCCCGGCATCTACGCCATCGGCGATGTCATCGAAGGCCCGATGCTCGCCCACAAGGCCGAGGATGAAGGGGTGGTGGTCGCCGAGATCATCGCCGGCCAGTCGGGCCACATCAATTACGACGCGATTCCCGGCATCGTCTACACCAGCCCCGAGATCGCCACCGTCGGCAAGTCGGAAGAGCAACTCAAAGAAGCCGGCATCGCCTACAAGGCCGGCAAGTTCCCGTTCTCGGCCAATGGCCGGGCGCGGGCGATGGCGGCGGCGGACGGCTTCGTCAAAGTGCTGGCCGACGCCAAGACCGACCGCGTGCTCGGCGTCCACATTCTGGGACCCGACGCCGGCCATCTGATCGCTGAAATCGGTCTGGCCATGGAATTCGGCGCCTCGGCCGAAGACATCGCCCGCACCTGCCACGCCCACCCCACCCTCAGCGAAGCGGTCAAGGAAGCCGCCCTCGCAGTCGATGGCCGGGCAGTCCACGTCTAAAGTAACGGTTTCCAAAGGCCCATGGCCTTTGACGGGGTCCAGGGGCAGAGCCCCGGGTGTCTCCGACGGGGGGGGGGGGGGCGGGGCGG
>CAIOBP010000044.1 GCA_903856295.1 uncultured Rhodospirillales bacterium | reverse complement strand
GACATTGATCCAACGTTCGCGGGCCATACGGGCGGGGTCGGTCAGCTTGACCACCCGCCGCATCTCGTCGGCCCGCAGCCCCACGACATTCAGCCAGTGCGCATAGCCGCACAGATGATGCATGAAGCTCTTGACTCGCCATATTTTCAACTCTGACGTGCAGAAGCGAGCGACCGGGTTGGGCAGAAAGCCACGGGCGGCGATCACCGCCTGGAACGGCTCGCCGTCCCGGCTGGCAGTGGCGTGATCGACGACGCGGGTCTGGTGCGGAGATGCTGGATCGTATTCGAGCCAGACGATCGGCACACCCCAGCGCCGGGAACACTCATCGACGAACGTCAGCGTCTCCTCGAGTTCCCGGCCGGTGTTGGCGAAGCACACCCGGACATCGGCCGGCAGCGTGCCACCGTGGGCATCCAGAATTTGCTTCAGCATGAAGGCGCTGGTGCGTCCGCCTGAAAACGACACCAACGCCGGCCCGGCGATCCGGTACGGATTGCCGTCAGACATAGGAGTCGACATCGTTCTTCAAGGTGACGGTGACGAAGGCCCCGGCTGCCGGTTTGGCCGCTTGCCAGTTGTATTTGGCTTCGATGCCGCCGGGACCGCTGATCGGGTTTTTCGCTTTCGGCAGGTAGACGGCGGGGAGATCGAACAGCAGCGAATGGTCGGCGTCGATGATCCAACCGAGGGAAAGCGCCACCGGGGTACCGGCGCTGGCGGCGTCGAGCAGCACGGTGTCGGCGAAACGGACGCTGATCTGGCCGGTGCAAGCCGACACCCCCAGATCGCAGCCGTCGATTTTGCCGTCGTCGCGGATGGTGCGGACGGCCGAGAGCTTGTTGGCGTAGGTCAGTTCGCCGCCGGTGACATTCCCAAGCGCCGTGCCGTCCTTGCGCACCACGCCCATCGACTGCTGAAAGCGCCGCAGCACCCGGCTGGTGGGCGTGCCGCCGGTGCTGGTAGCGCCGTTGATCTCGCCTTGGGCGATCACCGCCACCGTGGCGTTGGCCTTGCCCGAAGTCGCCCACGGGAATTTGATGGAATCGACCATGCAGCCGGTGTTGAGGAAATAGCGCGGCAGATCGGGCATGCCGATTTCCAGCGCCAGCGACGGAAGGCTGGCTGCGCCGCTGGTGAAGACGTGGGTGAAGGTCGGCGTGGTGCCGGTGGTGGCGGGAGCGCCGAACAGTCCCTTCAGCCACAGGCCGATGTCGCGCAGGTCGACCGGGACCACGATGTTGCCCTGGTCGGTGACGACGCCACGCGAAGGCTCGGGCGGATCGCGCCCCAGCCCCAGCACGTCGTTGGCTTCCAGCGGCTGCTCCGAGCCCAGGTCGCAACTGATGAAAGGCAGCCGGGCATAGGGACCACCAGGGGCGGTGCCGTAGGTGGCCTCGACCTTGGCCAATAGCTGGGCATTGGCGCCGATTGCACGAGCCATGGCAATATCTCCGCAAAATAAGGAAAGGGAATCAGCCCAGCGGGTCGCTGGTGCTGTAACTGAGGGTGACGATCACGGTGGCGGCGCGGATCGGGGCTCCACCGGCCACCGGCAGTTCCTCGGCCACCGGCGCGCCCCAGGCCATCCAGTCGCAGGTGCCGCCGAGGGTGCGGTCGGGCGACAGCGCGGTGCCGATCGCGCGCAGCAAACCGTCCAGCGCAATGGCGCGGGCCGCCGGCTGCCCGGCTTGAACGAACACTTCCAATTTGGCGGCGTGATCGTAGAGGTAGGTCAGCGGCGACAGGATCACCTCGGGCGTGCCGGGATCACCGTCCCGGAGGATGATCAGCCCACCCTGGGGCACCCTCTCGGGAATCGCGGTTTCGCGTTCGACGGTGGCACCGGGCACGGTGGTCAGGGCGGCAAGCAGCGCCTGCAACACGGCTTCACGACGGCTGGGCATCGGTGGTCTCCGATGGTGAAAGGTTGAGGCGAAGTCGTCAGGCGGCGGCCACGCCATGGGCCTGGGCGTAGTCCTCCCAGGTCCGGCTCCGGAATTCGGCCTTGTGGTTGACCCAGCGGGCGAAGGCCGATTGCGCGTGCGTCGGTTTCTCGCCGTCCGGCGGGATGTAGGGCTGGGCAAAGGGGTCGAGGTGCATGCCCTTCAGCGCCCAGATGCGTTCCAGGGCATCATCGAGATCGCGGACCAGCACGTAGACGAAATAGCGGGTGGGCGTGACATTGTGCCAGCGCAGGGTCTCGACCGCCCGGCGCAGCGCCGGCAGTTGCCCCCGACCGTCGCAGGCCAGCCGAAGCGGCTTCAGCCACGACACCTGGGCGAGCAGGCGGGCGATGGCGGCGTCGATCAGCCGGCAGTCCAGCCCCTGGTTGATGTCGAGGCGCTTGCCCAGCGCGATCGCCCGCTCGATCTGGCGGATGCCGTGCTCATGGGCCAGGATGTTGTTATCGAGAAGGACGACGTCGTGATGGGCCGCGAACTCCTCGAGATCGGCATGGGCACGCAGCGCGCCTTCCTTCTCCGGCACGAAGCAATAGTCGCAATGGCGAATGCAGCCGCGGGTCGTGAAGCCGAGCGAATAGTCCAGATCGTAGAGGCCGTAGTCCGGCATCAGATGCTCGACGGCGTCGGGTAGCGTAGCCTTGGTGCGATAGCCGGTGCCGCCCCGGATCGCCGCTTCCGGCAGGTACGGGTCTTCCTCGGTGAAGGTGAAGACTTTCGACGAGCAGACGAGGTCGTAGCTGCCGCCCTCCAGGGCGTCGAACCAACAGACCTCGTCGCCAGCCGCCTTGTGGTGGGCCGACAGCTTCATCAGCGCCAGATTGGGAAAGCGGGTGCCGTCGGAATCGTGCAGGGCAACGCGCATGGTGATCGCTCCCTGTGCTCTCTCGTTGCTACGCCGCTTCGATCAGCTCGGCCTGGACCGGCCTCGGCTGCCACCGCCCCCGGCATTGCAGGGCGTCCCAGCGCTCCGCCATCGCCTTGGCGTTGTTGTGAGGACGCTTGTGGTTGCGGGCGACATCGGTGCTGTCGACCGAGGCCAAGGGATAGATGGAGCCCGACAGCGCCATGCCCCGGAGCATGTGAAGCCAGACCGGCACCGGGCCGTTGCCGCAGAGCTGGTTCATCGCCTCCGTCATGCGATTATGCCAGCGGGCATCGCCAACCACCGCATAGGCCCCCGAACTGCCGAGACAGACCGTTTGTGCATACTATACTTGGTCTACGCCACGACCCGAAATTCAGTTGGGTCTATAACGCGGAAATTATCAGTGACCATATCGCGTAGGGTGTCCCATTGGGCTGGAACGCCGTCGCGCAAGAAGCCGAGGACAGCGTCGCAGAAGGTGCGGT
>CAIOBP010000043.1 GCA_903856295.1 uncultured Rhodospirillales bacterium | reverse complement strand
CTTGGTTTCAGCATTGCTCGCAGAGGTCGATGAGGACTGGATGACTGGTAAGATATACATAAATCTGGCGGCGTAACTACCCGCCTCGAATCAAGTCGTCTTCTGCGCGAATTTACAGAAAAAAACTTGCACGGCCCGCGGAACCTGCTTCTTCCGCAAACTGCTAGTGGAGATGCAGTGCGGTAGAGGTCTCATCGCTTTTGGAACCGTGTGGGACGTTGAACCAACATTCAGTTGACAGCGCGTTCGCTATAAGCGATCATGGGGTCATGAAGCTCCTGATCGAAGCCAATGCGCTGAAGGTTCTGCTCCGTATGCCGAAAAGCGATGCGACTGGCCTGCGGACGAAGCTGAGGGCCTTTGCCACGAATCCCTACGGAGAGCATGGTTGGGCAAAGGCGTTCGGTGGCGGCCGGGGACGCATCCGCCATGGCGATTGGCGCGCGATATACGAGATCAATGGGGATGCTCTGCTGATCACGGTTCTGAAGATTGGAAACCGCAAGGAGATCTATCGATGAACGCCCTAACGATCATGCCCCTCGCCGAGACGCCGGACAGCGTCACGCTCCGTCGGGTCGACTTCGAAGCTCTCACCGATCTGCTCGTGGATGCGCAGGATTTGGCCGACGCGGATGCGGTGAAGGCGCGCCTTGCGGCGGGCGAGACGGAGGCGTTTCCGTTCGAGGTTGCGGAGCGGATACTTGATGGCGAGCATCCGGTCAAAACGTTGCGTGAATACCGGAAACTGACGGTGCGGGGCTTGGCAGAGATCGCCGGCATCTCGGCGTCATATCTTTCAGAGATCGAGACCGACAAGAAACCAGGAAGTTTCGACGCCATGGCACGAATCGCTCGAGCGCTGGACGCGCCGCTGGATATGCTGGCTTACATGGAATAGGATGAATTCGTGATCGGCCTGCTGTGCATTTCATCAAAATTTCCGCAATTCCAGCGCTTGCCGAAGACGATGCGAAATAATTGCCCGCTCATCAGGCCAAACCTGCGGAGATTATAAAGCGCTATGTCGTTGATTGGCCAATGCTGAATTCAGCTGTTTGCCACCTTCGCCCGTCCATCTGGTGCTCAAACTTTTTGCTGAAGCGCTCCAGAACCAGTATATAATATCCAGAGAATGGTTTTCGGAGTGCCTGCTTCCCTCAACCAAATATACTTCCCAGGATCCTCTCAGGCCCGGAATGACTTGGAAATATCCAAGGAATTCCGGGCCTTTGCGCGTTAACCTGCGCACTGCCGCCACCCTGTTGGGGCCGGTATTTATCTCTCTCGGCCGATATTCTCTGAAACCTGCGCAGTCCGCCAATTTAGTGCGCAGCTTTTTCCAACCTGCGCACTTTAAGCAGATCAAAGGGTTAGCAGCACTGCGCAGCTTTTCCGACCTGCGCACCTTTTTATTGCGGCGCGGATGTCCGAGACGGGCAGGCCGCTGAATCGAAATCGATTTTCCCAGTAAAATCAATGGTTCGGGAATTCCGCCCTTGCCGCCATTCAATCCCATGGAGTTGCTCGACCACCGGGCCTACCCCTGCTTGCTCCGGCCCAACCCGATCTTCAGCGCCATCGTTGAGCGGGCCTTGGCATAGTCTGGCGCGGTCATCGGATAGTCGGACGGCAGTGCCCACTTGGCCCGGTACTCGGCCGGCGTGAGGCCGTGGTCGGAGTTCAGGTGGCGCTTCAGCATTTTCATCGGTTTCCCGCATTCGAGGCAGGTGATCTGATCGGCGCGCACCGACTTTTTCACCGCCACCGCCGGCTTCTGGGCGGCCTCGGCCGGTTCCTCATTTTTTGGGCCAGGGGCGGCCTGAAGCTCCTGGTGGACTGTGGTGACCAGGGCGGGCAAATCGGCGACCGGCACGCGGTTGTACGCCACGTAGGCGGCAACGATTTCGGAAACGAGTGCGAGGAGGCCGGTGCGAGCCGGAGAAGAGTCGGTCATGGCGAGTCCTTCGAGGTCGCGGGGGAAAGGGCGTCGCGCAACGCCTTGGCCGGCTTGAACTTGACCGAGCGGCTGGCCGCGATCTCGATGGCGGCGCCGGTCTGGGGATTGCGCCCCGGCCGGGCAGGGCGGTCGACGATCTCGAAGGCGCCGAGGCCGTTGAGCTTCACCTCCTCGCCACGAGCCAGAGCCTCGGTCACCGGCGCCAGCACTGCCGACACCGCGGCTTCGGCCTGCTTGCGGGAGAGGTCGAGGGCGGCTGCCACTGCCGCGACGAGATCACTATGGTTCATGGTCCACCCGGCGAAAGATGTGCTGGTCACAGGGTGTGGCCGAAGTCAGGGGAAGTTTCAAGAAAAACCGCCGGCTTAGCCGGTGTGAGGTCTCGGCGGCCAATCCGCAGGGGCCGGTTTTCAAAGAACGGACAGTACGGTTTCAAGACGTCCCGCTTCTGCAACACCCGAACGGACGAGAGCCGCGAGAATTTGGTCTATGTCGCCTCGCTCGGGGCTATCCGAGACAAAGGAGGCTGGCGCCAGTGTTCGCAGCCGCTCTAGCCATTGGCAAAACCTGCGTCCGATGGCGTGGTCCACCCAGAAGACAGGATCATCCGGCCTCTGAGTCGCCCATGCTTTCACCACCGTGATCGCGAAGGTAAGTAGCGCATGATGTGGCGCGATTTCGAGCACCGTCATGGTTTCCGACGCAACCAGAGCCGAGGGTGCCTCAACAGCAAGTGTCTGTAGTGTGGGAAGAAGATAGTGCGCTTTGGAGGCTCGGTCCGGAAACAGGTAGCAACGCGGGGGCGTAAATCCCCAATTGTAAACGTGGAGAAAGAAGGCGGAGACCGCGTCGCCAAGGTTGCGTTCCACTGACTCTGACCGGTCGTGCGCGAACCGTTTCCAGGCATTGTGTTTCCGCAGCGCGTCTGCAAGACTTTGCCGCACATGCACAGCTATGATCGGATCGATGCTATCGGTGTCGAGGTAAATTGCATCAAAACTCCGCAAGAATTGAGCGCTAACACTCAAGAACATTTCAGGCGCCCGCAAACCACAGATTAATTCGAGCGCAAAAATATCAATTTCAGCAGCAGATAGGCTCGGTAGGCACGCTGCCATTAAGCTGAAATATGCGTTGTTCCACTCAGTCGGCGGTTGATCGACATCATCGTTGACCTCCAGCGAGCCGCCGTTGGCGTCACAGGTCCAAGCGCGATAGTGTTCGATGATGTCGCGCAGCCAGGGGCGTCGGGAAACGTCAGCAACGTCACGTAGGGCCTCCAGCCAGCTGGCAGCCCCACGGCTATCGACAAATTTTTCCGGACGAGCCCGACGCTCTTGCAGCTGTGCGTGTCCTCCAGGGAGGCGGAGCCGCCGCCGAGAGGGCGGATTGCTGAGCGGGAATTCCGGCCAGTCGGGCTCTGCGGTCCGCTCTGCGATCCATTCGACCTCCTGATCAATCGCAGCATCGACGTCTCGCCTCAACTCGGTCTTACGAGCTTCGTAAACATCCTCTTCAAGTTCCCAATCCCGGAGACAATAAATCCGCGCCTTGAGAGCGCAGCGTAGGACGGATTTCAAAAGTCGCTCATCAATCTGAGCAATTACAGACGCCGAAACAGCGAGTCCCCGCGACACAGCCACCGAATCGTTTGCCGCAATCTCCAGAATCTTGCGTACATCGCCCTTTTCAGCGCGGTCACGAAGAGAAAAGGCGTAACCGGCAAAGACAATCGCCAGGGGGTTGAACTGAAGTCGTGATAGCGCCCCCGCTGTCGGGTCACTTGGTTGCGCAAGCCGCTGTTCAAAAATTTCGTGAGCCCATTCTCGCGATTTCTGGCGAAGCTCGCTGTCACCGTCGCGCATGGCAATCATCGCGATATTCGTCAATGCCTCAGCAATGGCCCAGGCGGTCACATCACGCTCTTCTCCATATGTGTCACAGACAATCCGCAAGGGCCGGGCCATCGCCCATTCGACCAAGACATTCACAATTTGGGGACTGCTGCGCGAAGGATTATCAAGAATCGCCGCAGCGCTATTTCGAATATAAAGTTCTTTAAAGATTTCTTGCGCCTTGTCCTGAATTGGCGGCAAGCAATCTTCCTCGCTTTGCGGGGGCGCGTATTTCTGAGCCTCACCCTTCGACCCGTCTTTGAACTGCACCTCGACCAATCGCCAGTTCGCTGGATTGAGCTGGTTCAGAGCGTGGATAACCATGAACGCCGGATCGCCAAAGTTTGATCCCGGAGCGGGTGGACCCAAGTCCCCGGCCGCGCTTTGCAATAGGGCGACAAGCCGGTCGCGTTGCGCCGGATCATCGGCAAAGGTGTAGTATTTCAGAAGGTCATAGAGGGTAAGTTTGCGCGACGGCCGATCGGCCAGACTCTTCGCATTGATCAGCCCCGTCGGTTCGCGCTGCAGAGCGCCAAGCCCATAAATATCGGGGAACTCGACGCGTTCGTGCATCTGGCGCTCCCGGTCCATAATGATCAGCCTAGGATTGCCGATGAAGGGGACAGCCGCCTCACGGGAGGCGGGCCAGTGCGAAAGGATGAGGTCGATCGCGACAAGGAGGTAGGCGGCGGGCACATCGCCTGGACCGATAACATCGGCGACAACCGCTTCGACCGACTCGCCGGCTTCGATGCGCGCATGCGCCCAGCCCTCAAGGGCCATAAGTCCGGATGTGATGGCGTAATATCTTGCTCCGATTTCGCGGGACCACATGAATGTGAAAAGCCACGAAAATCGTCTGGCGCTGTCGGGTGTCATTATTTCTATGAAGTCCGGATCGCCCTTGAAATTCCGAGCCTCGGTAATCGCATGGTCGATCAACCGCCGAATCAGCTGCTTCCCGATCTCGGGTTGTGCGTTCAGAAGATCGTAGAACGGGCCTTGCGCCGGTGAGACCGGTAGAAAATTTGAATCGAAGTGAGTGAAGACTCCATCAAAGGGTAAGTTGCGCGGATAGCGGGGCTGCTTGTCGGAACGAGGGGTGGGGATGAGGGCCGCTTCGACAAGGTTGGCCAATTCATTTGGCGCTGCCGCTGCCAGCGTTCCCCTGAAACCGTGCAGGGCGGTGGCGATATGCTCGAGTTTCTTCCGACTCCTGGCAGTGCGAAGATATTCGGCGGCGAGTTCGGGGACCCGGTTCGCGAATGTGACAAAGCCGCGTCGAAGCTCGCCTTCGAGCGACCGAATCTGACCCGACGTAAGCGCACCCCCGAAGAGGGGCGGGCGATCGTAAGAATAGCGCGTGTCCCACGCAGCCTCTATCTCGGTCAGCCAGTGATGAAGGCGAGCAAGCAGGTGTGGTGTAAACCGGTCCCCACCGAGAAGCGCCAGCGACCATGCATTGAACAGATTGACCACATCGGGGATGCATCCGCCAGGCAGTTGGTCCCCCAATCTCAAAAGCCAGGCGATCAGGCGGCCCCAGGACGGGCCGCTCGGTCCGACGATATTCTCGGGCAGCAAGGCCACGTCGAATCCCGACCCGGCGTACATTTCCCTGAGGGGGTGCACATCCACGGCCATGGTTGTGCGAATGAGTTCGTTGAGCAATGCGCCGCCGCTGGTGACGAGACTGGGCATCGCCGTCTGCAGAGTTTGCAGCGCGGCCTCGGAGCGAACGGGCGCGAGAATCGCGGCACGTCGCCAGGAGCCGTGGATGCCGGATCCCGACAGCCTGTCGAGCAAAGCCGACCAAGCCTGATGGTTGTCTGCGCGCTCGATCATAGACCGAGCGTAGAGTTCGACGCTCCGAGCCAAAAACGGGGGCGCCCGTTTGTCGAGGGGAAGCTGTTGAATCGTATCGTTATTGAGGTCAATGAGTTTCGCGACGGCCCACTCCCGAAGGACATCGTGGCGAAATCCGACCTGATCGCTGCCGTAGTCTCTCAGAGTTTCAGACTTGATCAAGCTGTCTACCGGAGCCGAGGGCTGGGAGCTGACGTCGAAAGTGGTCTCGGGCCCGAGCGCCTGTTTGGCCAAATACCGTAGGACCCTCCCACGTTCGCGCTGCCCTTCCTGCAGGCCATCCGCTGTGTCCCACCATTCATCGGCCATATCGATTTCGGTGTGCAGAATGGGCGCATTTTTAGGTCGCCCGGCCAGTCTGGCCAACCGGAACAGGTTTCGGGTGACGTCACTGGCCGGATGTGCGGATGAGAGTAAACCGGCGAGACTCGGCGCGGCGGCAACCATTTCCTCCACTTCCGTGTCGCCCAATTCACCGATCACGATAGGCTGTGCGCGGCCCAATTGATCCAAGGCGTCTTGTGCGAGCCACGCGCCTTCATCATTACCGAAATCGCGCCGGGCTGTGGCGACCACCGAGAAGCCGGGGAGCTTGGCAACTTCGCGCAGAAGATCGTTGACCGTTACCTGCTCCACCTCAGTAAACTGGTCGAGATTGTCAATGAAAAGCAGGCCCGTGCCATCGGCGGAAAGCTCGACGAGCAGGTCCCTTGCCGAACCGTCAAAGTTAAGCACCGCCCGCAAGGCCGTCCAGCCCCGAGGCGTGATCCGGCCTGGTTTCAATACAATGATCCCTGACTCGGTTGCCGCCTGCGAAGCGAAATGTTTCAGGATACCGGATTTGCCGACACCCGCATCGCCACGAATTTCTATATAACGACCCTGTTCAAGTTTTGCATGGACCTCCGCCACCCACGCGGGTCGGCTGATGCTCACCCCGTTAATCTGGTCCCGGATGTCAGCGAGAGACGCAGCCCCGTTCTCGGCCAAGGCCGCCAGTGCCCGTAGGTGGCGAGGCTCACCTGCCCAGCGGAAATTCCTCAACGCATTGTCGGCGCGAAGAGTCTCTCGTGTCCGATCCCCGCCATTTGCTGCGATGCTCAGCGCAAGACCGGTTAATGCTCCCCACAGTTCGCCACCGCGATTCGATTCGGAAGAGTCCAGAACACGGGCGGAGCGCTCGTGCGCCAGTGCTTCGGATGCAGATCCCGTGGCCGTGAAATCAAATATAAGAATTTGTAAACGGCGGAGCAGCTTCCAAACCATTTCATCGTCGTGAGGAAAACCCAGCTCATTCAGGTGATCTCTGAAAGTTTTCAAAAATGTCCGCATGTCATCGCTGGCCGACCCGGCGCGGGCGATACGGACCACGAAAGTTTCTGCCGATCCTATCTGGCGAGCCCAGGTCAGAACATCTTGATAGGCGCCGTCGATCTTGCGGGAGGTGCGTGCCGTAGCCACAGCCAGTTCGTGCTTGGAATTCCAGAAATCCGGCTTACCCGCAGCCTCGACTATCTGGGCCACGACAGACTGGAAGACCACGTCAGTGGGGGTAAAACTGATGGTGCGCTTGACTTGGATTTCCAGAATTGCCGCATTGCCGTCGGGATCGTGCGAACGGACGATGACGTCATCAAGTGGATAGCCTTCTCCGGCACGCTGTAGTTCGACGGAATCGACGATAGTGCAGGGAAGCCCTCGCGGCTCTCCACCCGCGAGCATCGACAGCAAATAGGAGGCGCCAACCTGCGCCTCGAATTCGCTGCCCGCTGGCCCGCTCGACGCCGGACTCGCCGGCTTTGCCGATCTATTTTCTGTTCGGATCGCCATTCGGTGATTATCAGGTAAATGGACTAACCACTCCAGTCCGTTTTGCCCTGACGAGGGAAATGAAGCCGGGCAGCATCCTTCATGGCAATGTTTCGCTCGTCCGTTAGAGTGAGTATGGACGGTATCGCGCATCACGGCAGCTTGAGCCTACCCTCGCTCAACGGAGACAAATAATTGCCCGGTATACCAATCGGTTGCACCAAATGCTGCCCTTCCCCTCCTGGCCCGAACGGGACATGTCGCGCAGCTTCTTCCACCAGTGGGCGTGAGCCAGGGCCTTGATCAGTGTCGGGGCGGCCTTGGCCGGCAGCGCCGATGAAGCCGGGCGCTTACCTCCGTGGCTGGTAAAGACCAAAAGGAAGCCCGGCGGCCATGTCGTAAACAAGACCGCCGGGCTTTTGCTGAGTTCGGCGCCGAGGGCACCGGCCTGCCTTTCCGCGCAAGACCGACTCGCCTTCTCGTGGACTCTCCAAAACACGAGCGCGGGGACCGGACGAACGCGCGCGGGGGTGCGGTTGGTGCATGCTCTGGTACCGGATCGGACACTTGATTTCTTCGGCGGTCCTTTTGTGCCGGTTCGGCTCAGGGTCAATATCCGTCCGGCAGGCAGAACAGTGTGGATGCGTCCGGATAAAGTCAAAGGCTATAGTGATTATGAGTGCGTAAAGCGGCGTATTCGCCGTCTGCTGCGGACGTTATATGTGAATGGCTGCTTTATATTATTGCAATTGAGCTGGGAGTTGAGTCTTATCCTGCTCGGCAGGCCATTCCCTGGCCGCAATATTCTCTGAGTGCGGAGAACTTGATCATGAGCGAAGAGGCTCTGCCGCCGGCCACCACGCCGGTTGGCCGCAGTTACCGGAAGTTGCTGCAGGTGCAGCGCCCTCAGTATGGCCTGAGCGACGATGCCCGTGCCGCCCGCTGTGACGCCATCGCAGAGGCGACCACCATCCTGATGCGCCACCCGGCGGAGTCCCTCGAGGACATAGCCAGCAAGTTGGCCGTCCTTTGTGACCGGCTGCGGGCCGAGGGAGACGTGGTGTCGGAGAATGGGCGGTTGACGCTGTTGATCGCGGAAGCCGCCCGGGCTGACGCGGCGCGGTTGGATATCCAGCTGGGCGTTCCGTCGGCAATCGGCGACGGCAGCCCCTGATCCGTACTCTACGCCGTCCTCTGGTGCCAGAGAGCCGGCAAGAGTACGGATCGCAGGGGCTGTCTCCCGCTTACTCTTGCCCCAGGCTTCTGAGGTGCGCCCTCTGCTCCTCCCAAATCCCCGGCCAGGGCTTCATGAAGTCTGCGAGGCCGACGCCTTTAGGGAGGCGGCCGTCGAGGATCATTTCCGTGATGTCGGGAGCGAGGAGGGTGAGTTTGAGCAACTGGCCGACGTAGCGTTCCGCCACCTTTTCCGCCGCGGCGATTTCCTTGATCGTGGCGTATTGCTTGGTGTCGAGCTGCTTTTTCCACCGATGGGCTCGGGCCAGGGCCTTGACGAGGGGCGGGTTCACCTTGGGCTGCGGCAGACTGTAGACCGGCTCGGGCGATCCGGCCGGCGGGATGATCAGCTTGCGGCCACCCCGCTTGCGAAAATTTATTGGGACGAAAGCTGTCAAAATCTGCCCGTCTTCGCTGAGCACGGCGCTGGTGGCGTTGGTCATTGGCGGGTCTCCTGGGCGAGGGTGGGGCGGAGGTCGGCGGCCAGGGTGGCGAGGCCGCCGGTGTGGAGGGCGATTTGGACGCCGTCGGTGCCGATGGTGGCGCGGGCGACCAGCAGCCGGACGAGGCGGGCCTGCTCGGCGGGAAAGAGTTCATCCCACAGTGGATCGAGCCGGCTCAGGGCGGCGGTCACTTCGGACTCGGCGATCGTCTCGCCGTCCTCGGCGGTCTGTTTCCAGGTGCGGACGATGATCTCCGGCGTTCTCAGCAGGCCCCGGAGTTGCGCCACCACCGCGCCTTCGATTTCGCCCGCCGGCACGGTCTTGATCGGGCAGGCGCCGTAGCCGTTGCGGATCGCGGTTTGGCTGACGTAGTACCGATAAATTTTTCCATTTTTGCGGGTGTGGATCGGGGTCATGATGCTGCCGGTCGGGCTGAACAGCAGGCCCTTCAGCAGCGCCGGAGATTCGGTGCGGGGGCGGGAACCGCGAACCCGTGTGTTCTCCCCGAGGATGGCGTGGACCCTGTCCCAGGTGGCTTGATCGATCAGGGCTTCATGCTCGCCGGGGTAGGAGACACCCTTGTGAACCGCTTCGCCGAGATAGACCCGGTTGGCAAAATAGCCGTAGAGGGCCTTGCGGTCGATGGGGCCGCCCTGGCGCTCTTTGCCATCCTGGGTGGTCCAGGATTTGGCGCGGTGGCCGGCGGCGGTCAGTTCGTGCATCAGGGCGCTGACCGAGCCGAGTTCGATGAAGCGGCGGAAGATCAACCGGACCAGCTCGGCTTCGGTTTCGTTGACCACCAGCTTGCGGGCGACCACGTCGTAGCCCAGCGGTGGCACCCCGCCCATCCACAGGCCGCGCTTGCGGCTGGCGGCGAACTTGTCCCTGATCCGCTCGCCGATCACCTCCCGTTCAAATTGCGCAAAGGAGAGCAAAATATTGAGTGTAAGCCTCCCCATCGAAGTTGTGGTATTGAAGCTCTGCGTTACCGAGACGAAGGTCACCTTGTGGGCGTCGAACACTTCGACCAGCTTGGAGAAGTCCATCAGTGCTCTGGAGAGGCGGTCTATTTTGTAAACCACGACCACGTCGACCCGGTCGGCCTCGATATCGGCGAGCAGGCGTTTCAGCGCCGGCCGCTCCAGGGTGCCGCCGGAGACGCCGCCGTCGTCGTAGCGGTCGGGCAGTTCCAGCCAGCCTTCGGCCTTCTGGCTGGCGATATAGGCGGCGCAGGATTCGCGCTGGGCGTCGAGGGAGTTGAACTCCATATCCAGTCCCTCTTCCGAGGATTTCCTGGTATAGATCGCGCAGCGGACTTTCTTGATCGGAACCTTTGTCGGTTTCATTTATCACCTCCCGTGGATTTGATCCCGAAGAAAAGCGGCCCGGACCAGCGTGTTCCGGTAATCGCGTTGGCGACGGCCGATAAAGACTTGAAGGGCCTGCCCAGATATTCGTACCCACTCTCCAGCACGGTGACGGCGTGTTCGACTCCCTGCCATTCGCGAACGATTCGAGTGCCCGGCACCGGGCGTTCCGGAATTCGTTTCCGGGCCGCTTCGCGGTCGACGTATTTTTCGTCGGTGGCGATGGCGTCGAGGCGGGTGTTGGTGACTGGAGCGACACCGCCGTAGGCCAGTTCCTGGATGCGGAAGGTGAGGCGATTCTCCAGATAGCCCCGGTTGAAGGCGGGTGGTTCGGTCTGGAACAACTCGCGCCAACGCTCCTTCAACGTCGGTATCGGTAAGGTAGAAAGGGCGGCGATGCTCGCCAGCACGCTGTCGGTCATTGCGGTCTCCTCGTACGGCGGGTTTCTCTCGCCCCATGACCGCTCTGGTGACCGGTCGGAGTGAAGGAATTTCTCTGCCCGGCCGGAGACTTAATGCCTTGAGTTTTCAGGATAAGGCGCCTCATGCCGGCGGCCAGGATGGCGGCTACCTCGTCGAGGCGCTCGGCGGCGGTCATGGTGGAAGGGGGGAGGGCGGTGATCACGGTGGCGGTCTCCTGATCAGCGAACCCCGAGTTGGGAGAGCTGGCCCGGGAAATCTGGACAGGCCGATAGGTGGATTTTCTGCCTGATAGCGGCGAGGATTGCCGCGGATCAGG
>CAIOBP010000042.1 GCA_903856295.1 uncultured Rhodospirillales bacterium | reverse complement strand
GTGATCTGCGGGCGCAACGCCACCCGCATCCAGCTCAACATCGCCATGAAGGCCGCCGCCGGCTTTCCCGGCCCGTACCCCACCGGCAAGGGCGAGAAGATCATTTGCCTTAAGAACCGCAACGACCTCGGCGTCGTCAACGGCATGTTTCTCACCCTGAACGAAATTCAGGACGAAGACCCGCTCAGCCTTTCAGCCAGCCTGATCAGCGAGGACGGCAACCGGATCGGCGGCGTGCGCAAGGACGGCAAGCCCGAGCGCTTCCGCATCTACAAGGGTCACTTCGACGATCACGTCGTCCTCGATGACCAGCGCGGCCAGCGCGACCACTGGAAGAAGAAGTCGCTGATCGAGGCGGTCTGGGGCTGGGCGATCACCTGCCACAAGAGCCAGGGCAGCCAGTGGGAGAACGTCATCGTCTTCGACGACGGCCTCGGCCGCACCGCCGAGGATCGTGCCCGCTGGCTCTACACCGCGATCACGCGCGCCGAGAAAGGGTTGGTGATCCTTGATTGACCTCAACGACAGCCCGGCACCGCCGAAGTCTTCCTTCGTCATCGATCTGAATGACGTGCCGCCCCGGGCCGCCCCGCGCTACGATCTGGAGGACCTCTCCCGCCGCTTGTCCAGTCAGGCCGAGAGTTGGGTGCCTCAGCTTTTTCCCAACGGTCGCCAGGAAGGCGGCGAGTTGCGCCTCGCCAACATCAAGGGCGAGCGGCCGAGGAAGACCGGCTCCTGCGTCATTCCGCTCTCCGGCGACTATGCCGGCTGCTTTCACGATTTCGACAACGGCGACAGCGGCGGGCCGCTGAAGACCCTGGAGCACGCCACCGGGCTCACCGGCCGCGCTCTCTTCGATTATGCCGCCGGGTTGGTCGGGCTCGCCGCTCCCAAGGCCCAGCCGCTTCGGAATACCGCGCCCAGCCGCAGCCGCGCCGCCAAGGAAGAGGACACCGAGCGCGAGATCGCCTTCATCCTGTCGCGCACCGGCCCGATCGCCGGCACGCTAGCCGAACAGCATCTGCGGCGGCGCGGTCTGGAAAATCCCGACTGCCCCGACCTGCTGTTTCATGCCGATCTCGCCCACCGCCCGACCGGCACCGGCTATCCCGCCATGGTGGCCATCGTCCGCGATGTCGCAGGCAACCCCACCGGCATCCATCGGACATGGCTGGCGCCAGACGGTTCCGGCAAGGCCGCGATCGAAAAGAACCGGATGATGCTCGGCACGGTTTCCGGCGGCGCGGTGCGCCTCATGCCGCTTGGCGACAGCAGCTTCCTCGGCATGGGCGAAGGCATCGAGACCACGCTGGCGGTCAAGCCGGTGGTGAACATCCCGCTATGGTCGGCACTCTCGGCCGGCAATCTCGAACAAATGATCGTGCCCGATCAGGTCAAGACGATCATCATTTTCGTCGACAACGATCTCAGCGGCACCGGGCTCAAAGCGGCGCTGAAGGCTGCCGCCATCCACCACGCCGCCGGCCGCCGGGTCTGGATCGTCATGCCGCCCAACCCCGGCGACGACTTCGACGATCTGCTGATGCGCGAAGGGCCGGACGCGGTGCGCGCCGCGCTGGCCACCGCCTGGGAATGGCAGCCCGCGCCGATCCTCGCCCCGGAGGCTCCCAGCCCGGCCGAACCGACCGCCGAGTCCAAAACCGGCAGCCACAAGCCCCTCGGCTTTGAAACTCCCACCGGCACGCTGCCGACATTGCGGGCCGACAATGGCGACCTCGCGGCGGTCACCGACCAGTGCTGGGATATCCTGCACGACGCCAACGACCCGCCCTGGCTTTACCGCTGCGCCGGCCACCCGGCCTGGATCGAGCCGGACGATAAGGGGCGGCCGGTACCGAAGGGGCTGAGCGACAACCGGCTGCGCCACATCCTGGCCCGGCTGATCTCCTGGACCGCCCGTGCGAAAAACGGCGAACTGGCCCCGGCTTATCCGCCAAGCGGTGTCGTCGCCAATCTGCTGGCCACGCCCGATCCCGACCTGCCGGTACTGGGCGGCATCGTCACCGCCCCGGTATTCGGCGCGGGCGGAGAACTGCTGACCACGCCCGGCTATCACCCGGCCAATGAACTGCTCTATCTGCCGCCGCCGGGATTCACGATACCGTCGGTGTCCGAACACCCCAGTGCCGCCGAGATCGCCGCTGCCCGCGCGCTGTTGCTCGACGATATGCTGGGCGACTTCCCGTTCGTCGGCGAGGCCGAGCGCGCTCACGTCCTGGCGCTGCTGTTGCTGCCGTTTCTGCGGCCGATGATCAAGGGACCGACGCCGCTGCACATGATTGAAAAACCGACACCGGGCACCGGTGCGACCTTGATGGTCGATGCGATCGCATTTGTTTCCACCGGATCTAGCGTCAGCGTCATGGTCGAAGGCAAAGACGACGAAGAGTGGCGAAAGCGACTAACCTCCAAGCTGCGCGAAATTCCCGCCTTGCTTTTGATCGACAATCTGCGCCGCACTCTCGACAGTTCGGCGGTTGCCGCCGCCATCACCGCGCCGGTGTGGGAAGACCGCATTCTCGGCAAGTCGGAGAACGTTCATTTCCCGATCCGATGCACCTGGATCGCCACCGGCAATAACCCGAAGTTTTCCGACGAAATGGCCCGCCGGCTGATCCGCATCCGTCTCGATGCCGAAACCGACCGGCCGGAGTTGCGCGAGGGCTTCCGCCACAAGGATCTAATGGCTTGGGTGTACGCGAACCGTGGCCGGCTGGTCGCAGCCTGTCTGACCCTCGGGCGGGCCTGGATCGCCGCCGGCCAACCCCACCATGCCCGTACCATCGGTAGCTTCGAGCAATGGTCGCACGTCATCGGCGGTGTCCTCGACGTGGCCGGCGTGCCCGGCTTCCTCGGCAATCTGAAAGAAACCTACCACACCACCAACGCCGAAGGCTCGGCCCAAGCCGTGTTCATCAGCGCCTGGTGGGACCGCCACGGCCCGCAGCCGGTCGGTACCGCCGAACTCTACGACCTCGCCGTCACCTGCGACCCGGCCCTGCCGCTCGGGGAAGGTTCGGAGCGGTCGCAGCGGACCAAGCTCGGCATGATCGTCACCCGCCTGCGCGACCGGGTGTTCAAGGTTGATGAGGCTATGCTGAGGTTGAAGGCGCTGGGCTGCCGGCACAAGGTGCAGCAGTGGGCCTTGCTGCCCCGCGCCCCCGATGGCTCCGGAGGGAAACCGGGCAAAACCACGTCAAATCAAGACAATGGTGGACCTTTGGGGACGTTGCCCGGCCTTGTCGGCGACCCCTTGGCCGCCTTCGACGAAGGTTCCCAGCCGGAAACATCGTCAGATCAAGGGGCTGGTGTACCTGGGGGACCTGGGGGGACCTTTTCTGACCCAGTCACTGATGGCCAGAGGGGGATGTTCAGTGAACGTCCCCACCAAGGTACACCGGAATTTTTCCAGCAAAATCAGTCCGGTGGTGTACCTGGGGTACCTGGGGTACCTTTTTCTATGCCCATACATACGCGCGTACATACGCGCGTACATACGCGCGCGCATACAAACGCGCCCACGCGCCCGTGCGCGCACAAAGAGGGGGAAAAAGGTCCCCCAGGTCCCCACGGTCCCCTAACTGACGGAAACGACAGAGCTATTCGCCCGGTACCTCTGGGGGACGTTCCTAAAAGGTCCCCCGATACAACCACCAGTGCGTGGAGGGAGACGATATGACCTCCGTCGCCACCGCCCTGATCCAGGCCGTCCACGCCGCAGGCGGCACCATCACCCTCGAAGGGCCGAACCTGCAGCTCGAAGCGCCAGCGCCGTTGCCCGAGACCCTGCGCGCCAGTCTGCGCCAGCACAAACCAGCGCTGGTCGCCTTCCTCGCCGGGCAAGCGGCCAACGCCAATGCTCCGGCGGCACCCCTGCCTGAGGCGCCCGGCCCCTGGTCTGCCGGCATCCCAGACGAGGTGGCGCAAGGGATCATCACGATGGCGGGCGCGCCGGCACCCGAGAGCGTTCCAGCCCGTGCTTGGCCGAGTATCGTCGCCGACAGTCTTGCCCTGGTGGAGAGCGGTCTGGCCGCCCAGGCCTTCGCTCTCGGTTGGACCGCCGCCGATCTCTTCGGCTGCGACCAGCGCGCGCCCTGGCATCGGCTCGACCGTGCCGGGCTGATGCTGCTGGTGGAGGGCCGGCAGATTGCTGAGCTCACCGCCGCTCACGCCGCCTTACGACACCGCGACGGCACCCTGCTGCGCTACCGGCGCGCACCGAAGCCCGTTGAGCCGCCGGTGGCCATGCTCTGGCACCTGCTGCCCGAACGCCTCCGCCCCCAGGTCGGTCCCGCACCGTAGTCACGCACACGACCACCCGCAAAACCAAAGCGGGTGACGGCGCCGATCTTGGCGGACTGCGCCGTCACCCCAACCGCGATGAACCCTGTTGGAGAACACCATGGTCAGGATGACTCTGCCCGAACCGGGCGACAATGCAAACACTTCCATCGGCGACGGATCAACCGGAAAACCTCGGTCGGGTAAAACCCGAGCGCCGAATGAACCCCCGGTTATTCTTGCCCTCGATCTTGGAACGAACACCGGCTGGGCGCTGAGTGCCCGTGACGGCACGATCACCAGCGGCACCGTCAGCTTCCGGCCAGGACGTTTCGAAGGCGCGGGCATGACGTTCCTGCGGTTCCGGGGCTGGCTCGAGGAGATCGCCGACCTCGCTCACGGCCTCGACACCGTGGTGTTCGAGGAGGTCCGGCGGCACGTCGGCACCACCGCCGCGCATGTTTTTGGAGGTTTCCTCGCCCACCTGACCGCGTGGTGCGAACACGAGCGTGTGCCCTATCGCGGCGTCCCGGTCGGCACCATCAAGCTTCACGCCACCGGCAAGGGCAACGCCGGAAAGGACGCGGTGATCGCCGCGATGAAGGCGAAGGGGCACGCCCCGGGCGACGACAACGAAGCCGACGCCCTCGCCATCCTGCATTGGGCCTTGGCGCAGGGAGGTCGGTCATGACCCGAAATCGTCTTCCCAACCGCCGCCCGAACGAGACCACGACGCTGGTGTTCGGCGGCATGAGCTTCGCCGTGACCATCGGTTTCTTTCCCGCCAATGACCGTCCCGGTGAGGTCTTCGCCTCGGGCGCCAAATCCGGCTGCGACCTGGATTACCTGCTCGACGATGCCTGCGTCGCCCTCTCGCTCCTGCTCCAGCACGGTGTGCAACCGACGGCGCTGGCGAAATCCATGGGGCGTTCGGGTGACGGCGTCACCCCGGCCTCGATCATCGGCGCGCTGGCCGACCGTCTTGCCGAACATGAGGCCGCCCATGCCGACGACTAAACAAATCCGGGCCGACGCCGCCCGGCTCGGCATC
>CAIOBP010000041.1 GCA_903856295.1 uncultured Rhodospirillales bacterium | reverse complement strand
TTGGTTTCAGCATTGCTCGCAGAGGTCGATGAGGACTGGATGACTGGTAAGATATACATAAATCTGGCGGCGTAACTACCCGCCTCGAATCAAGTCGTCTTCTGCGCGAATTTACAGAAAAAAACTTGCACGGCCGCCCAATGCCTCTCGTGATGGACCCCCGCCGATGTCATGCGATCTTTCCGACAGCCCGATTTCCCCGGTCCAGGCCGAGCGCCTCTGTCGGGCTGCCGCCTTCTTCGCCGCCGGAGCTGCTCGCGGACTGGATTTGCCCGAAGACGAACGGAACGATCTGCGCCAGGACATTGTGCTGCAGGTGCTGTTGCGGCTTCGGCATTTTGATCCCAGCCGGGGGCCGTTCGGCGCTTTTGCCGATCTCACCGCGCGTCATGCCGCCCAGCGCTTGAAACGCAGGGCGGTGCGCGAGCGGGGCACGGTGCTGCCGGCCGGCGTTCTGGAGAACGCCAAGGTTACCAACCCGTGGAGCGAGCCCGGTTCCGGCACGGCATGCTCCGCGGCCGACCTCGGCCGTGATCTCGGCAGGGCGCTCGTCCAGGCCCCGCCGCGGGTCGCCGAGACCTTCGCCGCCTTTGCCGCCGGTACCGCCGACCGGCCTCCGATGCCGCGCACCACTTGGCACCGCCGCTGCCGCGCGCTGCGCCTGTGGCTGCTTGCCCACGGTGTCGGGCCTCCCCGGTGAGCCGCTCGTGTCCGTCCGTTTTCAAACCCGTGGAACGTTTCACCCAGTGCCTGGGTATCTGAATAGCGAGGGAGATCGTCATGTCCGTTTCCGCCGTCAAACGCCCCACCGCCGAAAGTTTCTCCGCCTGGCTCGGCACTGCCATGCCCGGTGACCGCTTCGAATACCACCGTGGTTTCCTCGCCTGCGATCGCAATCCCGAGGAACGCGCGCTCACCCCGGCCGACCGCCGCCGGGTCGACGAGTTGGCCGATCAGGCCAGGGAGATGGCCGCTATCGGACTGGTCTGCCTGACCCAGCGCCGTCACGCCGAGGCCGACTACAGCTACCTCGCGATCAAGGTCGCGGCGACGGCATACGGGAGGGCGGCGTGAACGCTTTCCTCGCCTACGCCGAACACCACCGGCCCCGCCGGCAGTGCTCCGCACCTCCAGGGGCACCCCCGGCGTTGCAGGCCCGCCGCCAGGAACAGAGCGCCCTCTCGAAAGCTTACCATGCCGCCCGCCGTCAATGGGTCGACCGGGTGCTGGACTGCCCCGAGGGGCCGCGCGTCCGGGCCATGGTCGCCTGGATCGCCACCCTCGGGCCGGATGACGCCGATGAACTGGTCGAGGTGGTGGCCGGGGAGGATTGGCTGCTGGCCGCACCCCAGGAGGTTCGGCTCGCCGCCCTCAGGCTGATCGGCGACGAGATCGGCCGCATCCGCCGCGAGGCCGGGCTGCTCGAGTTCGACGATCCGCTGCCCGGCGAGCCCGAGAGCGCCTTCCAGATCGTTCGCCGTCTGCTTAACCCCTGAAGAAAAGGATTCCAGAGATGAGGATCAGCGTCAAGGACATGGCCGACCGCCATGTCGCCGCCAACCAGAAGCATTGGAGCCACGACCGCCTGACCACGGTCGGCGCCTCGGAGATTTTCCTCTGCGCCCGCCGTACCGCTTACGGCAAGGCCGAGACGGCTCCCGATGCCGATTACGAAGACCGTTACGGCGCCCGCGTCCGCGGCGATTTGATCGAGAATCACTTCTGGGAGCCGGCCATTCGCGGTCAGAAGCCCGAGGGGGTGAAATTCCTGTTCGCCGGCCGCGAGCAGAAGACGCTGGTCGATGGCTACCTTTCGGCCACCAGCGACGGCCTGCTGGCCGGTGTCGCCCCCGACAGCCTCTGCCATCTCGGCGTTCCCGATCTTGGTTCGGACGTGCTGGTGGTCGAGTGCAAATCGATCGATCCTCGTGTGTCGCTGAAGGAGGCCAAGGCCGAGCACTCGGGCCAGACCCAGGTTCAGATGGGGCTGATCCGCCATTGCACACCCTTCCGGCCGAACTTTGCCCTGATCAGCTACGCCGACGCCTCCTTCCTCGACACCATCACCGAATTCACGGTGGCGTTCGATCCGGCGATCTATGCCGCCGCCAAGGACCGTGCCCGCACGATCATGTTGGCCGAAGACCCGGCGGACCTTTCGCCCGAGGGCAAAATTGCCGGGGGCGATGAGTGCCGGTACTGCCCGTTCAAAAGCCGCTGCCAGGGTGCGCTGGTCGCCGCCATCCCCAAAGACAGCGTGGCCATCGGCGCCAACGCCATGGCGCACCTGAAGGCGCTGGTCGAGCAGCACGAGCAGGCCGACTGCGATGCCGAGGCCGCCGGTCGCCGCCGCGAGGATATCCGCGAACAGGTCCGGGTGCTGCTGCGCGAACTCGGCACCCGTAAGGTCGAGGGCGAGGGCTTCTCGATCTCCTGGTTCCCGGTCAAGGGCAGGAAATCCCTCGACCGCAAGGCCGCCGAACGGGCCGGCATCGATTTCGTCCCGTTCGAACGCGAAGGCGATCCCTCCGAACGCCTGACCATCACCCTGAGCTGACCCCCACCACCAGAGGAGCGAAGAAGCCATGACCAGCACCGCTGTTGCCTCCACCTCGCCGGCCGGCGCCCTGGCGCACCCACCCGGCTATGATCCCTATGCCGCCTACGGCGAGCAGGCCTCGGCCGTCAAAGCCTACATCACCTTCAAGAACGGCGAATACCTGTTCGGTGTCGACGACGATGTGATTCCGCTCGGCACCCGCTTCGTCGCCAACATGCCCGGCCTTCGGGTCGGCTGGAAACGCTGGTCGGCGGGCCGGGTCACCGACGATCTGCTCGATCTGCTGGCCGATGGCGTGCCGCCGCGGCGGCGCAGCGACCTCGGCGACCTCGACCAGGGGCTGTGGGAGATCGACGAGAAGACCAAGCAGCCGCGCGACCCCTGGCAGTTTACCAACGAGCTGGTTTTTCGCGGTCAGGAGACCGGCGACGAATTCGTTTTCGCCACCTCCAGCAAGGGCGGCCTCGGGGCGATCGGCGAGTTGTGCAAGGCCTATGGCAAGCTTTACCGCCAGAAGCCCGGCATGCTGCCGGTGATCGAACTCGGCAACGATCACTATGCCCACAAGGTCTACGGCAAGACCTATTTCCCGGTGCTGAGGCTGGTCGATTGGGTGCGGGACATCCCTTCGGCCGACAGCACGGAAGCGCCGCCCGAGGCTGCCCGGCCTGTCGTCGCCCCGGTGCCGGCGCAGGCGCCTCCGGCCGCGCCGGTCAAGGCTCCCGAGCCCGATAAACCGAAGCGCACCCGCTTCTGATCGATCACCCGGCCGGGCCGTCGGCAGTGCCGATGGCCCGTGCCGCTCCCTCTTCCGACAAGGAGTTTTGACGATGCGGGATCACGATTATACGGCGGCGGCGGAGTTTCTGGCCGAGTTCTTCGGCCAGAGCACCGAGCACGCCGTGGAACTGCGCTCGTTGCCCAACGACCGGGGCGCAGGCCCCAACCGGCCCCTGTTCGGGCGCGACCTGACCCTGGTCGAGGGCCATTGCCAGCGCTGGGATGGCAGTGGCCGGGCGCTGTATTTCGGCACCTGCACCCGGATCACCGGCAGTTCGTCCGGCAGCCGCGCCGATCTCGCCGAATGCCCGGCGCTGTGGGCCGAGGTCGATACCCGCAAGCTCGGGCTCGACAAGGCGATGGTTCGCCAGGCGGTCGCCTCGCTGCCCCATCCGCCCAGCATCGTCATCGACAGCGGCGGTGGGCTGCATTTTTACTGGCTGCTGACCGAAGCCCTTGACGTGCGCCAAACGGCCGAACACGCCGCCGAGACCGAGGAGGCAATTACCGCCGTCCTCAAACAGCTTGCCGGCATCATGGCCGGGGACGCCAGCGTCTGCGACCTCGCCCGCATCATGCGCTTGCCCGGCAGCCACAACACCAAACCCGATGTCATGGCCACCAACGCCGATCAGCCGGCCCTGGTGACGGTGCTGGCGGTCGATTGGCAGCACCGGCATGAATTTTCCGACCTCGTCGATTGGTTGGACTGGCAGCGGCCGGTGATCGTCGCGCCGATCTTGTCCGGCGGCGAGAAAATCGCCGCTGAGGAGAATCCCTATCTTGCCGCAGCATCCCGGCTCGGCTTCAAACCGCCGCTCGATGTCGAGAAGGCGCTCGCCGCCATGTCCTATCTCGGCAATGGCGACACCGGCATCCACCAGACCCAGCTTCGCGTTTCGGCCTCCCTGGTCGCCCAGGGCGTGGAGGACGACGAGATCGTCACCCTGCTGATGGCCACCACCATGCGCGCCGCCGGTCTCCATGCCTGCACCTGGAACTGGCGGCGCGAAGAGCGCGCCCTGCGCACCATGATCGATACCGCCAGGACCAAGTTCGTCAGGCCGGCGGACAGGCCCGCCGAGAAATCGGCGCCAGCCGCCGTTGCTCAAGCTCAGGGCGGCGCCGATGCCCAAATCGTCGATCTCGGCGCCGAACGGCTCAAGCGCACGCAAAAGGCCGCGGAACCGTCGGAAGGGCCGTCAGCCAAGCCGGCCCGTAAAACATCGGGACGGCCGAGAAAGCTGGGAAAGGGCGACGATGAACTGGCGCTGGAGTTCACCTCGAGATACGCCGAGACCCTGAGATTTGTCGCGAAATGGGGCCAATGGCTGCGCTGGGACGGCGTTCGCTGGGCCATGGACGAGACCCTGTTCGTCCAGCAGGCGGTTCGGGACACCTTGCGCGAGATCGCGCTGTCCGGCGCCGCGAAGCCGGGCGACCTCGCGGTTTCGGCGGGCACCGTTGCCGCCGTCGAAAAGCTCGCCCGATCCGACCGCAGACACGCGGCGACGGCCGAGCAGTTCGACCGCGATCCCTGGTTGCTCAACACGCCGGGAGGCATCGTCGACCTCCGCACCGGCATCATGTCGCCCTGCGATCCCGCCCAGGACTGCACGAAGTCCACCGCCGTCGAACCGGCACCGTTTCTCCATGACGAATGCCCGATCTGGCTCGATTTTCTGGCCAAGGTTCTCAACAACGACCAGAAGCTGATCGATTATCTTCAAAAGGTCCTGGGATATTCCCTGACCGGCGTCACCACCGAGCAGCAGCTCTGGTTTCTCCATGGCACCGGCCGCAACGGCAAGGGCGTCTTCATCGGCACCATCACCGGCATTCTGGGCGGCTACGCCTGTGTCGCCGGCATGGAGACCTTCACCGCGAGCCTCAGCGACCGGCATCCGACCGAGCTTGCCCGTCTGATCGGCGCCCGCATGGTCTCGGCTCAGGAAACCGAGGAAGGCCGCCAATGGGCCGAGAGTCGCATCAAGTCCCTGACCGGCGGCGATCCGATCACCGCGCGTTTCATGCGTCAGGATGATTTCACGTTCACACCCAGGTTCAAACTGTGGTTCGCGGGAAACCACAAGCCCGGCTTGCGCAATGTCGATCCGGCGATGGCCGCTCGGGTCAATATGGTGCCGTTCCTGGTCTTCATTCCCAAAGACAGGCGTGATCCGAAATTGCAGGAGAAGCTTCAGGCCGAATGGCCGTCGATCCTGCGCTGGGCGATCGATGGCTGCCTGAAGTGGCAGCGGGAAGGGCTGGAACGCCCGGACGCCGTCGATAAGGCGACCGACGAGTACATGAAGGCCGAGGATTCCCTGGCCACCTGGCTCGCCGAGGCGACCGAGACCGAGGGCGTGGGGGGCACGGATTCCGAATTGGTCGCCGACCTGTTCGCCTCGTGGAAGGGTTGGGCCGACGCCGCCGCCGAGCATATCGGGTCGATGAAGCGGTTCAGCCAGAAAATGATCGCCCGTGGCTTCGAGCACGGCCTGCAACCCGGAACCAAGAGGGCGCAGTTCAAGGGTATCCGGTTGATTCGGAAGGACTACACCGATGATCCGAGGTATGGCGGGTGAGTGAACGAGAGCAATGGTAATTGGAAGGGATATGGGAGGGATTCTTATTTATTTCTTATTTGTCTGTATATATTTCTCTACGTAAATATACATATGTATAAATATAGGGGGATTAGGAAAACGTCTTGGAATCCCTCCCAACCCTTCCAAATCTCCGTCGTTCTCTCAATCCCCCGGCGGCCGTGCCTGCTGCTCCACAACGACGCTCAAAACTGGGACGCTCAAAAACTGGAAGGACGAGGTCATCGCCATGGCAATCGCTCAACGATCTTCTCCCCCCGCCGTGGACATTGCCGCCGTGATGCGACGGGTCTCGGAGGCGGCGGCTCCCTTCGAGAGCCGCTGGACGCTGCGGGCGCTTCAGCGCCTCGACGCCGATTTGCACGACCGTCTGGTCGACCAGCAGCAACTGTATCATCAGGCGCTGATCACGGGCGGCGCCGATGACGTTGAAGAACAGTCGGCGGCGATGTGCCGGGGCTGGGCGGCGGTGACGCGGGTGATGGAAGCGGGGGCCATTCCCGACGATGCCTACCTGCTCGGCGACCACGCCGGCACCCGTGTCGCTATTGGCGAGCAGACACACGCCATCGCCCGCGTCCGCGATCTGTACGGCGCGCGGGTGATCTGGATCACCCCCGACGAGGTGGCCGCGCTGGTCGCCGGGCTGGAGGCGTTCAAGACCGCGAAAGCGCTGTGGCCGGATGCTGAAACGATCCGCTTGTATCCGGGAGAGCCCGCCACAGACGTCCGATAGCCGTTGAGCTATCGACCAGAGGAACAGAGGACAAGAGGAACAAAGGACCAGAGGAACAGAGGACCAGAGGACCAGAGGAACAAAGGACCAGAGGGAAACCCACCACAACCCTTTCCCGCTCTGGAGGCTTTTCATGGCCGTTATCGCTTTGACCACGGACGAGGCAGACAAGAAGCGCCCGTCGTTGCCACCTTCTCCCCAACTCCTGCACCAGCCGCCGGTGATCCTGGCTCTCGATCTCGGCAGCCACACCGGCTGGGCGCTCCGCTCCCGCGACGGCACCATCACCAGCGGCACCGTCACCTTCCGGCCGGGGCGTTTCGAGGGCGCCGGCATGGCGTTTCTGCGCTTCCGCAACTGGCTCGACGAGTTGGCCGACCTTGCGCACGGCATCGACCAAGTGGCGTTCGAGGAGGTCCGCGCCCACGCCGGCACCATCGCCGCTCAGGTGTACGGCGGTTTCCTCGCCCACCTGACCGCTTGGTGCGAGCACGAGCGCGTGCCCTACCAGGGCGTTCCGGTCGGCACGATCAAGCGTCATGCCACCGGCAAGGGCAATGCCGGAAAAGACGCGGTGATCGCGGCGATGACGGCGAAGGGCCACCATCCCGCCGACGACAACGAGGCGGATGCCCTTGCCATCCTGCACTGGGCCTTGGCGCACGGAGGTGGACGATGACCCGAGAGCGTCTCCCCAACCGCCGCCCCAACGAAACCACGACGCTGGTTTTTGGTGGCACGAACTTCGCGGTGACCATCGGATTCTTCCCGGCCAACGACCGTCCCGGCGAGGTCTTCGCCTCGGGCGCCAAGTCCGGCTGCGACCTCGATTACCTGCTCGACGATGCCTGCGTCGCCCTCTCGTTGCTGCTCCAGCATGGCGTGCAACCGGCGGCGCTCGCCAGGAGTATGGGCCGGGCTGGCGACGGCACCACCCCCGCCTCGATCATCGGCGCGCTCGCCGACCGGCTCGCGGAGGGGACGTCATGAAGTTCGGACCCAAGGGCTTCGGGGGCGAGCGCACTTCGCCCGAGAAGATCAAGCTGGAAGGCTGGCGCGACCAGGGTGTGCTGGTGATCCGCGAGGATGACCCGCGTTTGACTTGGCCCGAGCGCGAACTGGTTCACCAACTCGGCGAGAAACTCTACGGCGCACGAAAGGAACCCCGCCATGTCTGACAAACGCTGGACGCCGAAGCGGATCGAGGAGCGGCTCGATGAGGCGGCCGACACCTTGCGCCGTTTGCCCGAGGAGAGGGTGCGGACCGCACGCTCGGGGTGGCCGCCGATCATCCGGGAGTTTCATGACGCCTATGGTTGCGAACCGGCTCGCCTTCGCCTCGGGCCGCCGCCGGCTGCCGCCATCGACCGTATGGACCAGACCCTGGAGTGGCTGCGCCGGCTCGAGCCCGACGACGCCCGCATCGTCTGGTTGAGAGCCTGCGGCGTACGCTGGAAGCCGATCTGCCATCGTTTCGGCATCAGCCGGGACACCGCGTGGCGGCACTGGATGGCGGCGCTGGTCACCATCGCCGACCAGATCAACGGCAGCCGTTCGTCTTCACCGATGCGGCGAAGCGGGGCGGTGCTGCCGGTGGCTTCCTTGCCGTGAGCCGGGCGTCCGGCCATCCCAACCGGGCAGGGATGGCCGGAACCGCCTGGAAACCATGCCATCTCCTTGAAATCACGTCAAAATTCGTCAGACAATTTTTTATCTGACAAACGCGGCAGAATTTGACATGATTCACAGCATGATCGCGGGACGTGCGCACGGACGCCCTCCCGCTCCCATTCCGGACCTTATCGACCATGACCGACGCTCTCCCAACCGGCGAGACGGCGCTTTGGCGTGCCGTCATCCTGCGGGCGCTCCAGGACGCGACCTACGGCCTGCACGGAGCCAAGCCCCGCCGTAACCCGCGCCGTCCGACCCGGACCAGCCGCCGCCATGCCCTGGCCGCCCGCGAATGGCTGCTCGGCAACGGCGGCTTCTTTGGCCGGGTCTGCCTGCTGGCCGGACTCGACCCGGTGCTGGTGCGGGCCTCGGCCGCCATCGCCATCACCTCCTGCGACGGGATGTTGCGCGAAGCCGAGGGCCGGATGCGGCAATTGGATTCGGGCGGGCCGGCGGTCGGAGGGAGCCTTGCCTCGCCCGCCGGCCCTGAAAATGGGTCCTCCCTGGCCTACAACCAATGAGGGCATTCCCAGCCCTTAACCCCGTTAGCGTCCGGGCCAAAAAGTGACTTAAACCCTTAATCCCTTAATACTTAAGTCACTGAATTCCGGACGCCTTTTGCCGAAGGCCGCCCTGGCCGGGGCCGCGTCTTTCTGAGCCGTCTCACGCCATCCCTTAATGGTTAATCCCCGCCATGACCAGCACGCCCGCCCTGGACTCCAAGGCCGCTTTCGCGCGCCGGATCAATGTCTCGGCGGCCCGCATCTCCCAGCTCGTTAGCCGGGGGATGCCGGTGCGGCTCGATGGCCGGATCGATGTCGCGGCGGCGCTGGCTTGGCTGGAGGACAATCTCGACACCTCGAAACGCACCGGCGGCAGCAAAACGGCACCCGCCGCCAAGGCAACCAAAAGTGGTGGTTCGGGGAATGCTCCCGGCCCGGCCCGCACTGCTCCCGGCGCTCCCGTTACTCCCGGCAGGCCGGGGGGCACACCCGCCCCGAGCGTCGGCGGCCCCGGTGGCCCCAGCCTCGCCGAGGCCAAGCGCCTGCATGAGTTGGTCAAGGTTCAGCGGGCCAAGCTGGCGCTGGAGCGGGAGCGCGACGAACTGGTGTCGCGGGAAGCGGTGCGGATCGCGGTGTTCTCGTGGGCGCGCCAGGAGCGGGACTCCTGGCTGGCGTGGTGCCGGCGGGTGGTGCCGTTGGTCGCCTCCGAGACCGGCGCCAATCCCGGCACCCTGTTCGCCGCGCTCGACCGTCACGTCCGCGAGCACCTCAACGATCTCGCCGAACCCCTGCTGGACATCGAGCCATGAGACCCGTTGCGGCAGCCGGTGACGACGCCAGCGCCTGGGTGCGCGGGATCATCCTCGAGGCGATCCGTCCCGAACGGCCGATCCCGGTCAGCGAATGGGCCGACCGCCACCGCATCCTGCCGCCGACAGCCGCCGAGCCGGGGCGCTGGCGGACCAGCCGGGTGCCCTATCTGCGTGAGGTGATGGATTGCCTCTCGGCCTCGTCGGAGTTCGAGCGGGTGGTGCTGATGAAGGGCATTCAGATCGGCGCCACCGAAGCCGGGTTGAACTGGATCGGCTACATCATCGATCATGCCCCCGGCGTGGTGATGCTGGTGATGCCGTCGATCGAGGCGGTGCGGCGCAACAGCGGCGTGCGCATCGATCCGCTGATCGAGTCCTGTCCGGTGCTGCGCGACAAGGTGGTCGAGCCGCGTTCCAAGGAGCCGGGCAACAGCATCTTTCGCAAGAAGTTTCCCAGCGGCGAACTGGTGATGACCGGCGCCAACAGCGCGGTCGGCCTGCGCTCAACGCCGACGCGCTATCTGTTCCTTGACGAGGTTGATGGCTATCCCGGCGACGCCGATGGTGAAGGCGATCCGGTGGCGCTGGCCATCGGTCGGGCCATGACCTTCAAGGGCATGCGCAAGGTGTTCATGGCCTCGACCCCGACCCTCAAGGGCCACAGCCGGATTGAGGCCGCCTATCTGGAATCCGACCAGCGCCGCTTCTACGTGCCGTGCCGCCAGTGCGGCGCCTGGAGTCCGATCGACTGGGCCGACATAAGCTGGCCCGAGGGCGAACGGCAGTTGGCGCACTGGGCGTGCCCGGCCTGCGGTCGTGCCCATCAGGAACATGAAAAACCCGGACTGCTCGCTGCCGGCCAGTGGCGCCCCACCGCCAAGGGCGACGGCCGCACAGCCGGCTTTCACCTGTCGGCGCTCTATTCGCCCTGGCTGTCCTGGGGCGAAGCTGCCATCGAGCACGGCCAAGTCTACAAAGACCCGCCAAGGTTGCAAGTCTGGACGAATACGGTCCTTGGTGAAAGTTGGGAGGATCAGGCCGGCGAGGCGGTCGAACCCGATCCGCTGATGGCCCGGCGCGAGCATTGGGGTCTGGCTCTCCCGGCCGGGGTTGCCGTGCTCACCGCCGGGGTCGACCTCCAGGGTGATCGCATCGAGCTTCAGGTGGTCGGCTGGGGCCGGGACGAGGAAGCCTGGGTCATCGATTACAAGATCATCTGGGGCGATCCTTCGGGACCGAAGGTCTGGACCGATCTGGATTCCGCCCTCTATGCCACCTACGCCCACAGCCGGGCCGTGCCCGACCTCGCGATCCGCGCGGTGGCCATCGACACCGGCGGCCACCACACCAAATCGGCGTATGAATTTTGTAGAACTCGCCTTTCTAGGCGTATCTGGGCGATCAAGGGCCGGGGTGGTCCCGGCATCCCGGTCTGGCCGCGCCGTCCCACGAAATCCAACAAGGGCAAAATCCCGCTGTTCATCGTCGGCGTCGACGCCGTGAAGGACGCGCTATTCGCCCGGCTGAAGCTGACCGAACCGGGACCGGGCACCGTCCACTTCGGCTCGGATCGGGATGCCGACTACTTCCGCCAACTGACTGCCGAGAAGGTGGTGACCCGTTACGAGCGTGGCCGTCCGATCCGGATGTGGCAACCTAAACGCGAAGGCGAACGCAACGAGGCGTTGGACACCATGGTCTATTCGACAGCCGCTTTGCACGGCCTGATCACCATGGGCCTGCGCCTGAATCACGAGGTGGCGGCGGTGATGGAGGCGCCCGAGAGGAGCGGCGACCAGAAGCTGCCGGCTGTGGGACGTGCTCCGGTGCGCCGCCGCGTCGTCAGTTCCGAGTACATGGGGTGACCAACCACCGGCCCCTGATCGTCGATGACGGGCTGATCGCCCGTCTCGGCGATGGCGATACCCTGGTGCTGCCCTCGGTCACCGCCCTGCGGCTGCTCGGTGTGGATCGCAACAAGGCGGTTATCTCGGTCAATCTCTCAACCTTCATCAAGGCTGCGGGAAATCTTCTGGTCCAGGACGATGGCGCTGGAGGGGTGATCATGACGGCTGTGCAGGCCAACACGACCCGGTTGCTTGGTGACGACGGCGCGGCTCTGACCGGCAGTGCCGCCGATCCGGCCTGGGATGGTGTCGCCCCATCCACGACTTGGACCGCGATCTGGAAAACGGTGGTCGCCCGGTTGGAAGCGATCCGGTTGCTGGTCGCCGGGACGCTCAAGGTGGACGGCAGCGCGGTCACCCAGCCGGTGAGCCCGAAGCAGTTCGCGCCGACCAGCACGGTAAAACTCACTCCGCTGCTGAGCAGCGCCAGTGCCGCCATCCCCACTGGCACCACGGCGCTGCGCATCTACAACTCCGGCCCGTCGCCCGCCTTCGTTCGCTGGGGCACCGGTGCCCAGACCGCCACCACCAACGATCTACCGCTGGCCTCCGGCGCCTGTGAGGTCTTCGGGAAAACGTCGGCCAACGACACCGTGGCCGCGATCACCACCGGCATGGCCACCCTCTACGTCTCCGCCGGCAACCGCATCTGAACCGCGTCATCCGGACATCCGCCCATGACCCATGTCGCCGTCGAGCATTGGCCGGTTGACCGGCTCCAGTACTATGCCCGCAATCCGCGCAAGAACGATCATGCCGTCGATCAGATGTGCGCGGCCATCGTCGAGTTCGGGTTCCGTGTTCCGGTCATCGCTCTTTCCAGCGGGCTGATCGTCGACGGCCATCTGCGGGCCAAGGCCGCCCGCAAACTTGGTCTCGTCGAAATCCCGGTGGTTCTGGCCGATGATCTGACCGAGGCTCAGATCAAGGCGTTGCGGCTGCTGATGAACCGCTCCGCCACCTGGGCGGACTGGGACGAGGATTTGCTGCGCCTCGAACTGGAGGAACTGCAGTCCGCCGACTATGATCTCGCCCTGACCGGCTTCGACGATGGCGAACTCGACCGGCTGTTGGCCGGTGCCGGCGGCGACGATGCCGATGGCGAAGCCCCCGAAGAAGACGAGGTTCCCGAACCGCCGGTTCAGCCGGTCAGCAAGCGCGGCGACCTGTGGTGCCTGGGCAGCCATCGTCTTCTGTGCGGCGATAGTACCGACGCCACCGACGTGCAGCGCCTGATGAACGGCGAACGGGCGGCCCTCTTCGCCACCGACCCTCCGTACCTCGTCGATTACGACGGCACCAATCATCCCGGCGCCGACACGCGCGGCACCAAGAACAAGGATTGGGGCGACAGCTACGGCGTCACCTGGGACGACGCCGAGCAGGGGCCGGACCTCTATCGCGGCTTCATCCGCGCCGCCGTCGATCACGCGATCCTGCCCAATGCCGCCTGGTACTGCTGGCATGCCTCGCGCCGGCAGGCGATGCTGGAGGCGGTGTGGGTCGAGTTGGGCGCCTTCGTCCACCAGCAGATCATCTGGGTCAAGAACCGGGCGGTGCTGACCCGGTCGTTCTACCTCTGGAAGCACGAGCCCTGTCTGATGGGCTGGCTCAAGGGCCATAAGCCCGAGCGGGTGTCCGAGGACTACCTCCCGTCGGTCTGGACCATCGACACCCCCGATGGGGCCGATCGTCCCGATCATCCGACCCCGAAGCCGCTCGATTGCTTCGCCATCCCCATGCGCCAGCACGTTCCGCGCGGCGGCCTCTGCTACGAGCCGTTCAGCGGTTCGGGCTCGCAGATTATGGCCGGCGAACAGACCGGCCGGCGGGTGTTCGCGATGGAGATCAGCCCGCAGTATGTCGACGTCGCGGTGCGGCGCTGGCAGACGGCCACCGGCGAAGCCGCCGTGCTCGATGGGGACGGCACTTCGTTCGATGACATCGCCGCCGGCCGGGCCGAGTTGGGCTAGGCACCGTTCAAAAGCGTGTGATTTATCAAAGGGCCGCTTCAAAAGATACGAGGCGCGAGGTTCGGATATGGCTTCGGATAGACCGGGGTGGACTAGAATATGGCTTTACACCACAAATTAGTCCATGCTACCTTCGCATGGAAGTTGGCGGTTTTCATGGCTGACACGACTGGGGTGGAATAAATGGCGTTCGGAGAAGATGAATTAGTCCATCTCGCAAGGCTTGCGCTCACCGGGCGCCAGCAGGATGTGCTGGCCTACTTACGACGTCTGGTTCGAAAGGCCAAGCCCCAAGATCGACCGATTGCGGAGTTGCTTGGCTCGTTGTTGGTGACGGCTCCGTCTCTCGCTAACCCCCTCCGAGATGCTGGCGGGGGAATGATCCCTGTCGATGTGGATTCGCGTCTCTCGCTATTGCGGCAGGAATACCCCGTTCTGCTGCGGGAGGAGCCAATCCTTCCGCCAGCTCTTCGATCGCGCTTGGATCAAGTGTTGTCCGAGCGCAAGCATCTCGATGTCTTGGCGCATAAGGGGCTGGAGCCCACTCGCTCCCTCCTCTTTGTTGGGCCGCCCGGGGTCGGGAAGACGATGTCGGCTCGATGGGTCGCAGAGCGTCTCGGAGTGCCGCTTTTAATATTGGATCTGTCTACAGTCATCAGCAGTTATCTTGGGAAGACTGGGTCAAATCTTCGCAATGTACTTGATTACGCAAAGAGTTTATCCTGCGTACTGTTGCTCGACGAATTTGATGCTGTTGCGAAAAGGCGCGATGATGAATCTGAGATCGGTGAGTTAAAAAGGCTCGTAACCGTTCTGTTGCAGGAAATCGATGATTGGCCTGAAACCAGCCTTCTAATTGCTGCAACTAATCATGAAGAGCTTCTTGATCCCGCTGCATGGCGACGATTTGACGAGGTCTTACGGTTTGATCTTCCGTCTGTCGAGCTTAGGCTTTCGTCTATTCGAAATGCGTTTGCCGATGATGGAGACAAGATAAGCGAGTGGCTGGTAATCCTTGCAGAAGTTTGGGCGGGCCGCTCCTTCAGTGATGTCGACAAAAGCGTCCAGCGCATTCGGCGGCGTGCCACTGTCGGGCAGGTTACTTTAACCAATGCGATCATTGAAGAAATAGCCCAAGCTGCTAAGGGATTGAATAATGACAATAAGCGGGCTATGGCAAGAGTTCTTCGCAAGGCAAAGGCGTCTGATCATAAAATTAACGACGTAACTGGGATTTCCAGGGACACTCTCAGGAAGATGTGGGCTGTAGACGACGCAAACTCTGGAGAAACCAATGGCGGAACCGAGATATCTGATCGGCGGCGGCGAGCAATTGTCGGAGGAGGTCTCTCGGCCAAAGAGGGGTAGCGGGCCCAAAGCCCATCCCTATGACTTTTCTGAAGCTCGCCGACGTTTGACGCCGCAATGGCAGAGCACGGTTGGCAAGGTGCGCAGCTTGCCGGAGCTTGCATGCCCCGATGGGGACTCCGTGTTCAGCGTGACTCTGCATCCGTCTTATCTGGCGAAAAGCTATTATCCGTCTCGGCTGATCAATGAAATTGGTTTGCGGCATGTCGGGAGTCGGGCAGCCCATCTGGTGCCGGAAAAGATAACAGGGGCTCAGGGCAAGGCAGGTGATGAGCGTCGCCCCTTTCCTGCGCCGGAGTTATTTCTTGCAGGGGCACGCGATCGCCTTGATGCTTTTGTATCCCAGGTTGGGGACTGGATGCCAGTTGATGAGGACCTCATAGATGAGTATCGTCGACTTGAGCGCGTTGATCCGCTTGGCCGTGATCGTCTGAAGCCGATCCGCGAAGACGAGCGGCGTGATGACCTGCCGTTGGAGGTGGTTCTTCATGCCGCAGCAGGAAACCGGGATGCTTACATCCGTCATGGTTTCCTGACCTATGTCCGATCCCTTGGCATTGATCTTGATTTGGCGCGGGCGCGACATATTGGCGGCCTGTGTTTTCTTCCTCTCCGAGCTTCCATCGATCTATTGCCACAGATTACCGAATTTTCCTTCTTGCGGGCGATTCGCCGGATGCCACGAGTGGTGCCGCTGGACCCTTTCGTTCGTACGATGGTTCCCGGCTTTCGGGTCGAGCTTCCCGATGAGGAACCCGTGGTGCCGGAATTGCGCGTGGCCGTTATGGATGGCGGACTTCCTTTGGAGCACCCGCTCAAACGGTGGGTAAGCGAGAGGGAGGCGCCAGGCGTTGGCGATCCCGTTCCGGGTCATCAGCGCCACGGACTGGCTGTGACCTCGGCTTTTTTGTTTGGGCCGCTGCAACCCGGTGTTCGGCCTGATCGTCCTTATGCGAATGTCGATCACTGGCGCGTTCTGGGCGCTGATACGACTAATGATGACTTTGAAATCTATTCGGTTCTGAGTCGAATTGAGGATATCCTTCAGACGCATCGGTACGATTTCGTAAATATCAGCCTTGGCCCAGACTTGGCGATGGAGGATGATGACGTCAATTCGTGGACATCTACGCTGGACGTTCTGTTGGCTGATGGCGAAACAGTTGGTACCGTAGCGTGCGGCAACAATGGTGAATCCGATGCTGCACTCGGCCTCAACCGAATTCAGCCGCCCTCTGATGGCGTCAATATGATTGCCGTAGGTGCCGCAGATCGTCCCGACGCCACTTGGGCCAGAGCACCCTATAGCGCTGTTGGGCCGGGTCGCAGTCCGGGGTTCGTGAAACCCGACGTCGTGGCCTTTGGAGGATCTCACTCGGCTCCTTTTCTGGTTTTGGGGCCGGGGACCGCCGCAGTAGGGCGCGCGGATATGGGAACCAGTTTTGCGGCACCGCTGGCCATGCGATCGGGCGTGGCGGTGAGGGCGCAATTCAAGGAAGACCTCTGGGCCCCGACCATCAAGGCGCTTCTGGTTCACAACGCCACCAACCCCTCAAGCCATGCGCGGCGGGAAGTCGGTTGGGGATTGTTGTCGCACCATCTTGGTGATCTGGTGTTATGCCAAGACGGGGAAGCGCACATCATTTATCAGCGACAGATGCCGTTGACCGGAGCGGTGCGCCTGTATTTACCCGTACCCGAAGGGTTGCCCGGAAATGTTGAGATTGTCGCAACCTTTTGCTTTTACTCTGATATTGATCCGGAGGATTCGTTTAACTATACCCGAGGCGGCCTCGAGATTCAGTTTCGGCCTGATACCTTGAAAAAAGGTAAGCCCTACGAAAAAGACGGTCGCCTGATTATTCCAACGACGCCGCCATCGGATACGTTCTTTGGTTCAGCCGACTACTACACGACGGAGTTCGAAAGGCGGCAGGATGCCCAGAAGTGGGAGACTGTTTTGCATGATTCCAAAACAAAGCGAGCAAGCGTTTGGCCCGTCGCTGCGACTCGTGGGTTAGAACTCGCGTTGAAGTAGCTGCCTGCCCCTGACGCCGGACGCCGGCCTCCCATCATTTATCCCTTGGTGAGACCGGAGAGACCATCCCTCGGCGCCGACCTGCCGCTTGG
>CAIOBP010000040.1 GCA_903856295.1 uncultured Rhodospirillales bacterium | reverse complement strand
GTACGAAGCGCTTAAGCTGCTGATTACGCGACACTATGACCTGATCTTTCTTGATAATCTGATGCCGGTGATGTCCGGCCTGGAGTTTCTGCGCCGTTGCAAGTCCGGCGCCATCCTGGACTGGACGACGGTGATGATGGTCACCGCCGCCGCCGACAGCGACACCGTGACTGCGATCCGGACTGAAGCCTTGAAGGTCGATGAGTTCGTCATCAAGCCCCTCGACTTCAAGGTGATCTCGTCCAAGATCGACCGCCTGCTCCGCAGCGACCGCAACAGTCCGGTGCAACGGCTGCTTCAGCTCGACAGCCTGCCAAACGCGGCCCAAAAAGGATCGTTCCTGTCGATCAGCACCAAGAAGCACGACGACACGGTCACAATTCAGATGTTCGGCTTCTTTCTCAATGACGACCGGAAACTTGTCAAAGACCTTCCCGATATCATCACCAGCATGACCGAAACGTCCATCTCTATCGACCTCAGAAATGTCTTGATGATCGATGAGTTCGGCCTCGGCATGCTGCTCTTGATGAACGGCGTCGCCACCATGGCCGGAAAGCAATTTGAGATGATGCTGGACGAAAAAACCGTCGGCACGCGACTGACCGGTTTGGGCCTCCCTCTGATCATCCCGGTCAGGGCCACTTCGGACTCCGAGTAGGGGCTATAGCTATAGATCAGACCCGTCACCAGATATAAGTGAGACTGAGTTGCTGTTTCACACGATTAGTTGAGATAGATTTCAGAGATACCGCCGCGCCATTCACGCTTTCGTCAGCATCCCGGCTCAGAACATCTTCACGACCCGCCGATTCAGCCGCGCCGCCTCCCGGAACCCGCCGCTGACCGCGACATCGCGCGACAGGGTGGCGGCGAGTTGGAGCGTGTCGGTAACAAAGTGGCGGTAGTCGAGCCTGACGGCATGGACCTCGGCGGTGAAGCCGTTGGTGGCGCCGTCGAGTCTCTGGGCGCCGCCGAAGCTATCTGAACAGGCCGTTCACAATGTAGCCACCGAGAATACCGGACCCGACAACGATTGCCGTCCCGCCGAACCGTGATCTCGGGGCAGGCCGTCCGGCGAGGGCGAGACGAGGCGGTGTCCGCGCGATCTGGGCACCGCACCGCCCCCTGCGCTTACCGCCCCATGGGAGGCTGAGCATGCATTCCGCCGCCGCCCATGCCCATCCTCATCTGCCCGTGACCGTTTTCGCCCGCCGACCCGCGCTGCCCGTCGTGGCCGCCGCCGTTGGACATCATCATCGGCCCCATTTCCTTGAGCCTCACGCCCTGCTCGGCGGCGCGCTTTTCCAGCTCGGCGTATTTCGCCGCCCAGAGTTCCATCTTTTCGTCCATCGTCCGAGCGTTCCGCATCGCCCGCCACATGTCGAAGCGTTCGCGGAAGGTCATCAGTTCGCGGGGATAAACCTCCCGAAGCTCGGACACTTTCGCCGGCGCGGGTCGGGTCACCGCCGTCTGCGCCTGAGCCGAACCGGGAGTGACGGACATCGCTGCCAACCCGAGGACCATCGCGGCCAGAACCAGTCTCTTCATCGTCGCCTCCTGTCTGATGGCGTTACTTGACGCCGTTGGCCGCGACCGTCTTCGTGGTCTCGGACGGGCCGCAGCCGGCCTTCACGTAGTCCCAGAACTCGTTCTGCTGGCGGACATAACGGTCGTTCGGGTCGCCGGGAACGTCGCGGGCGTTCCGCAGGCTGGCGACAGAGACGCTGACATCGAAGACCGCGTCGGCCGCCGCCAGCGCCGTCGAGATCAGGCTGAGCGCATACCACTCCGCCGCCAGCGCCGCCCCGAGGATACCGCCGCTGAAAATGTTGGTCGGGCCGATCAGCGGCAGCACCATGTAGGGACCGGGTGGAATGCCGACCTTACACATCGCCTCGCTCACTTCGGTGTTCCGTCGCTGCAAGCCGATCGGTGTCGCCACATCGAACAGGCCGCCGATACCGACCGTGCTGTTCACCGCGAAACGTCCGACCGAAACGGCCGCGGACCCCGGATATCCCGCCAGCAAGTTGGTGAGCATAAATTCCGGCTCGCTGATATTCTCGTAAACGTTGGTTGCGGCCGTCTGCACAAAACCCGGCGTCACCTTGCCGAGACCCCACGCAGCCGGATTGACCACGTAATCCACGACCACTTCATTGAAGCCGAACATCACCCGGTTGAGCGGCATAAAGAGATCCGGCGGGGTGGCGATCCGAGCCTGGGTCGTCGTGTCCGCAGGTTTCTGAACCTGGGCCGCGGCCGAACTGAGGGTCGCCGCTAATACTGTGCAAGTTAACAGGAGCGTCTTGAGATTCATGATGGCGTTCCCTGACAATTATCAATTCGGCTCAAAGCCATTTCTCTCGTTGCATAAGACCATAACCCCATACCGCGGAAATGGAACCTGGGAAAAATCCGGGGAAGCGACGGCATCATAGCCGGATCTGGCGGTGCAACCCGGCTTTCAGGACCGCCTGTATCCGCGACGACACCCCCAACTTCCGGATGGCGTTCTCCATATGGAACTCGATGGTACGTTCACCGACCCCGAGCAGGATGGCAATGTCGGCGGATATCTTTCCCTGGGCGGCCCAACTCAGAACCTCGGCCTCACGGCGGGTCAGCGGTTGCTCCAACCGGCGCCCGAGCAATCCCGGCGGTCCCAACCGCGCCTTGATGATCTCTTCCAGGATTTCGAAGTCGATCGGCTTGGTGACGTAGTCGTCGGCGCCCAGCCGGCGCCCCTTCAGGATGGAACCCCGATCGGACAGAGCGGTCAGGAACACGAACGGGATCGGCCCCAGCCGGTCCGAGGAGAGCGCCGACAGGCGTTCCAGCAGGTCCAGCCCGGACATCTCGGGCATCAGGATGTCGCAGAGCACGAGGTCGGGCGGGTTTTCCAGGATGGCCACCAAGCCGTCCTGGGCGCAGGCCACCCCGTCGACCGTGAAGCCCCGGCGTCCGAGGATGTCGATGATGAGTTGACGGACTTCGACCTCGTCGTCGATGCAGAGAATACGCGGCGTCATGGGCGCCTCTCGTCCTGGACCGGCGGCAGATCGAGCGGCAGGCGCATGGTGAAGGTCGATCCGGCACCCATGGCGCTTTCGGCGGTGAGGGTGCCGCTGTGGCGCTCAACGATGGTTCGGGCCAGATGCAAACCGACGCCGTTGCCCGAAAATTTCAGGGCATTCGAGGCCCGGAAATAGCGGTCGAACAGCTTGCCGATTTCCTTGGCTGGAATGCCGATGCCGTGGTCTTTGACGGCGATCTCGGCGGACTCGCCGTCTCGCCAGACCGAGACTTCGATCCGCGAGTCCGGCGGCGAGTAT
>CAIOBP010000039.1 GCA_903856295.1 uncultured Rhodospirillales bacterium | reverse complement strand
CCCCTGTCACCACCCTCGTCGCCCAACCGAAGGTGGAAGATTGCCACAACAGGGGTGGCCTAATTTTGGACGCCGATCACCCCCTCAGGTGGCCGACTTTTCCACGCCGCCGCACACCTTGCGGAAGCACGGGAAAATGCCCTAACTCAACCTTGCCAAGGTTGGGGTCGATGGTTCGAATCCCTTCGCCCGCTCCAATTAAATCAAGGGCTTCTGGGGAAACTCAGGAGCCCTTGTCCATTTTCTGGGCACTGCTGTGGGCATGCGACCTCTTTCTCCCGCGGTCCAGCGCATCGGTCGCCGCCGCCAGATAGTCGGAAGCATACTTGCAATAAATCCGCTCGGTGATCCGGTTAAACGGAGCGCATACCATGAAGCCAGCCCCTGCCCCCGCCACGATCCAGGTTGACGAAACCGGCCCGCAGAAATTTTCTCTGACGGTCACGTTCGAGGGCCAGCGCTTCGAGTGCGGAAGCTACATCAGCCGCGCCGCGGCTCAGCAAGCCGGACGGCTGTTCGTCCAGCGCAAGGAGGGGGAAGCGGTGGGACAGAAGCGGCGGCCTCGTGGGAAGTGATCGGGAGCCGAAGGCTCGTTCATCACCGGCTTATCAACGCGCCCGATCGGCGTCCCCACGGGGGGGGGGGCTGATCGGCGCGCCGGCATCGAACACAATTTCGCTCAAACACCGTAGCCCCGGGGGCTGAGGCGCGTTAAGCTCACGGCTTCCGCCAGCCCCCGTGGAATCCTGATGAAGAGCCTGTGGTCCGATTCCGATGCCGCCGAGATGATGTCCCGCTATGCCGGTCAGGGCATCGGCGAGGACGTGGCGCTTCGGGTCTATACCTCGCGTTTGCTTGGTCGCGATCCCCGGTTGGTCCTTCATGGCGGTGGCAACAGCTCGGTCAAAATCGTGGAGGCCGATCTGCTCGGCGACCGGGTGCCGGTATTGCGGATCAAGGGCAGCGGTTGGGACCTGGGGGCGCTGGAGCCCGCCGGTTTGCCCGCCGTCCGGCTGGCGCCGCTGCTGCGCGCCCGCGCCCTGCCCGCGCTGCCGGATATCGACATGCTCAACCTGCTGCGCACCAGCCAGTTGGATGCGGGCGCGCCCTGCCCGTCGGTCGAGGTGCTGCTGCACGCTTTTCTGCCCGACAAATTCGTCGATCACAGCCATTCCCGCGCCGTGCTCGCCCTGACCGCCCAGCCCGATGGCGCGGCGATCTGTCGGGACGTGTTCGGCAATCGGGCCGGAATCGTGCCGTACGTCATGTCCGGCCTGCCGCTCGCCCGCGCCGCCGCCGAAGTCTATGAGGCCGATCCCACGGTCGAAGGACTGATTCTGCTCCGCCATGGCGTCTTCACCTTCGGGGCCAGCGCCCGCGAAGCCTATGAGCGCATGATCGCTCTGGTTACCCTCGCCGAGGATCGGTTGGCCCGGGGGCGCAAACCGCTGGTCCAGGCGGCCCGCCCCGCCGCCGCCGCCCCGCCGCCGCCGCTCGCCGAAGTCGCTCCGGTCCTGCGCGGTGCCCTGGCCGAGGATCTGGGCGATGGCGACTGGCGGCGCTGGCTGCTCGACTTCCGCACCGGCCCCGAAATTCTCTCCTACGTCAACGCCGCGGACCTTCCGCGCATGGCCGGGGCCGGGGTGGCGACGCCCGATCACGTCATTCGCACCAAGGGCTGGCCGCTGATCGCCGAACCGCCGGCCGATGGCAAGCTGGAGACCTTCGCGGCGACGGTGCGCGCCGGCATCGCCGATTACGCCGCCCGCTATCGTGCCTATTTCGAACGCCATAACGCCGGCCGTGCCGTGCCGAAAATCGCGCTGGACCCGCTGCCCCGGGTGGTGCTGGTGCCCGGACTGGGCCTGTTCGGCATCGGCAGAAGCGCCGCCGACGCCGCCATCGCCGCCGATGTCGCCGAATCCGCAATCCTGACCATCCTCGATGCCGAGGCGATCGGCGGCTTCGAGTCGATTTCCGAGTCCGAACTGTTCGAAATGGAATACTGGTCGCTGGAACAGGCCAAGCTGGGCAAGACCGGCGAGGCGCCGCTGGCCCGGCAGGTGGTGCTGATCACCGGCGGTGCCGGCACCATCGGCTTCGCCACCGGCACCGCCTTCCACCGCGAGGGCGCCGAGGTGGTGCTGGTCGATCTCGATGAAGGCGCGGCGGTCGCGGCGGCGGCCCGGCTCGGTCCTCACGCCCTGGGGCTGGGCGCCAACGTCACCAGGCCCGAGGCGGTGCGCGCGGTGTTTGACCAAGTCTGCGAGCGCTTCGGCGGTGTCGACATCGTGGTGTCCAACGCCGGCATCGCCCTTCAGGGCCGGATCGGCGACCTGCCCGAAGAGACCTTGCGCCGCAGCTTCGAGATCAACTTTTTCGCCCACCAGACGGTGTCCCAGAACGCCGTGCGGGTGATGAAACGTCAGGGGACCGGTGGCTGCCTGCTCTACAACGTCTCGAAACAGGCGGTGAATCCCGGTCCCGACTTCGGCGCCTATGGCCTGCCCAAGGCCGCGACCCTGTTCCTGGCCCGCCAGTACGCTCTCGATCACGGCCGGGACGGCATCCGCGCCAACGGCGTCAACGCCGACCGCATCCGTGGCGGCATGCTGACCCCCGAGATGATCGCCAAACGCTCCAAGGCCCGCGGCCTGGATGAGCGCGACTACATGGCCGGCAATCTGCTGGCCCGCGAGGTCACCGCCGAGGATGTGGCGCAAGCCTTCGTCCATCAGGCCTTGGCCCTGCGCACCACCGCCAGTATCACCACCGTCGACGGCGGCAATATCGCCGCCGCCTTGCGCTGAAGCGCGCCTCCGACACCTCTGCCCATGGGAGCCCCAATGGCCAAGCGTAAGCTTCCGATCGACATCGAACCCGAGACCGAGACGCCCGAAGCCGCCTCCGAAACCGGGGAGGCCGGCGCCGGACCGGCGGAGTCCGCGCCTTCCTTTGACGCCGGAGAGATGCCGCCCTATCACCCGGTGGTGGCGGCGATCCTGGCCGCGGGTATTTTTCTGACCCGTCTGCCCCTGCCTTTCAACGCCCCGCTCACCTCTGAAATCTTCGGACGCGCCCTTGGCTGGTTTCCGCTGATCGGAACCGCGCTCGGGCTCGGGGCCGGCATCGTCTTCGGCGTGCTCGGCGGCTTCGGCGTGCCCCCCCTGGTCGACGCGGCGCTGGTCGTGGCGCTGCTGGTGATCGTCACCGGCGGCCTGCACGAGGATGGTCTGGCCGATACCGCCGACGGCATTGGCGGCGGCCGGACCCGCGAGGCCAAACTGGAAATCATGCGCGACAGCCGGGTCGGCAGCTATGGCGTGCTGGCCCTGGTGCTGAGCGTGATCGTCCGCGTCGCCGCCATCGCCGCCCTGCCCTCGACCTGGACCGCGATCAAGGTGCTGGTGGTGGCCGGCGCCATGTCGCGAGCGGCCATGGTCGCGCACAGCCATTGGCAGCAGCCCGCCCGCAGCGACGGCCTGTCGGCGACCCTCGGCGGTCCGGCCCAGGGCGCCACCGTGCTAGCCCTGGCGCTGGCACTCGGCGTCGGGCTGGTGCTGATCGGCAGCAAGGTCTTCATGGTGATGGCGGTGGTCGCGTTCGCCACCTGGAGCATGATCAAGCTGGCCGACCATCAGGTCGGCGGTCAGACCGGCGATCTGCTTGGCGCGACGCAGCAGGTCACGGAAATCCTGGTGCTGATCCTGCTCGCCGGTGCGCGATGACCGTTACCACCCGCTGGTGGATAATCCGGCACGCGCCGGTGATCAATCACGGAGGCCGGGTCTATGGCCATACCGACGTCGACGCCGACACCACCGATGTCCCGGGCTTTCGCGCCTTGGCCAAGGTGCTGCCGGCGCGCCCGGTCTATCTGGTGACGCCGCTGAAACGCACGATGCAGACCCTGGCCGCGCTGGTCGCGGCCCAGGGCGATTGTTCCGGAACGGTCAGCCCGATCATCGAGGCCGACCTGATGGAACAGAATTTCGGCGCTTGGCAAGGTTTGACCCATGCCGAGATTCATGAACAGCGGGGGGCGGAGGCCCACCGCTTCTGGCTCAGCCCGGCCAGCGAGCGTCCGGAGAACGGCGAGAGCTTCGTCGAGGTGGTCGAGCGGGTCAATGCCGCCCTCACCATCCTGTCCGAGGAACATGCCGGCCGCGACATCGTGGCCGTGCTCCATGGCGGCGTGATTCGGGCGGCGCTGGCGGTGGCGCTCGGCATCGAAGCCGAAGCGGCGCTGCGCTTCAGCGTTCACAATCTTTCGCTCACCCGCCTGACCCACTACGCCCCCGGCGACGGTTCGCCGCCGGCCTGGGGCGTGGAAACAGTCAATGCGGTGATGCGGCCGTGAGATCGGCCACCGTCCGGCAGATCAGCGCGATGTCCTGGTCGCGGGAGAGCCGGTGGTCGCCGTCCTTGACCAGGACGACGCGAACATCGGAGCTGGCGAGTCGCTCCGAAAGCCGCAGACTGGTGACCCAGGGCACGTCGATATCCGACATGCCGTGAATCAGCCGCACCGGACAGCTCAGCGGCACCTTGCCGCGCAGCAGCAAATGCCGCCGTCCCTCGTCGATCAGTTGGAGGGTGATCTCCGTCGGCTCGTCATACTCCGAGGGCAGGCGCAGGCGCCCGCTGTCGAGCAGTTCGAGACGCTGGTCGTTGCCGAGGGTGCTCCAGATCAAATCCTCGGTGAAATCGGGCGCCGGAGCGATTCCGACCAGCCCCGCCACCCGCTCGGGCCGGCTGAGCGCCACCAGCAGCATGATCCAGGCCCCCATCGAGGAGCCGACGATCACCTGCGGGCCGCTGGTGCAGTGGTCGAACACCTGCCGGGCATCCTCGGCCCACTGGCCGATGGTGCCATCGGCGAAGCGGCCGCTGGAGGCGCCATGGCCCTGATAATCGAAGCGGACGAACGCTCGTCCCTGCTCCCGGGCCCAGCCCTCGAGGGCGGTGGCCTTGCTGCCGGTCATGTCCGACTTGAAGCCGCCACAAAACAGCACACCCGGACTTGTTCCTTCCGTCCGGCGAAAAGCTATGGTAGCCGAACCGACAGCCAGACTATGGTGACCTTGTTCCGTCATGAACGGACGTTCCTCGCTCGAGACAGGTATGAATTCAGGCGCGCAGCTTAGCACCGGCGGTAGACAAGACAAGCCGCCCGTGGTCTTGCAGGTGGTTCCCGGCCTCACCACCGGGGGCGCGGAGCGCGGCTGCGTCGATGTCGGGGTGGCCCTGGCCGCCACCGGTGTCCAGACGCTGATCGCCTCGTCCGGCGGTCCGATGACCCGCGAACTCGATCGCGCCGGAGTCGAGCATATCAAGCTCGCCCTCGACACCAAGAATCCGTGGACGATCTGGCGCAACGCCGACCGACTCGCGGAGATCATTCTCGCCCACGGCGTCGAAGTGGTGCATGCCCGCTCGCGGGCTCCGGCCTGGAGCGCCTGGCTGGCGGCCCAGCGCACCGGCGCCCGTTTCATGACCACCTTCCACGCCCCCTACAATTTCAAGGGCAGGCTCAAGCACCGCTATAACTCGGTGATGGCCAAGGGCGAGCGGATCATCGCCATCTCGGAGTTCATCCGCTCCCATATCCTGGACAATTACGAGGTGGCGCCCGAGGCGGTGCGGGTGATCCATCGCGGCATCGATCACACCATCTTCCATCCCGACCGCGTGGCCCAGCCGCGTCTGATCCAGCTTGCCCAGCAATGGCGGCTGCCCGACGACCGGCCGGTGATTCTGCTGCCCGGACGCCTCACCCGCTGGAAGGGCCAACTCGACCTGATCGACGCCCTGGCCAAGCTGAAGCGGCGCGATGTCGTGTGCCTGATGGTCGGCAGCGATCAAGGCCGCCACCGCTACCGCGCCGAACTGGAACAGCGGATCGCCCATCACAATCTCGGCAGCGTCGTCCATCTGGTCGATCACTGCACCGACATGGCGGCGGCCTACATGCTGTCGACGGTGGTGGTGTCGGCCTCGCGCGAGCCCGAGGCGTTCGGACGGGTGATCGTCGAAGCCCAGGCCATGGGCAAGCCGGTGATCGTCACCAACATCGGCGCGGTGATGGAAACCGTGATTCCCGGCGAAACCGCCGAGATCGTGCCACCCGCCGATCCCGAGCCGCTGGCCGAGGCGCTGGCCCGCGCGCTCTCCCTTACCGCCGAACAGCGGGCGCAGGTAGCCGAGCGCGCCATGGCCCACGCCACCGCCAATTTCCAGAAAGAGCGGATGTGCCGCGAGACCCTGGAAGTTTACCGCGACCTCGCCGACAGCCCCCGCCCCCCGGTCACGCCTTGAGCTTGTAGCCGGTCTTGAGCATCCACCACGCCAGGGCGCCGAGGGCGAGATTGCCGGCCAGCATCACCGCCAGTCCGGCATTCAGCGAGCCGTCGCACTGGCCGGTGAAGCCGTAGCGGAAGCCGTCGATCATGTAGAAGAACGGATCGCCATAGGCCAGCCACTGGATCGGCTCGGGCAGGCTTTTCACCGAATAGAAGGTGCCCGAAAGGAACGACAGCGGCGTCACCACGAAATTGGTCACCCCGGCGATGTGATCGAACTTCACCGCCCAAACACCGCCGATCAACCCGAGCAGCGACAGCATGGTCACCGCCATCAACCCGTGATAGAGCGCGAAACCGGGGTGAGGCAGGCCGATCGGCAGAAACGGGATGATCGCCAAGCCGGTGACCACTCCGACCACCAGACCGCGGGTGACCCCGCCCAGGGCGAATCCGGCCATCAGCTCGCCGGCCGAGAGCGGCGGCATCAGCACATCGACGATGTTGCCTTGCACCTTGGCGATGATCAGCGACGACGAGGTGTTGGCGAAGGCGTTCTGGGTCATGGCCATCATCACCAGGCCCGGCGCCAGAAAGATCAGGAACGGCACCTGCCCGATCATCCGGCCGCCGCTGCCCAGCGACAGCGCGAACACCGCGTAGAACAGCAGGGTCGTGACCACGGGCGCGAAAATGGTCTGCATGTGGACTTTGAAAAACCGCCGCACCTCGCGGCAATAGAGCGTCCAGAATCCGACCCAGTTGACCGGGCCAAGCAGCGTGGGTTCGAGAATGGCGATTTCGGAGTCGGCGGTCATCGTGCGGCACCTGATTGCGACCGGCTCAAATCATCACCATCGTCTCTTCATGGCAAGGGTGAAGCGGCGAAATGCCCCGCATTCCAGGTCCGCGTCCATTCCGCGTCCATTCCGCGTCCATGTCGATTCCACTAATATGCCAATCAAATTTTCCCTACACTCCGGCGCGCCCCTGCCCTCCCAAGGAGACCGAGACCATGGCCGACAGCCTAACCCCGATCCGGCGCCTGCTGATCGCCAACCGCGGCGAAATCGCCATCCGGGTGCTGCGGGCGGCCAACGAGCTGCGAATCGCCACCGTCGCGGTCTATTCCGAGGAGGACCAATTGGCCCTCCACCGCTTCAAGGCCGACGAGAGCTACCGGATCGGCGAGGGGCGCGGACCGGTCAAGGCCTATCTCGATATCGACGACATCATCCGGGTGGCGCGCGAGGCCAAGGTCGACGCCATCCATCCCGGCTATGGCTTCCTGTCGGAAAATCCCGATTTCGCCGAGGCGGTGCGCAAGGCCGGGATCATCTTCGTCGGGCCGCGCTCCAAGACCATGCGCATGCTCGGCGACAAGGTGGCGGCGCGGGCGCTGGCCATCGAGGCCGGAGTGCCGGTGATGCCGGCCACGCTGGCCCTGCCCGAGGACGATGACGACGAAGTCCTGCGCCTCGCCGAGGAGATCGGCTATCCGGTGATGCTCAAGGCCAGTTGGGGTGGCGGCGGCCGGGGCATGCGCATGATCGACTCCGCTGACCAGTTGCTGGCCCACGTCGCGGCCGGGCGGCGCGAGGCGGTGCTCTCCTGCGGCCGGGGCGAGGTCTACCTGGAAAAGCTGGTGCAGCGGGCGCGCCATCTCGAGGTGCAGATTCTCGGCGACCGCAAGGGCACCATCATCCACCTGTTCGAACGCGACTGCACGGTGCAGCGCCGCCATCAGAAGGTGGTCGAGCGGGCGCCCGCCTCGTTCCTCACCGTGCCCCAGCGCAACGCCCTGTGCGACGCCGCCATCGCGCTGGCCACCAAGGCCGGTTACGAGAACGCCGGCACCGTCGAGTTCCTGGTCGACGACGATACCGGAGCTTTCTACTTCATCGAGGTCAATCCGCGCATTCAGGTCGAGCACACCATCACCGAGGAGGTGACCGGCGTCGATCTGGTCAAGGCGCAGATCCGCCTTGCCGAGGGCCACAAGATCGGCAGCGCCGGCATTCCCCGGCAAAACGAGTTGTCCCTGCACGGCTATGCCCTCCAGTGCCGGATCACCACCGAGGACCCGGAGGCCAATTTCGTTCCCGATTATGGCCGGATTCTCGCCTATCACGCCGCCAACGGCTTTGGCATCCGGCTCGATGGCGGCACCACCTATACCGGCGCTCTGATCACCCGCTACTACGACTCGCTGCTGGTCAAGGTCACCGCCTGGGCGCCGACCGCCGAGGAAGCGACCCGCCGCATGGACCGGGCCTTGCGCGAGTTCCGCATCCGGGGCGTGGCCACCAACCTGACCTTCCTGGAAAAGCTGATCAACCACCCGCGCTTTCTCCAGGCCGACTACACCACCCGCTTCATCGACGAGACGCCGGATCTGCTGAAGCCCAGCGACAGCCGCGACCGCGCCACCCGCCTGCTGCGCTACATCGCCGAAACCCGGATCAACGGCAATCCCGAGGCGCGCGGCACCCAGCCCTATCGCGGCCCCGACCCGCTGCTGCCCGGCGACCTGCCGGCGGAGCCCAAGCCCGGCTCCCGGCAGTTGCTGGAAACCCTCGGACCGGTCAAGTTCGGCCAGTGGATGCGCGCGCAGAAGCGGTTGCTGATCACCGACACCAGCCTGCGCGACGCCCACCAGTCGTTGCTGGCCACCCGCCTGCGCACCTTCGACATGCTGGCCATCGCTCCGGCCTACGCCCGTGGCCTGCCCGAGTTGCTGTCGCTGGAATGCTGGGGCGGCGCCACCTTCGACGTGGCCATGCGCTTCCTCAAGGAAGACCCCTGGGAGCGGCTCCAGCAAATTCGCAAGGCGGTGCCCAATATTCTGCTTCAGATGCTGCTGCGCTCGGCCAACGCCGTCGGTTACACCAATTATCCCGACAATGTGGTCAGGCTGTTCGTCGCCGAGGCGGCGAAGAACGGTGTCGACCTGTTCCGGGTCTTCGACTCCCTGAACTGGGTCGACAACATGCGGGTGGCCATGGACGCGGTGCTGGAGTCGGGCAAGCTCTGCGAGGCCGCCATTTGCTACACCGGCGACATCAACGATCCGGACCGCGCCAAGTACGATCTGAAATATTACGTCAAGATGGCCAAGGAGTTGGAGGCGGCCGGCGCCCATATTCTGGCCATCAAGGACATGGCCGGGCTGTGCAAGCCGCGCGCCGCCTACAAGCTGGTCAAGACCCTGCGCGAGGAGATCGGGCTGCCGATCCATTTCCACACCCACGACACCAGCGGTGCCGCCGCCGCCTCGGTACTGGCGGCGGTCGAGGCCGGGGTCGACGCGGTCGACGGCGCCATCGACAGCATGAGCGGCACGACCTCCCAGCCCAATCTCGGCTCGATCGTCGAGGCCCTGCGCGGCGACGAACGTGACACCGGGCTCGACGGCCGGACCCTGCGCGGCGTCTCACGCTATTTCGAGGATGTCCGCCGCCGCTATCACATGTTCGAGAGTGATCTGCGCTCGGGCACCTCCGAAGTCTATCTCCATGAAATGCCGGGCGGGCAGTACACCAACCTGCGCGAGCAGGCGCGCTCGCTGGGCATCGATCATCGCTGGTCCCAGGTCGCCGAGACCTACGCCGCGGTCAACCGCATGTTCGGCGACATCATCAAGGTCACGCCTTCGTCCAAGGTGGTTGGCGATCTCGCGGTCTACATGGTGACCAGCGGCATCACCGAGGCCGACGTGCTCGACCCGCACAAGGAGATCGCCTTTCCCGATTCGGTGGTCTCGTTCTTCAAGGGCGAGATGGGACAGCCGCCCGGCGGCTTTCCCAAGACGCTCCAGGCCAAGGTGCTGCGCGGCGCCCAGCCGATGACCGACCGTCCCGGCGCCTGCCTGCCGCCGGCCGATCTCGAGGCGCTGCGCCGCAAGGCCGAAGGCGAGACCCACCGTCCGCTGAACGACGCCGGCTTCGCGTCCTATCTGATGTATCCCAAGGTGTTCCTCGACTATGTCAAGCATCGCCGGAAGTTCGGCGACATGTCGGTGCTGCCGACGCCGGTATTTTTCTATGGCATGGACCCCCACGAGGAAATTTCGATTCATCTGGAGAAAGGCAAATCGCTGGTGATCCGCTGCCTCGCGGTCGGCGAGCCCGATCCCGACGGCATGCGCGAAGTGTTCTTCGAACTCAACGGTCAGCCCCGGCTGGTCAAGGTCGCCGACGCCAAACAAACCTCGACGGCCAAGGCCCGGCCCAAGGCCGAGGACGGCAACCCCCGCCACATCGCGGCGCCGATGCCGGGGGTGATCGGCGCGGTCGCGGTGGTGGTCGGCCAGATGATCCGCCCCGGCGACATCCTGATGACCATCGAGGCCATGAAAATGGAAACCGCCATCGCCTCGGACCGCGCCGGCCGCGTCGAGGCGATCGTGGCGCCGACCGGAACCCAGGTCGACGTCAAGGACCTGCTGATGGTGCTGACCGATTGACGGGACTGCCCGACTGATGGTGGCAGGCCTTCCGATTCTGTGCGATAACCCCGCTCCCCTTTTTCGCCAACCAAGACAGTGGACAGGACGATGGCCGACGCAGCCTTTTCGTTATTTCCGTTGGGTTCCGACACCACTCCCTACCGGAAACTCACCGATCACCATGTCTCCGTCGACCGCTTCGCCGGCGAGGACGTCCTCAAGGTCGAACCCGAGGCGCTGCGCCTGCTGGCGGAAACCGCCTTCGGCGATATCAACCACTACCTGCGGCCGGGGCACCTCCAGCAACTCCGCAACATTCTCGACGATCCGGAGGCCTCGCCCAACGACCGCTTCGTCGCCTACGATCTGATGAAGAACGCCAATATCGCGGCCGGCGGAATTTTGCCGATGTGCCAAGACACCGGCACCATCGTGATCATGGGCAAGAAAGGCCGGCGGGTCTGGACCAGCGGCGGCGATGAGGGCGCGCTGGCGTCCGGCGCTTCGGCGGCCTATCTCAAGCGCAACCTGCGCTATAGCCAGCTCGCGCCGCTCTCGATGTTCGAGGAGAAGAACACCAAAAACAACCTTCCCGCCCAGATCGACATCTATTCGGAGGGCGAGGATTATTATAAATTCATGTTCATGGCCAAAGGCGGTGGTTCGGCCAACAAGACCTTCCTCTATCAGGAAACGCCGTCGATTCTCACCCGCGACCGGCTGCTCGACTTCCTGAAGGCCAAGGTCCACTATCTCGGCACCGCCGCCTGCCCGCCCTATCATCTGGCCATCGTGATCGGCGGCACCAGCGCCGAACTCAACCTCAAGACGGTCAAGCTGGCCTCGGCCCGCTACCTCGATGGCCTGCCGACTCAGGGCTCCGAGTCGGGCCACGCTTACCGCGACCTCGAGTTCGAGGCCACCATTCTCCAGATGACCCGCGAGCTGGGCATCGGCGCCCAGTTCGGCGGCAAGTATTTCTGCCATGACGTGCGGGTGATCCGCCTGCCCCGCCATGGCGCCTCGATGCCAATCGGCATCGGCGTTTCCTGCTCGGCCGACCGGCAGGTGCTGGGCAAGATCACCCGCGAGGGCGTGTTCCTCGAGGCGCTGGAGACCAATCCGGCGCGCTTCCTGCCCGACATCAATCCGGAGAAGCTGGCCGGCGCCGTGGTCAAGATCGACCTGACCCGGCCGATGGCGGACATCCGCGCCGAGCTGGCCAAGCATCCGATCAAGACCCGGCTGTCGCTGACCGGCCCGGTGATCGTCGCCCGCGACCTCGCCCACGCCAAGCTGCGCGAGCGGCTGGATGCCGGCCAGGGCCTGCCCGACTACTTCAAGAATCATCCGATCTACTATGCCGGCCCGGCCAAGACGCCCGAGGGCTACGCCTCGGGCTCGTTCGGTCCGACCACCGCCGGCCGGATGGACAGCTTCGTCGATCAGTTCCAGGCGGCCGGCGGCTCGCTGGTGATGCTGGCCAAGGGCAACCGCAGCCCGGTGGTCCGCGAAGCCTGCCAGAAGCATGGCGGCTTCTATCTCGGCTCGATCGGCGGCCCGGCGGCCCGGCTGGCCCAGGACTGCATCAAGAAAGTCGAGTGCATCGAGTATCCCGAACTCGGCATGGAAGCGATCTGGCGCATCGAAGTCGTGGATTTCCCGGCCTTCATCGTCACCGACGACAAGGGCAACGACTTCTTCCATCACTGACACATGCACCTGACACATGGCGTTTGATGCCAAGCCGGCCGGGGACCCGAGGTCCCCGGCCGGTCAAGGCCCAGCCAGTCAATCCCAGCCAGTCAATCAGTGAGTTTCTGGAGCGTCGCGATGATCGACCTCGGTGCCTTCGATCACTATTTTCTGGCGGCTTTTGGATTGGTCGGCACCTGCGTGGCGGCCGTGATTCTGCTGTGGCTGGCCAATCATTCGCGACATGCCGAGTGGATTCACGGCTATCGCGGCGTCGCGCCCAATTTTCTCAGTGTCATCGGCGTGCTGTTCGCTCTCAATCTGGTGTTCCTGGCCAACGACACCTGGCACGCCCACGACCAGGCGCTCGATACCGTGTTCAAGGAAGCCGGGGCGCTGCGCAGTGTCGTCGCCCTCGCCGGGCATCTGCCGACACCGATCCGGAACAAGGTCAACACCAGCGTCGCCGCCTATGCCCGGCTCGCCGTCGACACCGAGTGGCCACTGCTCGCCGTGCGTCGCAGCAGCCCCGAGGCTACGGCCGAACTGGACGCCCTGCTCAAATATCTGGCCAGCGATGAGGTCGGTCAAAGTCTGGTCACCAGCGTCCACACCCTGATTCTGCAACAGGCGTTGCAGGTGCGCACATTGCGGGATTTGCGCGTCGCCCTCAGTCAGACCCACGTCAACCCCTTGAAATGGCTTGGCATGGCCTTTCTTGGCCTGTTGATGATGATCTCGATCATCATGGTCCATGTCGACGAGCCCAAGGGGGAGTTGCTGGCGATTCTGCTGTTTGTCGCCGCCGCCGCCCCCACCGCGGCCATCGTGCTGGTCCAGGGCAACCCGTTTCAGCAGCCGACCGCGGTGACCTCCGCTCCCTTCGCGGCGATTGCGGCCGCGCACTCCCAGCCTTAAGCTTCCGATAACCTTAACCTTACGCTAATTCGCCTTAAATTTTAGGAAATATACGTACGGACCCGATTAACACTTGCATTAGAGGGGGGAGCGGTGCAGCGTTGACGGGTTGGTGTCGATGATGTGCGTGGGTGACCATCATGCGCTTGGAATGGACTAGCGATCTCGAGACTGGCATCGAATCGATCGACGATGACCACAAGCTGATTATCGAGTTTCACAACCGCATACTACATTACCACCGGAGCGAAGCTGACATTTTAATGCTTGAAAGAGCGCTTTCCGACTTCAATTTTTTGTTTTCACTTCATTTTCTTAAAGAAGAAAACTTCATGATCGAGATCGGATATCCCGATTTCGAGTCTCATGCCAAGGAGCATGAGACCATGATCAAGCTTCTCAACGCTTACTCCGAAGCCGAAACCGACAAGAACGAGCTTTGTCAGAAAATTGCTTTTCTGGTTCTGCAATGGCTGACCTCACACCTTGAAGGAGCCGACCGCCGCCTCGCCGCCTTCGCCAAACATCCGCTTCCCGGCGTCGAGAGGCAAAACCAGGGGGCCAAAGCCTATTTTTAGGCGGATTCCAGCCAAAAATACCGGAAACTTCGCCGAATTTGCGGCAGAGTTTCGTCCGGTCGCGCTATAGTCGGTTCGAAACGTTAGTCCTCCGTTCGAACGAGCCGGTGCATGGACACCCCCTTGAATGTCCTGATCGTCGAGGATAGCCAGGCGGATTTCCTCCTGGTGGAGCGCCATCTGAGAAAAAATGGCCTGACGGTGGACTGCCTCCGCGTCTCCGACTTGAGCGAACTGACCTCGGCCCTCTCCGATAAAGACTGGCATCTGGTTCTGGCCGATTACAACGTGCCCCGACTTCGGTTCGAGGATGGCTTGGCGCTGATCAAGTCCCGCTCCCGCGACCTGCCGATCGTGCTGATTTCCGGCAGCCTCGGCGAGGAAAAAGCCGTTGAATTGCTGAAACTTGGGGTTTGGGACTTCGTTTTAAAGGCCAATCTCGCCCGGTTGGTTCCCGCGATCGAGCGCAATCTCCGGGATGCCGCGGAGTACCGCGCCCGGCGCTTGACCGAGCAAGCCTTGCAAGAAAGCGAGGAGCGGTTGCGCCAGACCCTGGAGGCGGCTGGCGTCGTCGCCTGGGAGTTGAATCTGGCGACCGGAGAAATTCGCGAGTCCGGCCCGGTCTGGCAGCTGTTCGGCCGCTCCGAGGGCTTCCACCACCCGAACAGGGAGACGTTTCTCCGCAGCGTTCATCCCGACGACCATGATCGCGTGAGAATCCGGCTCAGCGGCAAGATCGGGGATGGCGAAACCTTCAATGATGAGTTTCGCGTCCTCCTGTCCGATGGCACCATCCGCTGGCAAACCACCTCCGGCAGTGTGGTCCGGGATGAAGCCGGGCAGCCGGTGCGAATCCTGGGCATCGCCCGCGATATCACCCGCCGCAAGCTCGCCGAGGAGGCGGCGCATCGCGCCAACGCCGCCTTGCTGCGCTCGTCCCGGCTCAGTGTGCTTGGAGAGGTTGCCACCATCATCGCCCATGAGGTCAATCAGCCGGTCGGCGCGGCTAAGAACTACCTTCAGGCGGCGCGCTGCTCGGTTACCGACCCCAGGGTCCTCTCTATTTTTGACAAGGTTGACGCGCAGTTGACCCGGACCGTGGCCACGATCCGCAAGGTTCGTGAATTCGCCGCCAATCGGACACTGGAGCTTCGGCCGGAGTCGGTGCGCTCCCTGATCGATGAGGCCTGCGCCATCGGACTGCTCGATGCGGCCGTCCGCTCCGTTTCAGTCACCACCCAGGCCCCGGACAGCTTGCCGAGAGTCATTGCCGACCGGGTCCAGATTCAGCAAATTCTGATCAATCTCGTGCGCAATGCCGTCGAAGCGCTGGAGGGCGCGGCACAGCGTCATATCCATATTTCCGCCGATGTGGTTTCATCCGGGGTGGAAATCTCGGTTGCCGACACCGGCCCCGGCATCGCCAAAGATGTCCGGAACCGGTTGTTCACCGCCTTCACCACCACCAAGACAGACGGCACGGGGTTGGGGCTGTCGACCTCCCGCTCGATCGCCGAAGCCCATGGCGGCAGCCTTGCCGCCGAGGACCGGCCGGGCGGCGGCACGGTCTTCCGCCTTGTCCTGCCACCGGAGGAGTCCGCCCATGCCTGATCGCGTTGGCGATGGTTCAGAACGCTTGGTCCACATCGTCGATGATGACGGGCCGTTTCGTGATTCGCTGCGGCTGATGCTCGAGACGCATGGCCTCACGGTTTGTGAATACGCTTCCGGTCATTCGTTCGTCGAGGCCATCGAGCGGCATCCCGAGGGCTGCGCGCTGGTCGATGTCAACATGCCGGAACTCAACGGTCTGGCGTTGCAGGGGTTGCTCACCAAGCGGGAAATTTCGATTCCCGTGATCATCATGACCGGCGTGGCCGACGTCCCGACCGCCGTGCGCGCCATGAAGGCCGGGGCGGTGGATTTCATCGAGAAGCCGTTTGACCTCGGCACGGTGATTCAGGCGATCGACTCCGCGCTCGGCCGCGTCGCCCCGATCGAGGAGGATGATCCGGCCCTGCTGGCATTCAAATCCCGGCTTCCCGACCTGACCCCGCGCGAGCGGGAAATTCTGGAGGCGGTGGTCGCGGGCAGCCCGACAAAGGTCATCGCCTACGATCTCAACATCAGCCCCCGCACCGTCCACGCCCATCGCGCGCGGATCGGCGACAAGCTGGGAATTACCGGGCTTTCCAATCTGGTCCGCATCGCCATTACCTGCGGCGTCAAGGGCAGGAGCAAGGGCGCGCGGGCCGGATAAGGGTATTTCCGGAGTATGCCGCAAAGAGCGGGCGTAGTGCGCCGGGTTTCTTTACCCCCCAGGCCGATTTCCCTGCGCTTCCGGACACGAAATGCTGTGAACCGGTTGGGTTTGTGCTATCGCTACCCGGCCCTGAAACACCCTGACCGAATGCCAGATCCTTGACCGTCGCACCAATCTCCCCCTCGCCGTCCGAAGAGAAGCACACCGCCAGCTGGGTGCTGGTGCGCCGGGTGCTCGGCAATTATCTGCTGCCCTACCGCTGGCCGTTCATCTGGGCGCTGGTGTTCATGGCCATCAACGCCGCCACCACCGGCGCCATGGCCAAGCTGATGGAACCGGTGATGGACGACGTGTTTTCCGTCCACAACCGCTCCATGGTCTGGCCGGTGGCCATCGCGGTGCTGGTCGCCTTCACCGTGCGCGGCTTTTCCGACTATTTCCACTCGGTGCTGATGAACCGTATCGGCCAGCATCTGGTCGCCGATCTCCAGAAGCAGCTTTACGGTCATCTGCTCGAGGCCGACCTCGCCTTTTTCCACGCCACCTCGGCCGGACAGCTGACCTCGCGGGTGATGAACGATGTCGGCGTGATGCGCGGCACCGCCGCCGAGTGCCTGACCAGCATGGGCAAAAGCACCCTGACCCTGCTTTGTCTGGTCGCGGTGATGTTCTACAACGACTGGCGCCTCGCCACCGGCGCCTTCATCGCCTTTCCGCTCGCCGGCTATTTCGTGGCCTCGATGGGCAAGCGGATGCGCCGGGTGTCCTCCAGCACCCAGGCCGAACTGGGCAACTTTCTGGCCCAGCTCAACCAGAGCTTTCAGTGCATTCGCCACGTCAAGGCCTATGGCATGGAAGGGCGGGAGCGTCAGCGAGTCGGCACGATCATCGACCGCTTGTTCGAGCTGACCTGCAACTCGTTCCACGTCCAGTCGCTGACCTCGCCGGTGACCGAGGTGCTGAGCGGCGTCGCGATCGTGGCGGTGATCGTCTATGGCGGCCTCCGGGTCATCGATGGCCAGAGCACCGTCGGCGCCCTGATGTCGTTCATCGCCGCCTTCCTGCTGGCCTATGAGCCGATGAAGCGGCTCTCGAAGATCAACGCCCAGTTGCAGGCCGGGCTCGCGGCCTCCGAACGGGTGTTCGAGTTGCTCGACACCCCCGCGACCATCATCAACCGCCCCGAAGCGCGGCCCCTGACCACCGAGCGTTACGACCTCCGCTTCCACGACGTTCATTTCGGTTATGGCGAGGACACGCCGGCCTTGCGCGGCATCACCATCGAGGTGCCCCATGGTCAGACCGCCGCCCTGGTCGGGCCGTCCGGCGCCGGCAAGTCGACCGCCCTCAACCTGATTCCGCGCTTTTACGATGTGCTGGGCGGTTCGGTATCGGTGGGCGGGCACGACATCCGCGACATTACCCTCGCCTCCCTGCGCAGCCGGATCGCTCTGGTCAGCCAGGAGGTGGCGCTGTTCGACCAGTCGATCCGCGACAACATCGCCTACAGCCTGCCCGGCGCCACCGAAGAGCAGATCATCGCCGCCGCCGCCGCCGCCGCCGCTCACGACTTCATCGTCGCCCTGCCCCAGGGCTACGACACCGTGGTTGGCGAGCATGGCGTCAAGCTCTCGGGCGGACAGCGCCAGCGGATCGCCATCGCCCGCGCCATGCTGCGCGACGCTCCGATTTTGCTGCTCGACGAGGCGACCTCTTCCCTCGACACCGAGTCCGAGCGCGCCGTTCAGGGCGCGCTGCGCACCCTTCAGCGCGGGCGCACCACCCTGGTGATCGCGCACCGGTTGTCGACGGTGGTCGATGCCGACCGCATTTATGTTCTGGATCAGGGACGGGTGGTCGAGTCCGGCAGCCACGCCGACCTGTTGCGCAACAACGGCCTCTACAGCCGCTTGTACGGCCTGCAATCCAGCGGCTCCGAGTTCGACACCGAGTAGCTGGTTCCCCTTAACGCCCCCCGGTTTCCAAAGGCCCACGGCCTTTGGCGGGTCCAGGGCGGAGCCCTGGCCTGACCTTCGCCACCCTGCTCTTCTTCGAACCGCTCTTTATTCGAACCGCGGCATCATCGGGACCGTCGGCGATTGGAGGAGAAGCTCGGACATATTCAGGTTGAGAGCGACCAAGCGGCTCATCAATTCATCATCGAACTCGCGGCGCAAGAGTTGCGCGGCCTTGATCATGAATTCACTCGCCTGGACCAGAAAATCCGTGGTGTCAACCGAGATTTCGTCCCGGCTATTCAGCAAGAGATTCTTGAAGAACAGCCACAGGGCCACGTTATCGTCGAGAACCTGCTCAAGTAGCTGCTTGTCGTCCGGATTCTGTTTTGCCGTATCAATTCGCACTGCCGCTTCAAGAAACGGATAAGCCACCTGCTCCTGCGGCGTAAACTCTTCAGACATGTTGAAAACCCCCAAAAATGGCGCACACCCCGGACAAAAAACCGAACGCACCTGTCCAACCGAATTTCCCGCGCTCCGTCACCAGACCGGCAAGCAAAACGAAGGTCATGGCCCTCCAAGCAAGACTCGCCGATCTTAGTCGTTAGAGGCTAAACAATCAAGCTCCGCCCGAACAAGTCTTTTGCCCTGTTCCCCGGCTCATAAAAGTAATCCTGCGGTAGAGCGCGGGCTTCCTGGCCAATTCGCGCGGGTCGAAAAATGATGCCCAGGCGCTCGACGCCGGTTCAGAGGCTTTGACCGATCAGGCCATGCAGCCATGTCATCGGGCCGGTCACCCGCCAGCCGAACCACAGGTAGAGCTGACTTGCCAATGCCTCCCCCACCAGCATGTAACCCACGGCCGCCGCGCCGAGAAGCCGGGTCACCATCCGCAATTCGTCCATCGCCCCCTCCCGTGTAAAATCAGAACCTTTGTCGATGATCCGACACTTCGGCCGGATCATCCGCGCCAAGTGGCGGGATCCGAAGCCCATCGAGACCCGATGTACTCTGAGCCACCGCCCTCGACCGGTCAGTGACCGCCGACACAGAGCCGTGCCCCGTTTCGCAGCAAGGCGGAGGTTGTGTGCATCCGCGAAAAATGCTAGGTATCGCTGGCGTACAGCGTCGTTTCCGGGCGGCGTCGCCGTTGGCCCGGCAAGCATCGCGGGGCGTCTCCAGGACCTCAAGGAAGAGTTCATTACTTGACGACGACATCGACAACGCCGCACACCGACATTTCTCCGGTTACGATCGAAGACGAAATGCGCCGCTCCTATCTCGATTACGCCATGAGCGTGATCGTGAGCCGGGCGCTGCCTGACGTTCGCGACGGCCTGAAACCGGTCCATCGCCGCATTCTCTTCGCCATGAAGGAAGGCGGCTACGACTCGAACAAGGCCTACAAGAAGTCGGCGCGTATCGTCGGTGACGTCATGGGTAAATATCACCCCCATGGCGACAGCGCGATTTACGATGCCATGGTCCGGATGGCGCAGGACTTTTCGATGCGCCTGCCGCTGATCGACGGCCAAGGCAATTTCGGCTCGATGGACGGCGACCCGGCGGCGGCGATGCGCTACACCGAGGCGCGGCTGGCCAAGTCGGCCGAGGCGCTGCTCGACGACATCGACAAGGACACCGTCGATTTCCAGGCCAACTACGACGAATCCAGCTGGGAGCCGACGGTGCTGCCGGCGCGCTTCCCCAATCTGCTGGTCAATGGCGCCGGCGGCATCGCGGTCGGCATGGCCACCAACATTCCGCCGCACAATCTCGGCGAGGTGATCGACGCCTGCTGCGCCACCATCGATAATCCCGAGATCACCATCGACGAGTTGATCGACCTCGTCCCCGGCCCCGACTTTCCCACCGGCGCCCTGATCATGGGCCGGGCCGGGCTGCGCTCGGCCTTCCATACCGGCCGCGGCTCGGTGGTGATGCGCGCGCGCTCGACCATCGAGGAGTTGCGCAAGGACCGCTGGGGCATCGTGATCACCGAGGTGCCCTATCAGGTCAACAAGGCCAAGCTGCAGGAGCGCATCGCCGAACTGGTCAATGAGAAGGTCCTCGAGGGTATCTCCGATATCCGCGACGAGTCCGACCGCGACGGCGTGCGGGTGGTGATCGAGTTGAAGCGCGACGCCAACGCCGAGATCGTGCTCAACCAGCTCTACCGCCACAGCAATCTGCAAACCTCGTTCGGCGTCAACATGCTGGCGCTGCGCGGCGGCCGGCCCGAGATGCTGACCCTCAAGGACATCATCGTCGCCTTCCTGGCCTTCCGCGAGCAGGTGATCACCCGGCGCACCGAATACGAGTTGGGCAAGGCTCGCGAGCGCGCTCACGTGTTGGTCGGCTTGGCGGTGGCGGTGGCCAATCTCGACGCCATGATCGCCCTGATCCGCCGCGCCCCCGACCCCGGCAGCGCCCGCGCCGAAATGATGGCGAGGCTCTGGCCCGCCGCCGACGTCGCGCCGCTGATCGCTCTGATCGAGGAGCCGCCGCGCGGCGTCGCCGAGGACGGCACCTACCGGCTGTCGGAAATCCAGGCCCGCGCCATCCTCGATTTGCGCCTGCATCGCCTGACCGGGCTCGAGCGCGACAAGATCGGCGCCGATCTGCGCGAACTCACCGACCGCATCGCCTTCTTCCTGGAAATTCTCGGCAACCGCGCCAAACTGCTGGAAATCCTGCGCGGCGAACTGGTCGAGATGAAAGACCGCTTCGGCACGCCCCGCCGCACCGAAATCATGGATTTGGAATTCGAAGCCGATATCGAAGACCTGATCCAGCGCGAGGACATGGTGGTCACGGTCAGCCATTCCGGCTACGTCAAGCGGGTGCCGCTCTCCACCTACCGCGCCCAGCGCCGGGGCGGCAAGGGCCGCTCGGGCATGTCGGTCAAGGCCGAGGACACGGTGTCCGATCTCTTCGTGGCCAACACCCACACGCCGCTGCTGCTGTTCTCGACCCGGGGCATGGTCTATCAGCTCAAGGTCTACCGCCTGCCGCTCGGCACGCCGCAATCGCGGGGCAAGGCGCTGGTCAACCTGCTGCCGCTGACCGAGGGCGAGACCATCTCGACCGTGCTTGCCTGGCCCGACAGCGAAACCGATACCAACGAAATGAACGTGATTTTCGCCACCTCGGCCGGCGGCGTCCGGCGCAACCGGCTGTCGGACTTCGCCAACATCCGCGCCAATGGCCTGATCGCCATGAAGCTGGAGGAGGAAGGCGAACGGCTGATCGCGGTGCGCACCTGCTCCGAGTCCGACGATATCCTGCTGGCCAGCCGCGACGGCAAGTGCATCCGCTTCCAGGCCTCCGATGTCCGCCTGTTCAGCGGCCGCACCTCGACCGGCGTGCGCGGCATCCGGCTGGCCGGCAGCGACGAGGTGATCTCGATGTCGGTGCTGCGCCATGTGGAGTCCGACGCCGACGAGCGCGCGGCCTATCTCAGAATGCGCCGGGAAAAGACCGGGGAGGACACCGCGCCGGAGTCCGATCCCGACGGTGCCGAGACGCCCGCGCGGGCCATCACCCTCACGCCCGAGCGCTATGAAGGGCTGGCGGCGCTGGAGGAGTTCATCCTCACGGTTTCCGATCGCGGCTTCGGCAAGCGCACCTCGTCCTACGAATACCGCATCACCAACCGCGGCGGTCAGGGCATCTGGAACATGGAGATGAGCGACCGCAACGGCGCCATCGTCGCCTCGTTCCCGGTCACCAACAATCAGCAGATCATGCTGGTCGCCGACAGCGGTCAGGTCATCCGCATGCCGACTCACGACATCCGCGTCGCCGGCCGCAAGACCCAGGGCGTCACCCTGTTCCGGGTCGCCCCCGGTGAGCGCGTGGTTTCTGTTGCTTCCGTCGATGAAGAGTCCGATACCGACGCGTCGTCCGAGGCTGTCGACGCCACAGCTTAACCCCAGGGAACGTTTGAAATGGTCAAGAAGCGCGTCGGCGTTTATCCGGGCACGTTCGATCCGATCACGAACGGCCACACCGACATCATCCAGCGGGCCACCCATATCGTCGATCACCTGATCGTCGGCGTCGCCCGCAACGACGGCAAGGGGCCGCTGTTCAACACCGAGGAGCGCCTCCAGCAGGTGCGCGCCGAAGTGGCCACCATGAACACCAACGGCACCACCATCGAGGTTCGCTCCTTCGAGACGCTGCTGATGCATTTCGCGGTGGAAAGCGGCGCCAGCCTGATCATCCGCGGCCTGCGCGCCGTCTCGGACTTTGAGTACGAATTCCAGATGGCCGGCATGAACGCCCGGCTCAACCCCAATGTCGAGACGGTGTTCCTGATGGCCTCGGATCGCCATCAGTTCATCTCGTCGCGCTTCGTCAAGGAGATCGGCCGACTCGGCGGCGACATCCGCCATTTCGTCTCGCCCAGGGTCGCCGAGACCCTCTCCGTCCGCTTCGCCCATGAGGCCAACAGCGGAGACTCCTCAAAACGGGTGCAAACCCGCTAAGCCGCAGTTGACCCGCGCCCCGCCCCGCCCTATCTTCCCCCAGCCGCCGGGAGGCTTCCACCCCACACCCGGCCAGATGATCCCGTAGCTCAGTCGGTAGAGCACTTGACTTTTAATCAAGTGGCCCTGGGTTCGAATCCCAGCGGGATCACCAAATTCCTCCCTAATATCAACAGGATAGCAGCACAACCCGCCACGGCGGGGAATGCTGTTTTTGCGTGCGCCCAGAAACTAACCCCTTGATTCCCAACGGGTTTAGTGCTATTTCCACATTTCCTCCACGCTATCAGAAGTATGCAATCCGACACATAATGGACACGCGAGGTTCGCAAAATGGGCTCGCATATCGATAAAGAACGGAAAATCTGTGATGGCCGCGTCACGATTTATCAACGGACAGATGTCCAGAAAGCATCCTGGCATTGTCGAATAGCATTTCCAAGACAGCCACACATTCGCCAATCGCTTCTCACCACCAATGAAAAAGAAGCTGAACGGATGGCGGAAAAACTTTACCGCGATCTGCTCTACCGATACGAACGAGGTCTCCCCCTCAAACGGGTCAAGTTCGATGAAGTGGCGGCGGCATACTTCGTCCACCTTGAAGATGAAGTCAACCGAGGCATCACCAAGCCCGAACGCCTGACCACCAACCGGATAATGAGCCGGTATGCCATCGAGTATTTCAAAAATAGATACATCGATACGATCACATCGGCCGATATCAATAAGTTCCGTGAGTGGCGTCGAGTATATTGGACGTCTGGCCCCGGCAGTAAATCAGAGACATATACATATCAGCGGAATGGAAAGACAGTCACATCTAAAAAGCCCCCTGCCCGCGAGCCAGCACTCAGCACAAGCAACAGCGAGAATGTTCTGTTACGAGCAGTGTTTAACTATGCTGCCGCACATGACTGGATTACCAAGGCGCAAATCCCTGTTATCGACCTGAAGGTACCTGCTGCCAAGAAGTCCCGAGATGCACATCGTCGGCCTGGGCTAAACCAAAAGGAAGTCTATAAACTATTAGGTTTGGCACTCAAACGATTTGAGGACACAACAGATGATCGCCTCAAGCATCAACGGTTCTTGTTATATGCCTTTGTTGGGATGATGGCCTTCGGCGGGATGCGGCCGTTTGAATGCATGAAACTAAGGTGGAAGGACTTTGGCAACACAAGCGAAAGCATCAAGGATAGCTTTAGTAAAATATATGTAAGCGGCAAAAATAAATCCCGCTGGCTCATACCATTGGACGCATTTGGTGGAGTTATCTACTTCCTTGCAGGACATATAGCAACCATTGAAAAGAAAAGGAAGGCCGATGGAAAACCTCCGCTTGACTTCGAGAACATCCCCATTTTCAGTGATCTCGAAGGTGTGCCTATAAAGAGTTTGGCAGCAGGTTTCAGAAACTTGCTTGAAGAGGCTGGCCTTTATATCGATCCAGAGACTGGAAAGCCGCGAGATAGTTATTGCTTGCGCCACTACTATGCCACTGAACGACTTCTCGCTGGCGTTGGTGTTTATACCCTGGCCGAAAATATGGGAACCAGTGTCGCCATGATCGAGAGGCACTACGGCCATTTGAAGCCCGAGATGGCAGCAGCAGAGTTGACGAAAGTCGGAAAATCCTAACCGTCGTCGCAGATCGACCGGCCGTTGGCGTCGGCCGGTCGATTCGTACTGATAGGATCACTTCAACGCCTTCGGAGCCTTGTTCGCGGCTGCGGCGACGTTCTTCAGTGACCGCTTCCGGCTCTCGACAACAACCTTGAGCACGCTGTCGAGTTCACCCGCTACCACCGCCTTCTTCACAGTCTGGAGGGTCGGAACCAGTTTGTCCAGGGTGCCGACGACGATGCTGGACTTTCCGCCGATCTGCACCGCCTTATTGGCGAATCGGAGTTCCAGGAGTATTCGGTCGGCGGCATCACGGAACCACATCTTGCGAATCGGATGCTGCACCTTCACCCGCTCCTTCCGGCCAGTGGCTTCGTCCACCAGTTGCCACTTCTCGGTATAGGTGAAATACGGCTGGTTCTGCTGGTCGGCATTGAAGGCCGCAATCTGGTGGTCCAGTGCCGCCAGCATCTTGTTGCGGAGGTTGGTGACCGGATCGGCGGACACCGAACGCTTGGCGGTATCGCTGAGGGTGAGCGAGGAAAGGATGGACATGGCAAAGTTCTCCATAAGTTCTCGTTGATATGGCGAGCCTATGGAGCCGTGGATGGTGGTCAACAATAAATTGAAGATAATATCATTTAATCTGCCTTCAGGAGAAGGCTTGCCCAAGATGTCTTTGGGAAAGGAGAAAGAAAGCATACCCCAAGGTTGTCGTGGGATGCTCAGGGAGAGTGATTGGAGAAGATGGGGCTATGCGAGTAGCGGTCGAAAACAGCTAATAGGCCACGCGACGGCTTGCTCGTATCACGCGATTGAAGAGTTCACGCGAAATACGCATATCAGCAACAATCTCATCCTTCCCTTCGCCCGCATTATGGCGCCGGAGAATTTCTGCGTTAAAGTTTTCCTCAAGGTTTCTCCGCTCTTGGTTGCGGATATTTTGCTGATCAATATGGAATTTCCATCTCTGCAATGACATTATGGTAATCCTTAAAATATATACTTATCAAATTGTGACGAGATAAAACTTTGTTCAGATAAGGTCGAGCGGCAATGTGAGCTGAACTGGGCTGAATGTGGTTAGCCACTTCACGGCCATCACCGGATCATTCTTGAGTCTTGTCGCAAGGCCCTTTGCGGCGCTAGTTGTCGCAAAGGTGGCCTTCCGAGTGTTCATCCCATCAGTAACAGTTAGGGTAGAACCGATCACGGTAAACGTGATCTCGGAATGGCCGCCAATCCGTCGTGAGCGAGCAGGCATGGTTCCGACGTCACGCAGCCTTATTTCCCTTTCTACCGGCACCGCCTTTGCCGAGGCCAAGCTGCAGGGCCAGATCGGAACGAGCCTTGGCGTAGTTGGGGGCGACCATCGGGTAATCGGCAGGCAGGCCCCACTTGGCGCGGTACTCGTCGGGGGTCATGTTGTAGGAGGTGTTGAGATGCCGCTTGAGCATCTTCAGCTTCTTCCCGTCCTCAAGGCAGACGATGTAGTCAGGTGTGACGGACTTCTTGACCGGCACGGCGGGCTTGAGATCGGCAACGGGTTCGGCCTCTGCGGCCGGATTGACCACAGCCTTCAACGCCTGCTGGACGGAGGAAATCACGCCGGGGAGATCGTTGATGGTGACATTGTTTCGGGAGACAAAGGCCGCCACAATCTGGGCCGTCAGTTGAGGGATAAGGGCTTCGCTCATCACGCTCTCCAGGGATGGGGTTATCTTGAACAGCGGCTTACCACCAATTGTCATTGCCATCAAGGTTGGGATCATGGCAGCAAACAGGCCGCCCAAACTTTTGGGCGGCCATGTTTCTGAGAAGCAACATCAACAGAATGTCTAACGGCCTTCATTCCGGTTAAATGCTGCCAGAACACCTCGATGGGGCCGTGCAAGTTTTTTTCTGTAAATTCGCGCAGAAGACGACTTGATTCGAGGCGGGT
>CAIOBP010000038.1 GCA_903856295.1 uncultured Rhodospirillales bacterium | reverse complement strand
GTGGCACGGTCTCAACTCACCGCCGGCATCAGCCCAGCTATCGCTGGCGTTCTGATACATCGATCCAAAGAGCCGGATGCGTGGCCCGCATGTCCGGTTCTGTGAGAGGCGCGGTGGAGCAATCCGCCGCGCCTACTCGACCCCTGTTCGGTTCGGGCGGCTTCGGCACGGTAGTCCTCGAGCAACCGGTCCTGTACGGGGCTGGCAAGCACCGGAAGGGCGATGGACGCTGCGAGCGCGGCAAGGGCAATGGTTCGGAGCATGGCGGTTACCTCCTAAAACGGCCGCGCAGCCACACCGCGACAACGAACAGGATGTGAGCGAGCGCGATGTCCATCGCGGCTTCTCCCAGGCCCTCGTGCAGATGCCCGATCAGGCTGCGGGGCAGTTGGTCGGCGAAGATGCCGGATATCCCGGCCACCGCGGTGGCAACCAGCAACGAGGCCGTCAGCCAGGGCATCGCCGACCAGGGTCGCTTGACAAGCTCGGAGAGGCGCCCCGGTCGTGGCAATTGCAGACTATGGCCAAGACTGACCGTGATGCCGGCGCCGATGCGCGCGGTCAGCACCACCAGGGTCAGATAGCCGGCCGCCAGATGCATGGCGTATGTGTCCTCGTCGCCAGTGGCGTAGGCGACCAGGAAGGCGCCCGACAGCAGTGCGTGCAAAACCAACTTTACGGTTCTGGCGGATGGGAGAAGGCTTGGCCGAGCGAGCAGGGCTTCAGTCGTCATGGCCGCCTCCCGTCTGCTGGCGGTTTTCGACGGCGACGCTCCAACCCGTGTCGGGAGTGGCGAAGACCTGCCAGGCTCCGGCCAATCCGGCGACGATCACCGTCGCGGCCAGTGTGTGGAAGAACATTCTCAATATCATGACAATCCTCCGTCAGATGTTTCGATAGTGCCATCATGACAGAGGCTGTCTGAACCGAAGCTGAGCGGGTCATTCATCTCCTGTTCAGCTTCGGTGACGTAGTCATCACACGTATTGGTTCAACGTCAAAACTCCCACATGACAAAATCGTATCTGAAAGGGCGGTTCTATGAAATGTTCGTCACCGCAGTCCCATCAAATCTCAAGTTGCCGCGCTTGTGCTCAGGAGCGTCATCAGCCCTTACCGCACTGAAAAGACGGGAAGATTGTGCTGCGTCGATTTCTGCGGAATGTTACTCGTAGTCCGTGGCGGGCGAGCTCCCGGAGCCGCGTGTGACAAACTGTCAAAACAGTCATCTTGAATGCCCGATTATTGGCCGCTATGAAAGGTTGTTCGATACCTATGAGGGGATTGGCCGGTGCGGCTGACTCAGTTTTCCAATTTCGCTGTCCGCATCCTGATGTTCGCTGGACTGAAAGGTCGCGGCCCCAGCTCAATTCCTGAAATCGCGCGTGCTTATGGCATATCACACGACCACTTGAAAAAGGCGGCTGCGGAATTGTGCCGGCTCGGGACGCTGGAAGCGGTGCGGGGGCGGGCAGGGGGCGTCCGTCTGGCGGAACCGCCGGAGATGATCAGCATCGGCAGGGTGGTTCGCCATACCGAGGGGGCATCGACCCTGGTCGAATGTTTTGATCCGGCATCCAACACCTGCCCGCTGATAGCGCACTGCCGATTCCGTCTCGCCTTGCAGGAAGCGCAAGAGGCGTTCTTCGTCGTGTTGGATCGTCACATGCTGGGTGATCTGATTCAGGATGGGGGCGCTCTCCGCCCCTTGGTTGGGCTCGACGGAACGGGACTTCCCAACTATTGCCCAGCCAGGACCGGAGGAGATGCGGCGTTGGCCCGCGTCGTCGAAAGGCGCAGCGGTGGCGAACCGGGTGTTTGAATAACAGGGAAAAAGGGCACAGCGCCATCAGGCGTCGCTCTGGATGAGACCGATAAATGTAACCCGTATAGGGTATGGGGGAGCCAATGGCTGCAAACAGTATAACCGGGCGTTACAAGGTTGGAACCCGGATCTACATCGGATTCGGCGTTATTCTGTTTCTGCTAGCCGTTGTTTCCTTGGTCGGCATCAAGGGCTTCAACGATATTGACTCTTTCATGGGGCAATACGGCACCATTTCCGCCAACGCCGAACGGGTGGCGATGATCAATCGCGATGTGGCCGAGATGCGGCGCAACGTCCGGCTTTTCGGCATCACCGGTGAGGAAGGCTATCTCAGCGGTGCCCGCGAAGCCATGAAGGAACTGGCTGATCTGCTTCAGCTGACCGCAGGCCGTATGCTCGATCCCCAGCGTAAGGCGTGGCTTCAGGACATGAGCGGACGGTTCGAGGTCTATCGGATCGGTTTCGAGAAGATCGCCGACCTGCGCCGCGAGAGTGACCGGCAGGTGAACGAGGTCATGAACCCGCTTGGCAAGCGGCAGGCCGACAGTGTCCGCAAGCTGATTGCCGCGACGACGGACACCGGGGCTTTGGACATCGCGGCTCGTCTGGGGCCGGTGATGGAGCGGTTGATGTCGGCGCGTCTTTCCGCCGTGCGGTTTCTCGGCAAGCCGAACCGCGCCATCCTCTCCGAGGTTAGGGAGCGGCTCGACGGTTTTGTCAAAGCCTCCGCAGGCATGGCCGACTGGTTCCGCGAGCCAGAGCTGAAGCGGATCGCGGCGAGCATCGACGACGATGCTGAAAAGTATCGCGACGCCTTCATTCTCGCCAGCACCGACGTGCTCGCCGTCCGCGATCAGCTCGATGGGGAGATGGCGGCCAAGGCGAAGGAGTTTGCCGATCTGGCGTCAAAGCTGAGCGAGAACCAGCACCAGGCGTTAAGCACTACGCGCACCGATATGACCTCGCTGATCGTTAACGCCACATGGATTGAGGTTGCAATTTCCCTGGCCGCGGTGTTGTTCGGAATCCTGTTCGCTTGGCTGGTCGCCCGCAGCATCGTCCGTCCGGTGGAAGCGGTGCGCAAGGTCATGGCGGATCTGGCCGAGGGACACCTGGATATCGCCGTCCCTCATACCGACAGCCAGGACGAACTCGGCGACATGGCGCGCACCGTCGATGTGCTGAAGGGCGTCTCGGTCGCCGCGGTTCGCGCCGGTTGCGGTCTTGACCGGGTGTCGGCCAGCGTCATGATGGCCGACACCGGTGGCATCATCACCTACGTCAACTCTTCGCTGAGCGGAATGTTCAAGGTCGCCGAGGCTGACATCCGCGAGGTGATGCCGACGTTCGATCACACGAAGCTGATCGGCTTCAATTTCGATCAGTTTCACAGCAATCCCGCCCATCAGCGGAATCTGCTTGCCGGTCTCGCCTCGGCCTATCAGGGGCAGGCGAAGATTGGACGCCGGACCTTCAAGGTGGTCGCCAACCCGGTGGCCAGCCGGCTGGGCGTCCGCCTCGGCACCGTCGTCGAATGGCAGGATATGACCGACGAACTGGCAATCGAAAATGAAATCAAGGAGATGGTTGGAACCGCCGTGCGCGGCGACCTCTCCCGACGGATCGCGCTCGAGGGCAAGGGCGGCTTCTTCCGTGTCATCAGCCAGGGCATCAACAGTCTTGCCCATACGGTGTCGGAGGTGGCCGAGGAACTTGCCGCCAAGCTCAACGCGCTTGCCAATGGTGATCTCAGCGGACGCATCGGTCAGCACTACGAGGGTTTGTTCCAGCGTCTCAAGGACGACTACAACGCTACCGCCGAAAAGCTGGCCGAGGTGGTGGGGCGGATCGGCGACGCCACTGAGGCCATGAGCGTTGCCGCTGCAGAAGTTTCGTCCGGCAGCGCCGACCTTGCGGAACGCACCGAACAGCAAGCATCCAGCCTGGAGGAGACCGCCGCGTCAATGGAGGAACTGGGCGCCACCGTGCGCAGCAACGCCGACAACGCTCGCCGGGCCAACCAGATGGCGGGGACGGCCAAGGCGGCGGCGGAAAACGGCGGTTCCCTGGCGGGGTCGGCGGTGGCGGCGATGAAGCGGATCGAGACCTCCTCTCACAAGATCACCGACATCATCGGCGTGATCGATGAGATCGCCTTTCAGACCAATCTGCTGGCCCTGAACGCGGCGGTGGAAGCGGCCAGGGCCGGGGAGGCTGGCAAAGGCTTCGCCGTTGTTGCCCAAGAGGTGCGGGTCCTGGCCCAGCGGTCTGCCCAGGCCAGCAAGGAGATCAAGCAACTGATCACCGCCAGCGACAACGAGGTGCGCGACGGTGCCGATATGGTCCGGAAGGCGGGAGAAGCCCTGGGTGGTATCGCCGAGAACGTCAACAAGGTGGCCGAGGTGATCGCAGAGATGGCCAACGCCAGTAACGAGCAGGCTTCGGCCCTCGACGAGATTAACTCGGCGGTGGCCCAGCTCGACGAAATGACCCAGAAGAACGCAGCCTTGGTCGAAGAAACCACCGCCGCCGCCCAGTCGATGGCCGGACAGGCCGGCGATCTCAAGGAGCTGATGGCGTTTTTCGTCACCGACGCCAATAGCGGCGGCAGCTCCATGGCCCGTCATGTCGCCCTGGTGCAGGGCACCAAGATGGACCACGTGAACTTCCGCAAACGGGTCGACGAGGCCCTTGTTGGACGTGGCGACGCTACTGCCGACACGCTGCCCGACCACCATCAATGTCGGCTCGGCAAATGGTATGACGGCATGCAGGATGCCGCAATCCTCCAGAACGCCTCGTTCAGGGCCATCGAAGAGCCGCATGCAGCGGTGCATGAGTCGGCCCGTCAGGCCCTGCGACAACATGCTCAGGGTAACCGCTCTGGCGTGAATCAGGCTCTCGGCGCGATGACCGAGAATTCACAGGAGCTGATGGGGTTTCTCGATCGGCTGGCTGCGGATCTGCGGAACCGGAAGACCGAACGGGCGGCCGTTCCGAAAACGGGTGGACGAATCGGACCTTCCGTCTCCACGGTAAAAAGGTGCGTTCCCTCGAAAGCGGGCGCTAAGTCGGCAGGGATGGTACCGGCGAAAGCCAAAGCTGGCGGCGCTCTGAAACACGCCAGCCCTCAAACCGACGACGAGTGGAAAGAGTTCTGATTCATCACGCCACCTTGTTCGGATGGTCTCCAGGGCAAGGCGGCATCGCCCGGATGAGTTCAATGTCGAATGTCGTGCCCATCGAAACAGGACGGCTCTATCGCTCCCGTCGAATGGCGAGCGATATCCGGGTCCGCTTGCGCAGGGCCGAGGGAGCGCTTCGGTTTCAAATCGACCGCTTGATATCTGCGCAACAATATTCTTAGGAAGCATTGCATATGCTTCACGCATCAGTTCACTTCAGTGAGGAAAATGATGTTCTGTGCAGGATTTGTCTGGAAGCATCTCAGCTTTTTAATGTTGAGATAATGACAAGACGACTGGAGTTAATTCTGGATCGTCGTGAGAGCTTGCGAAAGCGGCGTGCCGAGTTGCATCGGGGACCAGCCTAACACCTGGGGACGATCATGATGAGATTGCCCGTCTGGGGACGATTATCGGTTCTGGTGCCGACGGCGCTCGTAATTTTTGCGGCGGCTGCGGTCCCGCTGGCATGGCAGTTGGATCGTAACTATGAAGTCGCCATCAAGACGGCACGCGAACAGGCGTTGAGTCTGACGCAGGTGTTGGCGGACAACATTTCCAGTACCCTGCTCGGAGCCGACCGCGCTTTGCTCGACGCCATCGAAGCGTTTCCCCCCGCCATGCTCGCTGGCAGTTCACCCGATTCCCGGGTTGCCGCCTTTCTGAAGCGTCGCGTTGAGCACGCCCCCTATATTTTCGTTCTCTCGGCGATCGACGCTCGGGGAGTCTCCGTCAACACGTCGTTTGGGGACCGGCCGCCCCTGGACCTTTCCCGTCGGGAGTATTTCCAGGCCCATCGCGACGATCCGTCGCCGGAGCTGCGCATCAACGCGATGATCCGGACCGCGACCTCCGGTCAATGGACGCTTTGGCTGAGCCACCGTCTTACCGCCGCGGATGGTGGCTTCGCGGGGGTGATCCATGCTGGCATCGCCCCGGACTACTTTTCCCATTTCTACGATGCGATCAAGGTGTCCTCTGACTCCTCGGTAACCCTTTATTCACTGATGGGAAAAGTGCTGGCCCGGCAGCCGTTTCGGGAAAGCGAGATCGGCAAGGACGCGGGAGCATCGGCCCTGTTCACAACGAAGTTGCCACAATCTCCCGTCGGTGTTTTCGAACAGACAAGCCTGATCGACGGCAAACACCGCATTGTCGGCTATGCGCGGCTTTCCAGCCTTCCGGTGGTCGTGACGGTCGGTCTCTCGGTCGATACCATCGCCAGCGAGGTCGCCCGTGAGGGCGCCATCTTTATCGGTCTCGCCGTGGTCATCGCGGCCACGCTTGCGGCTCTGGTCGGCTTGGCGCGTCAACTGGCTCTTCGGTTGATGTCCGAACAGCTCAAGGATCGCGCCGACGAGGAGAGGCGGAACCAATTGCTGCTGTTCCGCTCTCTGATCGAGGCGATGCCGGCGGCGGTCTTTTTTACCGATGAGAGCGGATTTTATCGCGGAGCCAACCGGCGCTTCGAGCGTCTGGTCGGAAAAATGCCGGAGCGGATACTTGGCGGAACGGTGTTCGAGGTGATGCCTTCCGATGCCGCGGCCGCACTTCATCACCTCGCTCTCAGGGTGTTCCAGACCGGAGAAATCGAGACGCAGGACTTCAGCATCCGCCGCGATGAAGGCTCCGACATCCATCTTCGGGTCTGTGAGGCTACATACGAAAAGGCTGACGGTTCGCTCGGCGGTGTGGTCGGAATCATTCTCGATATCTCGGACGACATCAAACGCGAAACGGACCTACAGGCGGCTCGAGAAGCTGCGGAGAACGCCAATCAGGCCAAATCCAATTTTCTCGCCGCGATGAGCCATGAATTGCGTACCCCGCTCAACTCTATTCTGGGCTTCTCGGAGGTTCTGAAGACTCAGGTCTGCTGCAATCCAGGCAAAGACCGCTGTGGTAACAATGTCCGGCACATCCACGCCAGCGGACTCTATCTGTTGAACCTGATCAACGATATACTTGACTTGTCGAAGATCGAATGCGGCAAGATGGAAATTGACTGTGACCGCGTGGCGGTTGCGCCGATGATAACGGAGGTTGGCGACTTCATTCGCGAGGCTGCCGACCAGAAGGGCTTGACCCTTGTAACCGAGGCACCAGCCAATCTGCCCAACTTGTGGGGTGATGAGCGAGCCGTCCGGCAGATACTGCTGAACCTGCTGTCGAACGGCGTCAAGTTTACTCCCCGTGGTGGAACGGTGTCTCTGACGGCAACCGCTCGGGCGGGTGGCGTCGACCTCATCGTCTCCGACACCGGCATAGGCATTCCCGATGATCAGTTGGATCGTGTTCTCAAACCGTTTGAGCAACTCGACAACCGGTTTTCCAGAACCCACGGTGGCACCGGTCTCGGCTTGTCGCTAGTTCGGGGATTGGTGAATCTTCACGGCGGCACATTGGTGATCGACAGCACTGTCGGAGTGGGCAGTCGCTTTACCGTTCATCTGCCGACCGTTGATATCTGAGACATTCAGCCAGGGCGTCAAAAGCCGGCGCATTGAAATCCCATCTATGTCTAGGCCGTCGGTTTCCAGTATTGCCGATTCGGCGGATTTGACATAAAGTTATCGCACTATCTATTGTGCTCAGTGCTTATGACTGCGCCGCTGGCCTGTCCAAAATGAAGGGCATCGGCTGTTCTGAACCTCGAATACTCGGGTGAGGCATGTCAACAACTGGACGGGGGAGACCGGAATCGTGGAATGGTTCATGCGCTTGGGCCTGAAGGCCCGCGTCGGCGGCAGTTTCGCTGTTTCGATGCTGATCATTCTGACCGTGGTCATCCCGTCGCTGATGATGGTGATCTCGGGGCTGATCGGTCGCGCCGTCGACCGTCAGGCCGCGACTCAGTTCGACATCCTCCGCGGCATGATCGAGGCCGAAACCGACCGTGCGGCGTCGATGGCGCGTCTCGTCTCGCTGATGCCGGAGGTTGGTCAGGCGATGGCGGCAGGCGACCGCGAGGCGCTCTCCCGGGTCTTCGTGCCCGGCTTCAAGACCATGGCAGACGCCCACGGCATCGAGCAGATGCAGTTTCACACCCCGCCGGCCACCTCGTTCCTGCGGGTGCACCAGCCGACCAAGTTCGGTGACGACCTGTCGTTGTTCCGCCAAACCGTCGTCGAGGCCAACAATCGCCAGCAAGTGGTCACCGGACTGGAAAAGGGCGTCGCCGGGTTGGGGTTGCGGGCGGTGATGCCGGTGTCGCTCAATGGCCGCCATCTCGGCACCGTCGAGTTCGGCACCTCGATCGGCCAGCCGCTGGTCGACCGCTTCAAGAAGCGCTGTCTGGATTGCGATCTCACCCTATTCACCGTCAAGCCCGAGGGCGGCTTCGCCGCCATCGCCTCAACGCTGGTGTCGAAGGAGGCCAAGGCCGAAGCCGCCACCGGTACGGCGAGCCTCCAAGCCGCCCTCTCCGGACAGCGGGCGATTCACCGTCTTGACCGCGACGGTCGGCCCAAGGCGATTTTGGTGGCAAGTCTTTTAGACTATTCAGGCGCGCCCGCCGCCGTGTTGGAACTGATGATCGACATCGGCGAATTGCAGGCGTCCCAGGTTAACGCCGTGCTGGTTGCCGCGCTGGCCCTGGTGGTGGCGCTGGTCCTCGCCGTCGCCATGCTGCTGTTCATCAACCGGACGGTGACCCGGCCGCTGGTGACGATGACCGGCGTGATGGAGCGGTTGGCCGCTGGCGATACCGGCGTTGTTGTGCCCCGTGCGGTGGGGGGCGACGAGGTGAGCCAGATGGCCCGCGCCGTCGCGGTGTTCCGGGACAGTATGGCCCGGACGGAGGAACTGTCCCGGGAGCAGCGGGCCGAGCAGGAGGCGCGCCGCCTGCGAACGGAGCGGGTCGAACAGTTCATCGCCGAATTTGACCGCGCGATGTCGTCGGTGGTGGACGGTGTGGCCTCAGCGGCGTCGCAGTTGCAGTCGGACGCTCAAAACCTCTCGGCCACCGCCGATCAGACCAGCCGTCAGGCGAACGCGGTGGCCTCGGCGGCTGAACAGGCGTCGGGCAACGTCGGCACCGTCGCCGCCGCAACCGAGGAGCTGACCGCGTCGGTGGGCGAGATCAGCCGTCAGGTCACCGAGTCAAACCGCTTCGCCGGCAGCGCCGTGGAGGAGGCCAACCGCACCAACGGGACGGTGGCGGGATTGTCGGAGGCGGCGCAGAAAATCGGCGAGGTCGTGCAACTGATCAACGACATCGCCAGCCAAACCAATCTGCTGGCCCTCAACGCCACCATCGAGGCGGCACGGGCTGGCGAGGCCGGTAAGGGCTTCGCAGTGGTCGCTTCGGAGGTAAAGAACCTCGCCAACCAGACCGCTAAGGCTACCGAGGACATCCAGTCTCAGGTCAGCCAGATGCAGGCGGTGACCGGCACGGCGGTGGAGGCGATCCGGAGCATCACCGGCACTATCCGGCGCATGAGCGAGATCACGGCGACCATCGCCTCCGCCGTTGAGCAGCAGGGCGCGGCTACCCACGAAATCGCCCGCAACGTCCAGCAGGCCTCGGCCTGCACCCAGGAGGTTTCGGTGCATATCGGCGGTGTTACCAAGGCCGCCGGGACCACGGGCTCGATGGCCGGTCAGACCCTGTCCGCGGCCCAGGATCTGTCTCGTCAGGCTGAGCGCTTGCGTACCGAGGTCGACGGCTTCGTCAACCGGGTCCGGGTGGCCTGACAACCCATTGTCACGACGTTAGGACACCGCCGCGAATAACCGCTCCACTTGAAGGCCCGATACCCCAAGGTTCATGCGGATATGAAGCGGACTGAGTGATTCAGTTATTCCCGGCGTTGTCCTTAAGCAACAAGCGCGCTGATGCGTAAATCAGTCTCAGGAGGACACCATGGGAGTTGGCGTGGCCGATGCAAATCAGCAGGTCGGGGATGATTGGAACCGTCGCCTCGCTCATCTCGAACTCGACGAGCGCTTTCTCGGACGGCTGAGACAGATACGCCCCGTCCTTCTCACCGCGCTGCCCGGTATTCTCGAACGATTCTACCGGCGCATCGCCGCCGAATCAGAACTGAGCGCCAAGTTCGCGACGCCGGAACGCATCCGTCATGCCCAGGAGGCCCAGGCCCTGCACTGGGGCTTGCTGTTCGACGACCGCCTCGGCGATGAATACAGGGCATCGGTGGAGCGGATCGGCCACACCCACTTTCGCATCGGCCTGACCCCGCGTTGGTACATTGCCGGCTACTCCTTTATCCTCGGTGAACTGCTGGCGGTGGTCGGCCGCCATTTCGGCAGCGCTATTCGGATGCCAGCGATGGTGCTGACCCAGATCGAGACCCAACAGGCGGTGAGTCGGGCGGTAATGCTTGATCTCGAACTGACGATCAGTTTGTACTGGGAGCAGATGGCCGAACAGCGTGGTCAGTCCATCGACACCATGATCGACCGCATCGAGCGGCAGGTTGGCGACACCATCGCCAGCGTCGCCCATGTCGGCGGCGATCTGGTGCGTAGCGCCGAGCAGATGAGCTGCACCTCCATGACCGTGGACATGCACTGAGGTGGACCCCGCTGTTTGGACAGCGGTGGGGCGGAGTTAAGAGAGAGTCCCGCCGGGTGCCTGAGTGCCGATCAGCCGCGTAGCGGGTGGAGCACGTTCCGAGACTACCACCTT
>CAIOBP010000037.1 GCA_903856295.1 uncultured Rhodospirillales bacterium | reverse complement strand
GACATTGATGACGTAGGTGGCGCTGGCGTCGGTGGCCTGGATGCTGCCCGAGCCGCCGAAGGCCTGACGCAACTGATCGGGCCAACCGACCACCTCGCCAGCTTTCAGCACCGCCGGCACTTCGCCGGGAGCCAGACCGGCGATGCCGCCGCTATGATAATGAGGAGCCCCCGCGAACATCCACGAGGGCAGTTCCTTGTACGAGGTCGCTTCTCCGGCGACGCCGCCCTCGTGGAACAGCCCCGAGAACCAGTCGCCCGAGAAGAGTTCCCCGAACAGGCCGCCACCGCCGCTGTCGCCACCACCGCCGCTCTGGCCGTTGCCGAACAGCGCCGTGCCGATCGGCGCGACGATCTCGCGCTCCCAAAATATCCTCGCGAGGTCTTCGACGATGCGCTGAGTCAAATTGTCGAAGTTCAGCTCGCCGGTGGTGATGAACTTGACGAAGACATCCTCCATCCCCGACATGGCGTCGTTGAAGACGCGGGAGACCTGGGCGGCGCTGTTGGTCGCATTGCTGACGTACTTGGCCCAGGAGCTTTGCAGCCCGTCCTGCCAGTCCCGGCTGGCGGCGGTCATCTGCTGATAAGCGGCGGCAGCGGCTTTGCCGTAGGTGGTGTGGTCGATGGCACCGACTTCAAGCAGGTGATTGAGCTTCTCCAACTGCTCGGCGTACTTCTCCGCCGCGTCCTTGGTGGCGTCGATGACGGACTTGGCGTCCTTGCCATCCTGAATCTGGAGGGCGAGCAGTTCGGCCATCGCCCGGTCGGCTTCCGAGGCGTTCTCGCCGAGCTGACGCACCGCCTCGGCGGCGGCGCGGTCACCGGCACTCATGTTGAGTTCGGCGAGTTTCTGGCGGAGATGGTCGAGCACCTCTTCGGCTTGACTTGCCGCTTCGGCGGCTTCCTTCTCGTCGAACAAGGCCCCGGCCAGTTCGCGGACCTTGTCCTTCTGGGCATCGGTGGCGTCGGCGGAGAGGCGGCGCAGGGCGGCATCCACCGCCAGCTCGCGGTCGGAGAGTTCGATCACCTCGAGTTCGTGGGCGAGACTCTCGATCAACTTCTCGTTGGGATCAATGGCGTCGCGGGTGGCCTGGGAGGACCGGGCGGAGGCTTCGGCCGCCGCCTCTTCGGCGATTTGCCACTGCTGAACTTTCAGGATCGCGGCATCGTAGTCGGCGGTGTCGCGTCCCAGCCCGGCGGCCTCGGCCTTCAGGCCCTCAAGCACCTTGATCTTGGCTTCGGCCTCGGCGCGGATTTTGTCGACACGGGTTTCGGCCAACCCCTGAAGACGGTCGTCGAGGTCCTGGTCGATCTCCTCCAGCTTGTCGGCAACGATCCGGGCCTGCTGCTCGCGCACTGCGCCCTTCTTGTCCTCGGCGGCGATTTCGTCGGCGAGGTCCTGCTGGCGCTGGCGGGCCTGGAGATCGGAAAGGGTGCGATTGAGGTCTTCGAGCCGGGCCTTCGCTTCGGCCGCCGCACGATCCGTCGTCCCGAGCAGACCGCTCAGGAAGCCCTGAAAGCCATAATCACCGCTGGCAATCTGAGCGGTCAGCGCATCCCGTTCGGTGGTGAGCTTGCCGACCTGAGCATCCAACGACTGGTCGGAGACCTCGCGCACGGCATTGAGGATGCCGGTGATCGCCCCGATGATCCCCGCCGCCGCCTGACCGATGATGCTGTCCGAATTGCCGAAACTGGCGACGAAGGCTTCCCAGGCTTGAGTCATCTCATGGATGCGGCCAGTGAGCCCGCCATGGGCACCGCCATCGGCGCCGCCGACACTTTCGGCCACGGCGTTGAGGATCGCCTGCTGCGCCTCGAACTGGCGGCCAGAGTCGACCAGCCCCTGGATTAGGTCGCGCTGGGCCTCGGTGAAGCGCACCCCGGCCTTTTCCAGAGCATCGAGCGCCTGTTCGGGCTCGTTCAGCGCCGCGCCCAGTAGCTTGACGTTGGCCGTCAGATTCCCGCCGAATGCCGCCGACAGATCGGCGGCCAGGTGCAGGGTGCGCTCGAAGCTGTCGCCCACCACCGAGCCGAACTGCATCAGTTCGGTTTCGGCCTTCAGCACCTCGTCACGGGATTGCAGGGTGCTGCCGGCGAGACTCTCGGCCAGCGACTGGACATCGTGCGCCGTCATGGTGGCGGACGCGCCGGTGCGAGCCAGAGCCTGATTGATGGCGGAGAGGTCGTCCTCGGCCTTTCTCGCGTTGTCGAAGGCCAGCCACAGCGCGCCGATCGCTGCCGCCGCCCCGAGACCGATCGGCCCGAGCGAGCGCAGAACCTGCCCAACCGTGCCGGCGCGCGCCGCCATGCCGATGGCGACATCCTCGCCCAGCCGCGCCACCTCGTTGAGCGCGTCGCCGCCGGCCTTGGCCCCCTCGGCGACCGCGTGGCCCATCGCCGCCCCGCCGCTGCCGGCGGCTTCAATCTGGTGCCCGGCTTCGGTCGCTGCAGTACCGGCCGCCGTCAGCTCGTGCTCGGCCTCCTTGACTCCGCCCGAGACCAGCGAGCCCAGCCCGGCCAGCGCCGCGCCCGCCGCATCACCGATGCCGTCGAGCGCCGCCCCGAAGGCGGTGGCCGCCGTCTCGGCGGTGCTGGTGCCGGCGGCGAGGTCATCGAACGCCGCCGCGCCCTGGTCGCGGAGAGTGCCGAACGCGCGGGTTCCGGCTTCCTGAAGCTTGTCCAGTCCGTCGCTGACGAAGCGGGTCACCACCTCCTGCCAGGTCTCGTTGACCGAGCCGTAATCGGCGGCTTCGAGCGCGGCGTTGAGCCGGGCACCGGCGACCGGGATGATCTGGGCGTTGTTGGCCTGGGTGTCGCCGGGCAGCCCGACCGCCGGGGCGAGGTATTCCTTGAAGCTGTCGTCGAGGGTGGTGCGCAGCTCGGCGGCCTGTTCCCGCGCGGTCTGGTTGCGCTTGGCCAGTTCCTCGGCCATCACCTCCAGCGCGGTCTGGCCGCCGGCATCCTCGATGCCCTGGTTATCCTGCCAGAACTGCCGTTCCAGCTCGACCCGTGCCGTAAAACCGTCTTCGGCGATCCGATTGGCCTGATCGAGAACCGCCTGAGAGGTCTCGGCATTCTCCTGCTGGGCGTCGCGCAGGGTCTGGGCGATTTCGGTGCGTGCTGTCGCCAGCGCCGTGAGTTGCTGCTGGTTGGCGGCGAGATCACGGGCGAAGCTCTCGTCGCCGGCCGTGATGCTAGAGAAGGCTTCACCGACACTGGCGGTGGCCAGGGTAAGCTGATTGAGCCCCTCGGTATTGCCGGCCGCACTCAGCAGGTCCGCGAGCGCCTGACCGGCACCATCGGCGACCGGAGCCAGCCCGGCAACCGCCACCTCAGCATCGGTCGCCGGCTGCACCAAGGCGGTCAGTGCCGCACTGCCGGTCCCGCCCAGCCGCTCCAGACCGTCGGCCGCCTCGCCGCTCGCGGCGGTGATTCCCGCGAACCCTTGATTGTCGTTGGCGATCTCAAAGAGGCTGGTCAGGGCCGTAGCCGCCGATCTTCCGGCGTCGGCAAAACTGGCAATGCTGGCCTCGCTGTCATTGGCTGCCGCCGCCACCGCCCGCACCGCCTCGGCCGCAGCGCCGAGTGGTGCCAGGGCATCGGCGGCCTGTCCGGCACCCCCGGCCAGTGATCCCAGCGAAGCCGTACCAGCATCGCCGATCTGCGTCAGTTCGTCGTTGGCCGCCTGGACCCGACCCTCGAACTGGTCGAGCGCTTGGCCTGCGGTGGCCAATGCCTCCACCAGCGGCGAGACATCAGCCTCGATCCGCGCGCCGAGTTTGACGGTCATGATTCAGCCTCGTCGGGAGAACTGGCATCGTCCGGAGCCGCCTGCGCCGTTACCACCGTCAGCCCGGCTTCGATCGCCGGCAGCAGCAGGGCGATGGCACGACCATCGAAACCGAGCGCATCGGCTAGCACCAGCGCCGTACGGACATCGAGAACCGGCAACACGGTGCGCCCGATCACCTGGAACGACAGACTGCGCTGGCCAATCTGCCACGCCTGCCAGCCCTCAATGGTCTCGGGCTGACTGGTCACGTATGGGCACTGTCCGCCGCAATCGCGTCCGCTGCTTCGGCACCCATCGCAATATCCGGCGCCGCCGCTCCAGTGCCAGTTGGCGCGACGCCGCAACCTTCCCCCTCGGAAGCCAACCGATCCAGTGGGGCGTAGATCAGGCGGAGGAAGGCGGTGGCGATTTTCGGGATCGCCATCAGCAGTGCCACACTTTCCGCCGTGACCGGTGCCGTGGTCCCATCGGCGAGCAGTACCCCGGACCAGTCGAGAATCGTGAGTTGTCCGAGAGCACGGGCCAAAGCATCCTTGGTCTGACCCATGCGCCAGGACTCCTTGGCGGCGGCCGGCGGCACATCCTTGCCGCGTTCACGCAGATCGGCAACGGCGGCAGCGCGGGCGGCGGCATCGGTGGCGGTGTCGAGGGGGCGGACCAGCAGCCGCACGCCATGCGGCAGGTCGAGCCAGTGTGGCTCGCGGGGAAGATCAAGGCGGATCATGGCGAAGTCTCTCCTTCGGGATGATGATGGGATTGCATCCGTGTTGCGGCACGGGCAGCGAGATAGTCGGCAACCGCCTCTTCCAGGCAGGCCAGCGCCTGGGAACACTCCTGGTCGGTCACCCACAGCACGGCGGCGGTGACCACCCGACGTTCGAGGTCAATCGGTGCAGGCGCAGTCAATGCTTCCCTCCTGGGCGAGGTATTCGATCAGGTCGCCCTGGCGCTCGGCGTCGCGCGCCATCGCTTCGTACCCAGGACGATCAATTCTAAATCGCGCGCCACTCGGTTTGGCCGGTCGGGCTTCGGCCTCGCGGGCGATCCACCATGCGGCCAGTTCAGGATGGTCGCGAATGATGCCCCGGATGGTCGCTTCGGATTTGAGGAAGCAGAGGTCGCAATTGCCGAGGGGGGTAATGCCGTCGCGGTTAGGCAGAGCGAGGTCGAAGGGCTGTGTTCGCCACCAAGCCGCCACATCACTGCGGGTGACGCCTGCCTCGGCCAATGGACAGGCATTGGTCCAGCGCTCGCGGGCCATGCGGACGGGATCGGTCATCTTCGAAACGCGGCGCATTTCATCGGCCCGCAGGCCAACGACATTGAGCCAGTGAGCGTAGCCGCACAGATGATGCATGAACGTTTTCGCTCGCCGAATCTTGGTCTCTGTCGTGCAGAATCTCGTGACCGGGTTGGGCAGGAAGCCGCGAGCGGCGATCACCGCCCGGAACGGCTCGCCGTCCCGGCTGGCGCTGGCGTGATCGACGATGCGGGTGTGGTGCGGAGCGTCCGGATCATATTCGAGCCAGGCGATCGGCACCGACCAGCGCCGGGAACACTCCTCGACAAAATCCAGCGTCTCGGGCATTTCCCTACCCGTGTTGGCGAAGCACACATGAACGTCGGCTGGCAACGCGCCGCCGTGGGCATCCAGAATTTGCTTCAGCATGAAGGCGCTGGTGCGTCCGCCCGAGAACGAGACCAGCGCCGGCCCGGCGATCCGGTACGGATTACCGTCAGGCATACGAATCAACGTCATTTTTCAGAGTGACCGTGACGAAGGCGCCGGTGGCAGGCTTGGCGGCTTGCCAGTTATACTTGGCCTCGATACCGCCGGGGCCGCTGATCGGGTTTTTCGCCTTCGGTAGGTAGACGGCCGGAAGGTCAAAGATCAGCGAGTGGTCGGGGTCGATGATCCAACCGAGCGACAACGCCACCGGCGTGCCGGCGCTGGCGGCGTCGAGGAGCACGGTGTCGGCGAAGCGGACGCTGATCTGACCGGTGCAGGCCGCGACACCGAGATCGCAACCGTCGATCTTGCCGTCGTCCCGGATGGTGCGCACCGCCGAGAGCTTGTTGGCGTAGGTCAACTCACCGCCGGTGACGTTGCCGAGCGCCACGCCGTCCTTGCGCACCACCCCCATCGACTGCTGGAACCGGCGCAGCACCCGGCTGGTCGGGGCGCCTCCCGTGCTGGTCCCGGCGTTGGCCTCGCCCTGGGCGATCACCGCCACCGTGGCGTTGGCCTTGCCCGAGGTCGCCCACGGAAACTTGATGGAATCCACCATGCAGCCGGTGTTGAGAAAATAGCGTGGCAGATCGGGCATGCCGATTTCCAGCGCCAGCGAGGGTAGAGACGCAGCGCCGCTGGAGAATACATGGGTGAAGGTCGGCGCGGTGCCGGTGGTGACGGGCGCGCCGAACAGCCCTTTCAGCCACAGGCCGATGTCGCGCAGGTCGACCGGGACCACGATGTTGCCCTGGTCGGTGACGACGCCGCGCGAAGGCTCGGGCGGATCGCGCCCGAGGCCGAGCACGTCGTTGGCTTCCAGCGGCTGTTCTGAGCCGAGGTCGCAACTGATGAAGGGCAGCCGGGCATAGGGACCGCCGGGAGCGGTGCCGTAGGTGGTCTCGACCTTGCCAAGCAACTGGGCATTCGCGCCGATTGCACGAGCCATTTCGATCTTCCTTTGTTCGGGTGGAAAAGGATCAGCCGAGCGGATCAGCCTAGCGGATCGGCCGTGCTGTAGCTGAGGGTGACGATGACGGTGGCGGCGCGGATCGGGGCACCTCCGGCCACCGGCAACTCCTCGGCGACCGGCGCGCTCCAGGCCAGCCCATCGCAAGTGCCACCCAAGGATCGGTCGGTAGCGAGCGCAGTGCCGATCGCTCGCAGCAGGCCGTCGAGGGCGATGGCGCGGGCCGCCGGCTGCCCGGCCTGGACGAACACCTCCAACCGGGCGGGATGATCGTAGAGGTAGGTCAACGGCGACAGGATCACTTCGGGCGTGCCGGGGTCGCCATCGCGTTGAATTATAAGCCCGCCCTGGGGTACTCGCTCTGGGATCGCGGTTTCTCGCTCGACGGTGGCGCCGGGCACGGTGGTGAGCGTCGCAAGCAGCGCCTGCAACACGGCTTCACGACGACTGGGCATCAGATGGTCTCCCGGTAATGGGCTTCGATCAGGGCAGGAAAGTCGGCCTCGACAGCAGCGACCGCCCCGGCGATGTCGAGGCGTTTCGCCATCATGACTTGGGGCACCAGCACGAACATCAGCACCGGCTGGGCGGTACGGCCTTGCGCGAGACGGCGGGCGGTGGCCTGACGGAAGCCGCGTCCGTAGCGGGCGGCGACCAACTGGTGTGAAACAGCGTGCAAAAGTTTCCAGGCAGGCGGGGGAAACAGCGTTGAAAAGTTTCCACCTGTGACCTGTGGCAAACTCCGGCTTTTTGGCCGGAGACCCGGGAGTGGTGCGCAT
>CAIOBP010000036.1 GCA_903856295.1 uncultured Rhodospirillales bacterium | reverse complement strand
GTCGAGTAGGCGCGGCGGATTGCTCCACCGCGCCTCTCACAGAACCGGACATGCGGGCCACGCATCCGGCTCTTTGGATCGATGTATCAGAACGCCAGCGATAGCTGGGCTGATGCCGGCGGTGAGTTGAGACCGTGCCACAGGGCTTTGAGCGAAGCCATCCGTCCGGTGAACCATGACGGTGGATAGGCCCGCGCCATACCCGGCCGGTTCGATTTCACCCATGCACCTTTTCCGCAGTACGCGCATCCGGCGGCAGCTTTGGGGCTGACGCCCTTGCCTATCAGGTGTCGGAAGAGGAAGCGCTGCCGCTTCTTCTGTCGAACGATGATCGCCCTGACTCTGCGACGAACGTGTGCATCGATGACACCCAGTCCATTCGCAGCTTCCGGGGTGCAAAGCCGGAAGTGTGATATCCACCCAGTCAGGTATTGACTGATGCCTTCCATACAGGAGTTTATCGAACGCCCCCAGTTTGGCGGCGTCATCTCCCGTATTGTTGCCCTCAGTCTTTGCTCCGCTTTCCTCGACGGAAAGACCGCGACATCGTCGCTGCCCACCTCCCGAGAGCAACGGAAGCTAAAGCCCAGGAATTGAACCTCACTTGGTTTGCGAACGCCACTCTTTTCTTCGTTGACCTGGAGCCGCATACGCTTTTCCAGGAATCCCCGAATCGAATCCATGACCCGCAGACCAGCTCGTTCGCTCCGCACGAAGATGTTACAGTCGTCGGCGTATCGAACAAACCGGAGGCCCCGTCTGGCCAGCTCGCCGTCCAGTTCGTTGAGTACAACGTTGGAAAGCAAAGGCGAGAGCGGCCCCCCTTGCGGAGTTCCTTCCTGGACGGCGGTCCTCGTGCCGTCCGGCATCACCACCGCCGCTGTCAGCATCCGGCGGACCAGGGTGATTATTCGTTGGTCTTTCACGCGGTCGGCGATCCGGGCCAACAGGCGTTGATGATGGACTCTGTCAAAAAACTTGGCCAAGTCAAGATCAACAACCGTTTGGTAACCCTCCTTCAGGTAGCCTTTTGCTTCGGCGATTGCGGTGTGGGCGCCGCGTTTTGGACGAAACCCGTGACTGCTGGGGTGGAAGCTTGGCTCAAATATCGGCTCCAGTACCTGAAGAACCGCCTGTTGGACCGCCCTGTCCACCACATTCGGAATACCAAGCCCCCGCTGCCCGCCTCCGGGCTTCGGTAGCCAGACCCGGCGAACATCGCCGGGCCGGTAGCATTCCGACAGCAAGTCTCGGCGCATGCGGGCGATGAGCGACGGGGCGATTGCCTCCGCCGCTTCGACCGTCTGGCCGTCCACTCCTGGCGCCCCCTTGTTGCGCACGACGTTCAGTAGCGCCCTGGCCAGATTGGCGTTTGTGCATACTAAGCAGGATTCCCAAGGCTCAGCCACAGATGCTATCCCTCCCGAGGGGCCGTGCAAGTTTTTTTCTGTAAATTCGCGCAGAAGACGACTTGATTCGAGGCGGGTAGTTACGCCGCCAGATTTATGTATATCTTACCAGTCATCCAGTCCTCATCGACCTCTGCGAGCAATGCTGAAACCAAGCG
>CAIOBP010000035.1 GCA_903856295.1 uncultured Rhodospirillales bacterium | reverse complement strand
GGCGGCCAGGGCAACCTTGGCCTTGAACGCGGCGGTGTGCTTTTTGCGAACTTGCGTCATGATACGCTCCTGTGGTTATGCCACTTGTAGGAGCGGGACTCTCTCAACGCCAGCTGTCCGGATTTTGGGGGCCACCTCAGAACACGGTTTTCCAGCTCTTCCGCTCCGAGAAGGAGCATACGTTTTTGCCGATCCTCGACGACCGCCGCCAGCCGATCGGCATCGTTCGCGAGGTCGATCTGCGCGGTGTGATTTATTCGCGCTATGGCAAGGACCTTCTGCACAACAAAGCCCTGCATCGCGGGCTGCTCGACTTTCTCAGGCCCTGTCCGGTATGTGATCTCAACACCGAGGCGGAAAAAATCCTGGAGGTTTTCTCCAGCGCCGACAATCCGCCCGGTATCATCCTGGTTGATGGCTTCGAGTATGTCGGCGTATTGACCGCGGCCTCGCTGCTGCGGGTCATCAACGAAAAGAATCTGGCGCTGGCGCGCGACCAGAACCCGCTGACCCGGCTACCGGGCAACCGCAGCATCAACGACCACATCGCCGCAGCCTTCGACGACAGCGCGGTCGGCTGGACCTTCGTCTATTTCGATCTCGACAATTTCAAGCCGTTCAACGACCGCTTCGGCTTCCGCCAAGGCGACCGGGCGATCCTGATGTTTTCCGAGCACATGCGGAGTCTGCTGAACAGCACGGGGATTTTTCTCGGCCATATCGGCGGCGACGATTTTTTCGCCAGCTTCCGCAACGCCTCGGCCGAACAGGCCCAGACCCGGGTCGCCGCGCTGCTGGAAAGCTTCAGGCGCGATGCAGAAAGCTTCTACGACGCCGAGGCCCGCGACTTCGGCTATATCGTCGGCCGCGGCCGGGACGGCACCACCCAGAACTTCCCCCTGCTGTCGTGCAGTGCCGCCCTGGTCGCGCTTCCGGCCGGTGGCCGCGCGGTGCTGATGGACGATCTTGGCAGCATCATTGCCGGGCTCAAGAAGGCCGCCAAGGACTCGCCCGATCATCTGGCGACCCGGACACTGGCGTAGCCGGGGCTGGGGCACATGACCGACAGTGTCCTCACCCGCAGTCTGATGCTCCGCACCGTGGCGTCGATTTGCGCGCTGCTGGCCTTGACCATCGTGCTGGCGGTGATCGGGGCGGTGCGCGTCACCACCCAGGATGCCCGCCACGCCCTTGAGGAACGGGCGCGATTGACGGTGCAGGTTCTGGCCGGCGGCGCCAGCGCGGCGCTGCGCAACGACGACGAAGCCGCCGCCCATGCCATGATGGGCACCCTCAGCCTCGATCCCGATTACTCCAGCAGCCTGATTCTCGACCATGCCGGCAAGCCGTTCGTCGAGCACGCCATCGCCGGTGCGAGGCCACCCGGTCTGATCACCGCGCGTGCGCCACTGATAGGAATCGTCGGCAACATCGGCGGTCAGCCCATCGGCACTCTCGAACTCACCCTGACAACGACCCGCGCCGATACCGAGAGCGCCATCCGAGGCTGGAGAATCGCGGTGGCCGGCACGGTGCTGCTGATTCTCGTTTGCGGGGCGCTGGCCTGGATCATCCATGGCGTAACCCGGCCGGTTCTGGCCATGACCAAAGTCATGACCGCTCTTGCCGATGGCCGGGTCGAGGTCGAGGTTCCGGCCGTGCCTTTCAACGACGAGGTCGGGCGGATGGCCGCCGCCCTGACCACGCTAAAATCTCACGCCACCGAGCGCCTACACTTCATCGCCCGTCAGGCCCGGCATCTGGAGGAGATCGAGCGGGCGGTCGCCGAGCGGACGCGGGAGTTGCAGGATGCCCTCGAAACGCTACGGCGCGCCCAGGACGAACTGCTGCGTTCGGAGAAAATGGCCGCGCTGGGCGGCATGGTCGCGGCGATCGCCCACGAGATCAACACGCCGCTCGGCAACAGCCTGACCGTCGCCACCACCCTCGAACAGAAAATCTCGGAGTTTGCCGAGGTCTTGGCCGGCAGCGAACTGCGCCGTTCGGTGCTGCGCGGGTTCGCGGAAAAATTTCGAGCGGGCGGCCAGTTACTGATCGCCAACCTCAGCCGCGCCGCCGACCTGATCGGCAGCTTCAAGCACGTCGCCGTCGACCAGACCAGCGAGCAACGACGAACCTTCGATCTCGCCACCACCATCGGTGAGATCGTCACCATGCTGCGGCCGAGCTACAAGAAGAGCGGCCATCGGGTCGAGACGGGGATCGCTGCTGGCATCGCCATGGACGGCTACCCCGGCGCGCTCGGACAGGTGGTGACCAATCTGGTGGCCAACGCCGTGGTTCACGCCTTCGACGGCCGTCAGGACGGGAGTATCCGGATCGCGGCCCGGTTGGAAGACGACGAGACCGTCGAATTGACCGTTGCCGACGATGGCGCCGGCATCGCCGCCGAAACGCTGCCCCGTATCTTCGATCCCTTCTTTTCCACCAAGCTCGGGGCCGGCGGCAGCGGTCTCGGCCTGCACATCGCCTACGTCACGGTCACCCGTGTGCTCGGCGGCCGGATTGAGGTGGACAGCCAGCCAGGAGCCGGCACCCGCTTCACCCTCAGGCTGCCCCGCACAGCGCCGAACCATGAAGAGGCTGCGGCGGCGTGAGGTTCGCGAGACCGGTCCGCGCTTGCAGCCATGGCGCCAGATCGTCGGCGTGCTGGGGCCGGGCGTAGAGGAAGCCCTGGACGTAGTCGCAGCCGATCTCTCGCAGCACCGCCTCCTGAGCCGGGGTTTCGACGCCCTCGGCCAGCACCGAAAAGCCCAGCTCGTGGCCCATCTTGACGATCATCGAGGCGATGGAGCGGGAGTCCGCGCGGCTCTCGATGCCGTCGACGAACGAGCGGTCGATCTTGAGCATGGCCACCGGCAGATGGCGCAGTCGGGACAGCGAGGAATGGCCGGTGCCGAAATCGTCGATGGCAATACTGAATCCGAGGTCGCACAACGCCTGGACCGTCGACACGATGCGGTCGCTTTCCATGGCGGTACTTTCGGTGATCTCCAACTCGATGCCGGCGGGGTCGGCGTCGCAAGCCCTGACGATGCGCTCGACCGACCGGGCGAAGCCGCGTTCGCGCAGTTGCCGCACCGAGACGTTGACCGCGATGCGCAGATGTCCAAGCCCGTTCCGTCGCCAGTCGGCCTGACGCAGGCAAGCCTCGCGCAGCACCCATTCGCCCAGCGAGACGATGTGGCCGGAATCCTCGGCGGCCGGGATGAAGATGTCGGGCCGGATGAAAGTACCATCGGGCCGGCGCCAGCGCAGCAGCGCCTCGACCCCGACCACGGCGCGGTCGGAGAGCCGCAGTTGCGGTTGGTAGTGCAGCGCGAACTGATTGTCGGCGGTGGCTTCGGCCAGTTGGTTGACCAGGGTCAGCCGGGTCCGCAGATCCTCGGCCATCGCGGTGGTGAAGCGGATGATCTGGCCCCGGCCCTGGCGCTTGGCCCGCTTGAGCGCGGTGCCGGCTCTGCGGATGGCGTCGGGGACATCGGTTTCGGCGGCGTCGACCAGGGTGTAGCCGCCCGAGCCGGTGACGGTCAGGGCGTTGCCGGCGATCTCGAACGGCTCTGTGAAGCACACGGCGATCGCATCCAGCAGGTCGGTCTCTTCCTCGAAACCATCGACCCGGGCCAATATCCCGTATAGATCGCTGGTCAGACGGCTGACCGAGCCCGCCTGCTCGAAGGCCGCCGAGAGACGCAGCGCCACCTTGCGCAGCACGTCGTCTCCGGCGCCGTGGCCCAGGCCATCGTTGATCATCTGGAAGTGATCGAGGTCCAGCAGCACCACCGCGAGTTTCCCGGCCGAACGTTTCTCGCGCATCCGCTCCAGCCGTTTGCCGATCTCGACCTGGAACTGGGTGCGGTTGGGCAGACGGGTCAGCGGATCGAAGAAGGCCTGAGTGCGGACATGCTCGATCAGCCCGATATTGTCGAAGCCGACCGCGACGTTGGTGCAGAACACCTCGAGCAGCTTGCGGTCGACCGGACCGATCTCCTGGCCGGTGGCCAGAAACACCGCGGCGGCATCCCCCGACGGCCCGGTGATGTGCAGGACGGTGGCACCGGCGCCGAACAGCGTTTGCCGCTGTTTCAGCGACTGCGCCAGCAGCGTTTTCAGCCCGTCGTCGGGAAGACGGCTGAGCGGCGCCCCGGCCAGATGGCTGAACGGCCCGGCCGCCGCCAGGATCACCGGCCCGGTTTCCACGTCTTCGCCCTGGGCGATGGCTTGGCGCACCAGCACGATGCCGTTGGCTTCCATGCCCAGCAATCCGCCGAGCTGAATGAGGATGCCTTCGCAGAACTCGACCAGCGAGCGGCGGCCGAAGAGGTCGGCCGAGGCGGCGATGATCTTTTCCAGCCCCCGGCGCCCGGTCTCCAGGGTCTGGAGATGGGTGTAAGCCCGCAGCGCCGCGTAGAGCGAGCTGATGAGGCGGGTCCGGGTCAGTTCCGACTTGGTGCGGTAGTCGTTGATGTCGTAATCGCGGATCACCGACAGTTCGGGCGCATAGCCGGGTTGGCCGGTGCGCAGGATGATGCGCAGGGTCGTGAGCTTTAGCACCTCGCGGATGGCGCGGACGGCGCGCAAGCCGGCGTCGTCGGTCTCCATCACGACATCGAGCAGAACCACGGCGATGTCGGCGCCGCAACTCCGCAGCATCTCCAGCGCCTCGGCGCCGGAATGAGCGTGGAGCAACTCCAGCCGTCGCCCGAGAATCTCGACCCCTTCCAGCGCGAAGCTGGTGGTGGCGTGGACCTCGATATCGTCGTCGACCACCAGCAACCGCCATACCCGGTCGCAGGCAAGCCCGGACGGACGCGGTTCGGGAGCGGGGGCGACGCCCTCGTCGTCCTCGATGACGTCGAGGATATCGCTGTCGGGTCGAGTTTCGCCAAGGCTCCGGCCAATCTCGGCAATGAGAGACATGGTGGCAGCCTCCATCCGGGGTCCGAAATCAAGTTTGGACCCGCTCATAATCACACTGTCTGACTTTGCCAGTTTAACCGACCGGGGTGACTCTTTCGTGACGCTTTCCTGATGTTCTTTTTCGCCGGACAGCGCTCCCACTATCTGGCCACCGCCCGGATGAGGTCATAGTCGGAGTCGCTCATCTTGACGAATCGATCGGAATGAATGTTGTCGAGATAGCGGCGGCCCTCCTCGGTGCGGTCGGCGGTCAGGAAGGTTTCGGCCACGGCCCGTTTGATCGGCTCGCAGAGGCTGCCGCGAACGACGAACGGGTCCTGGGGCAACAGCGGCGAGGTCCACAGGACGTTGAAGTCGTCCAGCTTCACCTTGCCGGCGGCGACCACTTCCATGAAACGATAGGTCGCGACGAAGGCGGCGTCGACCTTGCCCCCGGCCACCGCCAGGGTCGAAAGATCGTGCTTGCCGGTGAGGATCACCCGCGAAAAATAGTCGTCCAGCGGCGGCAACCGCGTCTCTTTGGGAAACACCGCCCGAGGAATCAGAAAGCCCGAGGTGCTCGCCGGATCGACCAGAGCCAGGGTCGCGCCCTTGAGGGACGCGAGGGAGGTGAAGACCGAGCCCTTCCGGGTGATCAGCGCCGAGTGGTAGCCCGGCCCCGCCGGTTGCAGGCCATAGGCCTGGCGCGAATAGGTGCCGAAAGGCTCGATGCTCGGATCCTTGCCGTGGGCGATCACGTAGGATTCCGGCCCGAGCACCGCGATGTCGACCCATTTCCCCAGCAGCCCCTCGATCACCGAGGAATAGGACCGGGGCAGGATCAGCTCGATCTTCTTGCCGGTGTTCTTGGCCAGCAGCGCCAGGATCGGGTCGTAATAGGTCAGCTCGCGGATCATGTCCTGGGCCGGGACCAGCGAGAAGCGCAGGACCTCCGGATTTTCGCAAGGCTGGGCTTCGGCCCGCCCGGTCGGAACCGGCGCCGCCAAGACGACCATGACAAGGATCATAGCGAGTCTGCATCCGGTGAAAAAGGAGGCCATGACCGATTGCTCATCGAAAATGGGTACGGTTGCGGAACCTTGCCTCGGGTCGCTCAAAAATAATTATTAAATAATCGTGAAACCCATCAGGTTCACAGGACCGTCACGGTGGAGTCATCAGACTATTGTAACGATGCATTGACCGGCCAGTTGCCCCCGGCCCGCATTCCAGCCTGAATCCGGCAAGCGAGGTGGTGGCCACATTGGTTCGAGAGCGGTTTTTCTCTTGAGGCTCAAACGGGGGCTCAATGCCAACCACTCTGATTCTCGTGACGATCGCCGCGCTGACGGTGGTCGGTTATTTTCTCGGGCGCGGTCGCGCCGTGGAGGTTGCCGAGGGCCGCTTGGCCCGACTCCACTCGGTGCCGTCCTACCACGGCGCGTTCGTGGCGCTCTGGGCCGGCTTACCCGCTCTCGTGCTGCTCGCAGTGTGGATTCTGGCCGAAGGCCCGGCGGTGATGGCGCTGGTTCTGGCCCGGTTGCCCGAGGCACTGGTCGCCGTCGATGAGCAGACGCTGTCGTTGCTGCGGTCCGACATTCTCAATCTCGCCCATGGCGTCTCGAACGGCCGAGCGCCGGACCCGCTGATCAGCGACGCCGCCGATTTCTACAATCAATTGCATGGCTTGGCCGAAGGCTGTCTGGTGGTGCTGGGCGCCGTGGCGGGGTTGATCGGGCTGAAACACGCCCGCAGCCGGATCACCAGGGATCTCCGCGCCCGCAATCTGGTGGAGCGGGCGCTGAACATCGCGCTAGTGCTCTGTTCGCTGGTGGCCATCCTGACCACCGTCGGCATCGTTCTGTCGCTGTTGTTCGAAGCGATCCAATTCTTCTCGATGATCCCGATCACCGACTTTCTTTTCGGCCTGCACTGGAACCCGCAGGCGGCGTTTTCCGGCGATGCCGCCGGTTCGTTCGGCGCCGTTCCCCTCTTTACCGGCACGCTGCTGATCACGGTCATCGCGATGGTGGTCGCGGTGCCGGTGGGGTTGCTGGCGGCCGTTTACATGTCCGAATATGCCGGGCCAACCATGCGCAGCGTCGCCAAGCCGGTGCTGGAAATCCTGGCCGGCATCCCGACCGTGGTCTACGGCTTCTTCGCGGCGCTGACCATGGCGCCGGTGATTCGCGATCTCGGCATGGCGGCCGGTCTCGACGTCAGCTCGCAGTCGGCACTGGCCGCCGGGCTGGTGATGGGGATCATGATCATCCCCTTCGTGAGTTCGCTCTCCGACGACGTGATCAACGCCGTGCCCCAGGCCTTGCGCGACGGTTCCTACGGCCTCGGCGCCACCAAGTCCGAGACCATCCGCGAGATCGTGCTGCCCGCAGCATTGCCCGGCATCGTCGGCGCGGTGATGCTGGCGATCAGCCGGGCGATCGGCGAGACGATGATCGTGGCTATGGCGGCGGGCCTCTCGGCCAATCTCACCGCCAATCCCTTTGCCGCCGTGACCACGGTCACGGTGCAGATCGCCTCGACCATCCGGGGCGATCAGGAGTTCAACAGCCCCAAAACGTTGTCGGTGTTCGGCCTCGGGCTGGTGCTGTTCGTGGTGACGCTGATCCTCAACGTCGTTGCCCTCCGCGTGGTCCAGAAGTATCGGGAAAAATACGATTAGCGGTAGGTTGACAGCACAACACCCCAGTTTCAGTTCCCGACCCCTGTTTATTTGCCCAGGATATAGATGATGAAGATCGAAGTCGCGACGCGCACCCCTGTAGGGGACAAAAGCCTGAAATGCCAAAGTATCCCGATCAAGATCGCGGCAATGAAGGTCGATGTCTACTATGGCGCCAAGCAAGCCCTGAAGGCGATCAACCTCCACGTTGAGAACTACCGGGTGATGGCGCTGATCGGCCCCTCGGGATGCGGCAAGTCGACCTTCCTGCGCTGTCTTAACCGCATGAACGACACCATCGACATCTGCCGGGTCGACGGCCGGATCGAGTTGGACGGCGTGGACATCTACGCCAAGTCTATCGACACCGTACAATTGCGGGCACGGGTCGGTATGGTGTTCCAGAAGCCCAACCCGTTTCCGAAATCGATCTACGACAACATCGCCTATGGCCCGCGCATCCATGGCTTGGCCCAGCGCGGCCCGGAGATGGACGAGATCGTGCAGTCGTCGCTGGAACGCGCCGGCCTGTGGAACGAGGTCAAGGACCGGCTGAACGAGCCCGGCACCGGCCTCTCGGGCGGCCAGCAGCAGCGATTGTGCATCGCGCGGGCGATCGCGGTCAGCCCCGAGGTGATCCTGATGGACGAGCCGTGCTCGGCCCTCGACCCGATCGCCACCGCGCACATTGAAGAGCTGATCGACGAATTGCGCGAGAACTTCACCATCGTGATCGTCACCCACAACATGCAGCAGGCGGCGCGCGTCTCCCAGAAGACGGCGTTCTTCCATCTTGGCGAGATGGTCGAGTGCAACGACACCGAGGAAATCTTCACCAATCCGGTGGACGAACGCACCCAGGGCTACATCACCGGCCGCTACGGCTGAGGGTTCCGACACCCGCGCGCCATCCGACCGCTTCGCTCCCGACCCCGCAGGCTCCCATGTCCGAGAAAGTCTATAACGTCCTCTTCCTGTGCACCGGCAATTCGGCGCGCAGCATCATGGCCGAATGCGCTCTCACCCGTTACGGCAATGGCCGCTTTCAGGCTTTCAGCGCTGGCAGCCATCCCAAGGGCGAAATCCATCCGCTGACATTGCACCTGTTGCAGCGGCTCAACTACCGCACCGACGATCTGCGCAGCAAAAGCTGGGAAGAGTTCAAGGGGCCGGCGGCACCGTCGCTGGATTTCGTGTTCACGGTCTGCGACAGCGCCGCCGCCGAAACCTGCCCGGTGTTTCCCGGCCAGCCGATGACCGCCCATTGGGGCGTCGAGGATCCGGTGGCGTTCGAAGGACCGGAGGATAAGGCGCTCAGGGCGTTCCGGCGCGCCTATGTTGAACTGGAAAGCCGGGTCAAGATTTTCGCCAGCCTGCGCCTCGACGGTCTCGACCGTCTGGCCTTGCAGGGCCGGCTCAAATCGATCGGCCAGTCATACGCGCCGGCCGAAATCGATGGCTGACTCCCCGCGGAGGTCCCATGGTTGACGTTTACGCCGAGACGCCGGCCTTCCGGCGCGCCTATCTCCAATCGGGGGCCTTTGAGGCACGGTTGCGGAAGCGCTATCGCTCCGAACGCTGGTTCCGGCGCGCCGGGATCGCGGCGATCGTCTTGTTTGTGCATACTAGCTTCTGTAAATTAATGGCTCTGTCAGCGGTGATTGTTGGCGTCCTGCACCGCCCCATATGTAGGGTTGGGAGGGTGGCGCGATGCGAGAGATTGATTTCACGGCGGCGATGGCGCGACTGGGCGATCTGACGCCCCGCCAGCGCCGGACGATGG
>CAIOBP010000034.1 GCA_903856295.1 uncultured Rhodospirillales bacterium | reverse complement strand
GGGCATCAACAGCTTGGTCCAGGCAGCCAAGGCCAAGGCACGGGGATACCGCTCTACCCGCAACCTGGCCGCGATAATCTACCTCGTCGCCGGAAAGCTAGAACTCAAGCTACCCACGTGAAACAGCGAAGAGCCCAAAAAGCCTGCCATGCCGATGAGCACTTCTGCTTGATTGGAGTGTACGCCTCGTATTTTTATGACCGTGGCGCCCGTGACCGGATTGCCCGCCAAAGGGCGCTCACCGAGTTGTCTTTGCTCATCATCGACCATATCAAAGCATTCGACCGGCCGCTTGCGCTGTTCTGTAAGGCGAACCGGGTGACTGCGCTGTGCGCGTAGCCGCCGTTCCTGGCGCGACGGATTTCATCTAAAGACCCCGGCGATTTTCAACCCTCCGGCAAGACCCGTTCGCGGGGAAAGGTCAGGGTGACGGTGGTGCCGCGGTTGGGTTGGCTGGCGATATCCAGGAAGCCGCCGTGCAGCTCGACCAGCCGTTTGGTCAGGGGGAGCCCCAGGCCGGTGCCGCTGTGCTGGCGGCTGAAGCCGGTATCCAGTTGGCTGAAGAGCGACAGCGCGGTGGGGACGTCTTCGGCGCGCATGCCGATACCGGTATCGCTGACGCTGAGAATCAGCGTTCCGGTCTGAGTGAGGACGCCGCCAATGGTCACCCGGCCGCCCCGGGGGGTGAATTTGAAGGCGTTGGACAGCAGGTTGACCAGAATCTGCCTGAGGCGCAGCCGGTCGCCCCACAACCGGGGCAGCGTTCCGACCAGGGCGTGGCAGAGGGTGACGCCCCCGGTGTGGCGGTGGGCGGCGGTCAGGCGCTCGGCGTCGTCGAGGATCTGGACGAGATCGACCGCTTCCTCCTGCAAAGCCGGGGGCGCGCCGGTTTCGAAGGTGGCGATGTCGAGCAGGGCGTCGACCAAAGCCAACAGATGGTTTCCGGCCTCGTTGATCAAGCGAAGATGATCGTGGCAGGGGCGGCAGAGGTCGCTCCGCTCCGAGCCGTATAACGCGGGATCGGAAAATCCGATGATCGTGTTCAGCGGCGTGCGCAACTCGTGGCTCATGACCGAAAGGAACTCGGACTTGACCCGCAAAGCCAGTTCGGCGGCGTCCTTGGCGTCCCGCAGCCCGGTTTCCGCAGCCCGCCTTTGCCGGATATGGTCCTTGAAGACCGCCACTGCCCTGGCCATGGCGCCGATCTCGTCGCGGCGCCCGACCAGGGGAACCGGCGGCCCGTCTCCGGTCTCGGCGAGGATGCGCATGTAGCTCGCCAGCTGGCTCAGCGGCCAGCTGACCGCCATGGTGGTCAAGCTGGCGACGCCGAGTCCGATTCCCAGAGCCAGCACCAGTCCGATGGCGACGGTGAGGGCCAGCCGTCCGCCGCTGGCGTCGGCGGCGACGGCGAAGTCGCGCGCCCGGCTGCGGGTGGAGTCGACGATTCCGGTCATGGCGGCATCGACGCGTTGAAACAAGTCGGTGCCCTTGCTGCGAACCACCGCCAAGGCGCGGGCGTTGTCACCACGCGCCCCGGCGTCGAAAATCTCGGTGCGAATGCTTTGCCAGCGGTCCAATTCCTCCACCACCGTCGTCACCAGCCGGGGGTCGCCGAGAAAGAGTTGCCGGATCACGCGCAGGTTGGCCCGCACCCGCTGGTCGAGCTGGTCGACCAGTCCGGCGGCGCGGCCGATCGCGTCCGGAGTCTCGGCCAGTCCGACGCCGATCATGGTCAGACGGATCGTCTGGATGTCGGCGCGGACCTCCTGCGCCGCGTTGCAGACCCGGAACGGGTGCTCGTACAATTGCACGGTCAACTCGCGCAGATCGTTGGTGGCGATGATGGCGCCACCGCCCAGTCCGCCGATGATCACCAGCACCAGGAGGAAGCCCAGGCATAACCGGGCGGCGATCGTCATGATCCACGGTATCTGTCTCCGGTCACCGTCTCTTGACAGTCTGGCGAAATGGAGATCGAGCCAATGCATTGCCAACATGTGAGCCCCCTTGCCGATCGTCGTCCGACGTTTCGCGTCTTCAGTGCCGCGAAGAGGCGTTTCAGGCGCTGGCCCGCAGGCCGGAGGCCGACCCCACTGCCTGTCGGCCGGAGTGGAGCGGCAGCGGGGCGAACAGGACGTCGCTATCGTCATCGAAGCGCGCCACCAGCCGCCCCTTACCATTGCCATTGCCACCAGCATTGCCGTTGCCATTGCCATTGACGCTGACCCGGTCGCCGGTGTGAGCGGCCGCGGCGGCGGGGGGCGCCAGAGCGATGCCGGACGCGGTGGCGCCGCCGGTCTTGCGCAGGTCGCTGACCAGGCCGACGACCCGGGTTTCCAGATCGGAAATGCGCTCGGTGGTTTGCCCCGAGGCGGTGCGCACGATCGCCGCGAACTGGTGGGAATTGCGCACCTCCTCGGCGATGCCGGTGATGTGGCGCGCCACCTCGCTGGTGCAACTGGCGGCTTGGCTGGCATTGCGGCCGATTTCCGCGGTGGCGGCGGTTTGCTGCTCGACGGCGGCGGCGATCGAGGCCGAGGCGGTGTTGACGGCGCCGATCACCTTGGCCACCCGGTTCATCACCGAGACCGCGGCGCCGGTGCGGCTCTGAATCGCCTCCACGTGCTGGGCGATGTCCTTGGTCGCCTGACCGGTGCGGTTGGCCAGCGCCTTGACCTCGGCCGCGACCACGCCGAAGCCCCGGCCGGCATCCCCCGCCCGCGCCGCCTCGATACTGGCGTTGAGGGCGAGCAGGTTGGTCTGGGAGGCGACGTCGGAAATCAGCTTGACGATCTGGCCGATGCGGTCGGCGGCGCCGGCCAGCGCTTCCATGGTGTGGGCGGCCTCGCCGACCTCGCTGACCGCGGTCCGGGCGGTTTCCTGGGCGAGATGGGCCTGCCGGCTGATCTCGGTGACCGAGACGGTGAGCTGCTCGCCGGCGGCGGCGATGGTCTCGACGTTGGTGGTGGTCTCGGCGGCGGCGGCGGACACCACCTCGGTCTGCTGGAGCAGGGCGGCCATGGACCCGGTCATGTGGGAGGCGGCCTCGTCGACCCGTCCGCCCTGTTGCAGGGCCACCTTCACCCCGGCCTCGACCTCGGCCTCGACCTGATTGGCGATCGCGCCCATCTGCTGCTGGCGCTTGTCGTTGCAGGCCTTGATGTAGACCGAGATCGCGATGTCCATGTCGAGCATCACCGCCTTGACCAGGGCGTCGATCTCCTTGGCGGCCGTGCGCGGGTCGCGACGGCGGCGCTCCAGCACCACCGCGATCAGTCGGGTGAGGATGAAGGCGTAGCCGCCCATGTACCAGGTCGGCTCCAGTCCGATGCGCTCGTGGGCGTGGCCGATGGCGCGGGCCTGCTCGCGGTAGGCCTCGTTGAACTCGCCCGAGAACAGGTGCAGCCAGTGCTGGCGCTGGGCCTGCTTGAGCCGGCCGGTGGGGCGGTCGCCGAGAATCTCCCGGGGCTGATCGAAACCGGCCATGTGGTCATAGAAGCCATCGAGAATGCCGGCCAGGGCCGGTTCCACCAGCGTTGCCACCGAACGGAGGTTGGCGCTGACGCCGGGATCGATCTCAAGCAGGCTGATGCGGTGGTCGTTTCCGGAGGTCTCAAACATGGCTCGGTTTCCATTCATGATTGGGGGGCTTGGCATCATCGTTTGTCCGTCAGGCAAATCAGCGACAAACCGGGTGCAATATGTTCGCTGGCTACGTCATGTCCGAGGTTAAGCGTTTTTAACCCTGTGGGGTATAGGGGCACTGAGAGTAGTACTGATGCACCGCACCTAAACCGGGACGTCCCGTCGTGTGCCTGATGCCGCTTGGGGGGCTTATCCTTACGGAGGAGTTACAGAAGCCCTCCCGGCTACCCGATGACGCCAAAGGCCCCGCTCGCCGCCGAGGTTGGGAGCGGCAGCGACTGCGGGGGGTGCAAGGGTATCAACGGGCGCGCGGCACCGCCTGACCGGCGGTGCGGCGTGTTCAAGCCGCAAACTGCGACATCTGCACCTGTCGCCGCTGCCACAGATAGGAGCGGTCCAGGGCGACCAAAGGCTTGACTGAATTCATCAAGTTCAGAATATCACCAGTTTTGACACCATCGCGAACCATCATGGCAATGCAGGTTTGGTCGTTGATCAAATCCAGTATTTTGCGTTCTCGTGAAGTCATGGCAGGATTCCCTCTGTCGGCTGGCTTCAAAGTGTTGCAGGTCCGATGGAACGCTATGCTGGGGTCGATTTCGTCACAAGCGCAATAAGGGCGTAGTTCTTTGGAATGCCGCAATATGTTGTGTCTGATTGTGGGTTGTATTTGTCGGCGCCGTGTCGCCCCCGGCCGCTAGCCCGTTGAGACTCAACTCTGACCAGAGAGCATACCGGGCCGTTGGTCGCGGCGGCGCTTGATGGAGCGACAAAGCGCCACGGTGGTCATGGAGTTCCCCGCCCCCCCCCAGGCTTCCACCCGGGCTTCCCCCGGGCTTCCGGCGGCAAAATGGTGCGGGCGGTTGCGGTGCGGCGGAAGCATCCCCATGTGTTGCAGATACGGGAGTGTCGCCGGACGGACTGGATGATCCCATCGGGGCCGGACCGCTCATTCGCGACAGCCTCCTCAAAATTCAGGGAGAGCAATCATGCCCCATCGCCGGATTCAAGAGGTTCTGAGGCACCAGCACCTGTTGCACCTTGCCCCGACGGTCAGTGTGCGCGAGGCCGCCCGCCGGATGTCGGAGCGGCATATCGCGGCGGTGATCGTTACCGAGGGCGAGGACAAGCTGGATGGCATCTTCACCGAGCGCGATCTGCTCGACCGGGTGGTCGTTCCCGGACTGGACCCCGACACCACGCCGCTGGGCAAGGTCATGACGCCCAACCCGGCCACGGTGACTCCGGGCGAGACCGTGCGCGAGGCGCTGGTGATCATGGACACCAAGGGGGTGAGGCATTTGCCGGTGGCGGTCGAGGGGCGGGTGTTGGGGGTGATTTCGATGCGGGATTTCGTCGGCGACGAAGTGGCCGTGCTCGACCGCCGGCATGAGATCGAGGCCCAGTACGCCGAGCATATGAGATGAGATAAGACCAAGTCCCGGTGAGACCGGACCGCCCCCTGCCTGTCGCCGAGTCGCGGCCGGGCAGGGGGCGGGAACTCGGGGTCGGGGTTTCAACGGGCTGTCCCGCCGGGCCGGGCTGAGGTATAGTCGGCCCCGGAACGACGTCTGGTGGGGACTGGCAGAGATGGTGGAAGAACCGGTCGATGACATTCTCCAGGGTGGAGGTGTGCGCGAGTTGACCGCGGCGCTGGCGGCGGCGCGCTCCGAACTGGCCCAGGCCCGGTCGGCCCGCGAGGCGGCGTTGTCCTGGGTCCGCGAGTTGGAAGCCTCGGTCCGGGAGCGCGAGGGTATGATTCTCGGGCTGCGCGGCGAGTTGCGGGCGCGCGACGGTCGGATCGACGAGTTGAGCGATCGTCTCGAACGGACCCAAACCAGAATCGCCGATGTCGAGCGCTCGCTGGAGCGGACCGTCGAGTTGCAGCGGTCTCTGGAGGCCGAGTTCGATCAGGCGCGCCGGGCCCAGGATCAGGCGGCGAACACGCTGGCTTCGGTTCGCGACGCCTCCGATCGCGGCCGGGCCGATCTCGCCGAGCGCGATGAGATGATCCGGCAGCTTCAGGCCGAAGTGCGGCGCCGGGGCGCTCCCGGCAGTCCGGCGGCGGTGGGCACCGCGCTCGCCGACCTGTTCAAGGTCGCCCGGCAGCGCCGGGACGAACGGCTGGCGGTGTCCCAACCCTGGCGTCTGCCGCCCAAGGGCCGGAGGTAGGCGCGCGCGAACGGTAATTCGCGATCTCGCCGCCGATCCCGTTTCATCCGGTATCGACAAACCTCCTGGCCATGGTGTAACTGTGCGACGCGAACCGGCATCGGTGTGCCGGCCTTTGCCGACTGTCGCTTGAACGGTGATCCCCCGGCGGGGAGATCCCGCGGTGTGGCGTGAGTTGACGAACAGCCGGGGCGGCGGCCTTGGCTGGGGGTGGCACGGGAATCGCATCTGAGAGCACCTGAGAGCATCGCATTCGAGAGCGGTGAAATGCAGAGAGACGCCGTGGCGACGGACGCGGCGGCCGAAAGGGAGTGACGGTCGGATGGCATTGCCGGTGAGTTCGGGTCTCTACGATCCCCAGCGAGAACATGACTCCTGTGGCGTGGGCTTCGTTGCCCACATCAAGGGTAAGCCAAGTCATTCGATTGTCGACCAGGGTTTGCTCATCCTGGAGAATCTGGATCACCGTGGCGCGGTGGGTGCCGATCCGCTGGAAAGCGACGGCGCCGGCATCCTGATTCAGGTTCCGCACGACTTCCTGCGCGCGGAAGCTGCCAAATCCGGCATCAAACTGCCCAAGCTTGGTGACTACGGCGTAGGCATGGTCTTCCTGCCCAAGTCGAAGCCCGGCCGTCAGGTCTGCCAGGAGTGGATCGAGCAGTATGTCGCCCAGGAAGGCCAGGTGCTGCTCGGCTGGCGCGACGTGCCGGTGGACAATTCCGGGTTGGGCGAGAGCGTCAGAGAGGTCGAACCGGTCATCCGGCAGGTTTTCATCGGCCGCGGTCCCGATATCACCGATTCCGACTCTTTCGAGCGCAAGCTGTTCGTGATTCGCAAGCTGGTCGGCAACAAGGCGCTGGAGACGGCGGCGACCAAGGTCGATGGCATCCGGGATTTCTACATTCCGTCGATGTCGTCGCGCACCGTGGTTTACAAGGGCATGCTGCTGGCCACCCAGGTCGGGAAGTATTATCTCGATCTTCAGGACCCGCGCGTGGTCTCGGCGCTGGCGCTGGTGCATCAGCGCTTTTCCACCAACACCTTCCCCTCGTGGCGGCTGGCTCACCCCTACCGCATGATTTGCCACAATGGCGAGATCAACACGGTCCGGGGCAATGTCAACTGGATGGCGGCGCGCCGGCAGGGGCTCCAGTCGGAGGTTCTGGGCGACGATCTGCCCAAGTTGTTTCCGCTGATTCCCGAAGGCCAGTCCGACACCGCCTGCTTCGACAACGCCCTCGAGCTGCTGGTCGCGGCCGGTTACTCGATGGCCCACGCCATGATGATGCTGATCCCCGAGGCGTGGGATCGCAATCAGTTGATGGATGACGAGCGCAAGGCGTTCTACCAGTACCATGCCGGGCTGATGGAGCCCTGGGACGGACCGGCGGCGATCTGCTTCACCGATGGTCGCCAGATCGGCGCCACCCTCGACCGCAACGGCTTGCGTCCGGCGCGCTATCTGGTCACCGACGACGATCTGATCGTCATGGGCTCGGAGACCGGCGTGCTGCCGATTCCCGAGGCCAAGGTCAAGAAGCGCTGGCGGCTCCAACCGGGCAAGATGTTCCTGGTCGATTTGGAGAAGGGCCGGATCATCGACGATGCCGAGCTGAAGGCCAGTCTCACCAAGGCCAAGCCCTACCGCGAGTGGCTGAAGCGCACCGAGTTTATTCTGGAAGAGCTGCCGTCCCGGCCGATGCTGGTGATTCCGCCGCGCCAAAGCTCGGCCTCGCTGCTCGATCGTCAGCAGGCTTTTGGTTATACCCAGGAAGATATGAGTTTCATCCTGGACCCGATGTCGGCCAACGGCGAGGAGCCGGTGGGCTCGATGGGGGCCGACACGCCGCTGGCGGTGCTTTCAGATAAGCCGAGGCTGCTCTACAGCTATTTCAAGCAGTGCTTCGCCCAGGTCACCAACCCGCCGATCGATCCGATTCGCGAGGAGCTGGTGATGTCGCTGGTCTCGCTGATCGGGCCGCGGCCAAACCTGCTGGCCATCGACCAGACCGAGCCCAATCTGCGGCTCAAGGCCCTGCAGCCGATCCTTACCGACGAGGATCTGGCCAAGATCCGCAACATCTCCGAGCATGTCTCCGGCTTCGAGACCTCGACCCTGTGCATGACCTACCCGGCCTCCGAGGGGCCGGCGGGCATGGGGCCGGCGCTGGAGCGCTTGTGCACCGAGGCGGTCGAGGCGGTGAACAGCGGCCAGAATATCCTGGTGCTGTCCGATCGCCGGCTCTCGGAGGAGCGCATCGCGATTCCGGCGCTGCTGGCCACCGCCGCCGTCCACCATCATCTGATCCGCGAGGGGTTGCGGACCTCGACCGGTCTGGTGATCGAGACCGGCGAGGCGCGCGAGGTTCATCATTTTGCTCTGCTCGCCGGCTATGGTGCCGAGGCGGTCAATCCCTATCTCGCCTTCGAGACCCTGGCCGATCGTCAGGCCCTGGCCGGCGGCGATGTCGTCAAGGCCCAGAAGAACTTCATCAAGGCGGTGGGCAAGGGGCTGCACAAGGTGATGTCCAAGATGGGCATCTCGACCTATCAGTCTTATTGCGGCGCGCAGATTTTCGACGCCATCGGCCTGGCCACGCCGTTCATCGACCGTTATTTCACCGGCACCGCCAGCCGGGTCGAGGGCATCGGGCTGGCCGAAGTCGCCGAGGAGACCGTGCGTCGGCACAGGCTGGCGTTCGGCGACGACCCGATCTTTCGCGACGCGCTCGATGTCGGCGGCCAGTACGGCTATCGCATTCGGGGCGAGGACCATGTCTGGACCCCCGACTCCATCGCCTCGCTTCAGCACGCGGTGCGCGGCAAGCAGATCGAGAGCTACGAGGCGTTCGCGCGGCAGATCAACGAGCAGTCCGAGCGGTTGCTGATGCTGCGCGGCCTGATGGAATTCAAGACCGTCGCGCCGCCGGTGCCGCTCGACGAGGTCGAGCCGGCTTCCGAGATCGTCAAGCGCTTCGCCACCGGGGCGATGTCGTTCGGTTCGATCTCGAAGGAGGCGCACCAGAATCTGGCCATCGCCATGAACCGGATCGGCGCCAAGTCGAATACCGGCGAGGGCGGCGAGGAGCCGGAGCGTTTTAAGCGTCTGCCCAACGGCGACTCGCTGCGCTCGGCGATCAAGCAGGTGGCCTCGGGGCGCTTCGGCGTCACCACCGAGTATCTGGTCAACGCCGACGACATCCAGATCAAGATGGCCCAGGGCGCCAAGCCCGGTGAGGGCGGGCAGTTGCCAGGCCACAAGGTGGCGCTGCCGATCGCCAAGGTCCGGCATTCGACCCCGGGCGTCACCCTGATCAGCCCGCCGCCGCACCACGACATTTATTCGATCGAAGATCTGGCCCAGCTGATCCACGATCTCAAGAACGTCAATCCCAAGGCCCGGATCAGCGTCAAGCTGGTCTCGGAGGTCGGGGTGGGCACGGTCGCGGCCGGCGTCGCCAAGGCCAAGGCCGACCATGTCACCATTTCGGGCTATGAGGGCGGCACCGGAGCCAGCCCGATCAGCTCGATCACCCATGCCGGCAGCCCGTGGGAAATCGGATTGGCCGAGACTCACCAGACCTTGGTGCGCAACCGTCTGCGCGGCCGCATCGCGGTTCAGGTCGATGGCGGCATGCGCACCGGCCGCGACGTCGTGGTCGGCGCCCTGCTCGGGGCCGACGAGTTCGGCTTCGCCACCGCGCCGCTGATCGCCTCGGGCTGCATCATGATGCGCAAGTGTCATCTCAACACCTGCCCGGTCGGCGTCGCCACCCAGAACCCCGAACTGCGCCGGCGCTTCTCCGGTCAGCCCGAGCATGTCATCAACTACTTCTTCTTCGTCGCCGAGGAAGTTCGCCAGTTGATGGCCCAGCTTGGCTTCCGCAGCTTCAGCGAGATGATCGGCCGCATGGACATGCTCGACATGCGCCGGGCGATCACCCACTGGAAGGCCAAGGGGCTCGATTATTCGCGTCTGCTGTTCAAACCGGAGCCCCGGCCGGGGGTCGCGATCTATAATTGCGAGACGCAGAAGCACGATCTCGACAACATCGACTTCAAGCAGTTGATCCCGCAGGCCCAGCCGGCGCTGGAGCATGGGCGGGCGGTCAAGATCGATCTCGTGGTGCGCAACGTCAACCGCACGGTCGGTGCCATGCTTTCGGGGCGGGTCGCCGAGCGCTACGGCCATGCCGGGTTGCCCGAGGACACCATCGCCATCAAGGCCAAGGGGACCGGCGGCCAGAGCTTCGGCGCCTTTCTCGCCCGCGGCGTGTCCATCGATCTCACCGGCACCGCCAACGACTATGTCGGCAAGGGGCTGTCGGGTGGCCGCATCGCCATTCACTTCCCGCCCGAATCGGGGCTGAAGCCGCTGGAAAACATCCTGATCGGCAACACCGTGCTCTATGGCGCGATCAGCGGCGAATGCTACTTCAGTGGCGTTGCCGGCGAGCGTTTCGCGGTGCGCAACTCTGGCGTGCTGGCGGTGGTCGAGGGGGTCGGCGATCATGGCTGCGAATACATGACCGGCGGCGCCGTGGTGGTGCTCGGCCAGACCGGACGCAACTTTGCGGCCGGCATGAGCGGCGGCATCGCCTATGTCCTTGACGAGACCGGCGATTTCGAGAAGCGCTGCAACACCGCGATGGTCGAGCTGGAGCGTATCACCGACGCGCCCGCCCCGGCCGGCTGGAGTTCCGGGACCGCGTCGCTGATGGTCGATCCGACCGGCGACGACGCGGCGCGGCTGAAGGTGCTGATCGAGCGGCACCTGCATTACACCGCCAGCGAGCGCGCCCGCCAGGTCCTGGCGCATTGGACCGACTACTTGCCGAAGTTCGTGAAGATCATGCCCACCGATTATCGTCGCGCTCTCAAGGAATTACAGGCTCAGGCGGCGGCTGCCGCCGCTCAGGCGTCCGGCGCCTCCGGCCGTAAGGAGGCTGTCCATGGGTAAGCCCACCGGTTTTCTGGAATTTCGCCGCCGCAACCGCGAGCAACTGCCGGTTGCCGATCGCGTCGAGCATTACCGGGAGTTCATCCAGCCGTTGCCGGTCGAGGCCATGCGTGAGCAGGGCGCCCGCTGCATGGCCTGCGGCGTGCCCTTCTGTCACAATGGCTGCCCGGTCAATAACCTGATCCCCGACTGGAACGATCAGGTTTACAAGGGCAAGTGGCGCGAGGCCCTGGCCACCCTGCACTCGACCAACAACTTTCCCGAGTTCACCGGCCGCATCTGTCCGGCGCCGTGCGAGGCGTCGTGCACGCTCAACATCAACGACGATCCGGTGGCGATCAAATCGATCGAATGCTCGATCATCGATACCGGTTGGGAAAAGGGCTGGGTTGTGCCCGAACCGGCGGCGCGCAAGACCGGCAAGACGGTCGCGGTGGTCGGCTCCGGCCCCGCCGGTCTGGCGGCGGCCCAGCAACTGGCCCGCGCCGGCCATGCCGTGACCGTGTTCGAGAAGGCCGAGGCCGCCGGTGGTCTGCTCCGTTTCGGCATTCCTGATTTCAAGCTCGACAAGGCGGTGGTCGAGCGCCGGATCGGCCAGATGAAGGCCGAGGGCGTGACCTTCCGCTTCGGTGTTCATGTCGGCGTCACCCTGTTGGCAGAAAAACTGCTGGCCGGGTTCGATGCCGTGGTGCTGGCCTGCGGTTCCGAGCATCCGCGCGATCTGCCGGTGCCGGGGCGGGACCTCAAGGGCGTGCATTTCGCCATGGACTTCCTGGTCCAGCAGAATCGCCGCAACGCCGGGGCGACCACTCCGGCCGACCAGAAGATCACTGCCCGTGGCAAGCATGTGGTGGTGATCGGCGGTGGCGACACCGGCTCCGACTGCATCGGCACCTCGATTCGCCAGGGCGCCGCCTCGGTCACCCAGCTCGAAATCATGCCCAAGCCCCCGGAAAAGGAAGACAAGGGCCTGACTTGGCCGAAATGGCCGAACAAGCTGCGCACCTCGACTTCTCACGAGGAAGGCTGCCAGCGTCAGTGGAGTGTCGGCACTCGCTCGTTCTCGGGCGAGCACGGCACGGTCACCACCCTGCATGGCGTGCGGGTCGCCTGGGCGCCCGGCTCCGACGGCCGTTTCAAGATGACCGAGGTCGAGGGCGGCGAGTTCGATCTCAAGGCGGATCTGGTGCTGCTGGCCATGGGCTTCGTCCATCCGGTGCGCGACGGCCTGTTGACCGAGTTGGGCGTTACCCTCGACCGCGCCGGCAACGTCCAGGCCGACACCCGGGGCTATCGCACCTCGGTCGATAAGGTCTTCGCCGCCGGCGACGTTCGCCGCGGCCAGTCCCTGGTGGTCTGGGCGATCCGCGAAGGCCGCCAAGCCGCCCGCGCGGTCGATGAGTTCCTGATGGGCAGTTCCGAACTGCCGCGGTAAGGTAGAGCAGGGCAGGGCGGCTGGAAACGGCCGGCCCCGCCGCTTCGACCGAACTCATGGTGCCGTGGCTTGTGAGTTGCGGCAAAGGCGGGGGATGTTCTGCAGACTCCTGGAAGGCCAGGAGTTGAAAAGGGCCGTCAGGAACCGCGCACTTCGACCACCAGTTCCCCCGCCTCGATCAATTCGATCACTTGCGGGAGCAGAGGCAGAAAACGGGCCAGCAAGCTCCGCCGGGATACGTTGCCCAGTCTGATCCACACTACCGACGGAGCCGGCTCTCCGAAACGGTGGCGTCCGACAAAATCTTCGTCCTTGGTGAGGATGGCCGCGCCACGCTGTGCGGCTTCCTTCCAGATCGTGAAGTCGGTGGCTCCGTTTAGCCCGATGTCCGCGACATGGACCGCCTCATGGCCGAGTTCCGAGAGCGCGCGGGCCAAGGCCGGCGGTAGCTGAGCATCGACGACGAACCTCACGAAGCGGCACGCAGCACCGGGTGGTCGACCTCGGCAGCGGCAAAGGCGAGGCAGGCCCGGATGTCTTCGGGTTCGAGATAGGGGAAATCGGCAAGGATGTCTTCCTCGCTTTCCCCGGCCGCCAGCAATTCAAGCACGTCCGTGACCCTGATCCGCAATCCACGGATACAGGGCCGCCCACCGCATTGATTGGGATCGAAGGTGATGCGCGACATGGCCTGTATCGTACAGGCAAAAGAGGAGCGCGGAAACTCTTCTATTCATGAAAAAACGGGGGACCTTTCGGTCCCCCGTTGCTCCTCCGGAGGCAAGGGGCGCTGCCCCTTGACCCTGCCAAAGGCCATGGGCCTTTGGAAACCGGGAGTTATCAGCCCTCAATGGCGTCTTCGAGGGTGTGCAGGCCGGGGCGCTTGGCGTTGACCAGCACGGCCATGTTGCCGGGCTTATGCTGGTTCTTCCACATTTTGGTGTGGGCGCGCGGGATGTCGGCCCAGGAGAACACTTCGCTCATGCAGGGGTCGATGCGGCGTTCGATCACCAGCTCGTTGGCCTGGCTGGCCTGGAGCAGGTTGGCGAAGTGGCTGCCCTGAATGCGCTTCTGGCGCATCCACACGAAGCGGGCGTCGAAGGTCAGGTTGTAGCCGGTGGTGCCAGCGCAGAACACCACCATGCCGCCGCGCTTGACGACAAAGCACGAGACCGGGAAGGTCGCCTCGCCGGGGTGCTCGAAGACGAAATCGACGTCGTTGCCCTTGCCGGTGATGTCCCAGATCGCCTTGCCGAAGGCGCGGACCTTCTTGAGGTAGGCGTTGTAGGCGGCGGTGTCGTCAACGTCGGGCAGCTGGCCCCAGCAATCGAACTGATTGCGGTTGATCACGCCCTTGGCGCCGAGCTGCATGACGAAATCGCGCTTCGACTCGTCGGAGATCACGCCGATCGGATTGGCGCCGGCGGTGGCGATCAGCTGAATGGCCATGGAGCCGAGGCCGCCCGAAGCGCCCCACACCAGCACATTGTGACCCGGCCGCAGAATGTGCGGGCGATGGCCGAACAGCATGCGATAGGCGGTGGCGAGGGTCAGGGTGTAGCAGGCGCTCTCTTCCCACGACAGATGACGCGGCCGGTGCATGACCTGGCGCGACTGCACGCGGGTGAACTGGCCGAACGAGCCATCGGGAGTCTCGTAACCCCAGATGCGCTGGCTGGGCGAATTCATCGGATCGCCACCGTTGCACTCCTCGTCGTCGCCATCGTCCTGGTTGCAGTGAACCACGACTTCATCGCCGACCTTGAAGCGCTTGACCTTGTTGCCCACGTTCCAGACCACGCCGGCGGCGTCGGAACCCGCAATGTGATAGGGCGCCTTGTGATAGTCGAAGGGCGAAATCGGCTTGCCCAGGCAGGCCCAGACGCCATTGTAATTGACGCCCGCCGCCATCACCAGAATCAGCACTTCGTCGGGGCCGATGCTCGGGGTCTCGACGACCTCGATCTGCATGGCGGTTTCCGGCTCGCCATGGCGCTCCTTGCGGATCGCCCAGGCGTACATCTTTGCCGGCACATGGCCGAGCGGCGGAATCTCCCCAACCTCGTAAAGGTCCTTCGGCGGGGCGGAGGGGGCGGTCTGGTTCATGCCTTGCTGTTCCTTACAAGCTCAAAGGGGGTGGCACCCCGACAGCGCCGAGGGCTTGCACCCGCAGCATAATGGTTGTCACGTGTCGAAATCCAGTGGACCATCGGACCCGCACACATTAAACAAATTGCTCGTTGCTTTGCAACGCCGCAATGATCTGTCCCAAGCGAGGCCTTCCATGAGCGTTCGCGAAAAGCCCTGGCTGTTCCGTACCTATTCCGGTCACTCGACGGCTGCGGCCTCAAACCGGCTCTACCGCACGAATCTGGCCCGCGGCCAGACCGGTTTATCGGTGGCGTTCGACCTGCCGACTCAGACCGGATACGACTCCGATCACCCGCTGGCGAAGGGGGAGGTCGGTAAAGTCGGCGTGCCTGTGTGTCATCTCGGCGACATGGAAACCCTGTTCGAGGGCATTCCACTGGTCGAAATGAACACCTCGATGACTATAAACGCCCCGGCCCCCTGGCTGTTGGCGCTTTATGTCGCGGCCGCCGAACGCCAGGGCGCCAAACGCTCCCAGTTGAACGGCACCACCCAGAACGACATCATTAAGGAGTATCTCAGCCGGGGCACCTATATTTTCCCGCCCGGCCCGAGCCTGCGCCTCACCGCCGACGTGATCGCCTTCACGGTGCGCGAGGTGCCGAAGTGGAATCCGACCAACGTCTGCTCCTACCATCTCCAGGAGGCCGGGGCGACTCCGGTTCAGGAACTGGCCTACGCCCTGGCCACTGCCGTGGCGGTGCTCGACGCGGTGAAGGCCACCGGTCAGGTCGCCGACTCGGAATTCGCCGAGGTGGTCGGGCGGATCAGCTTCTTCGTCAATGCCGGCATCCGCTTCGTCACCGAACTGTGCAAGATGCGGGCGTTCGGCCGGTTGTGGGATGAGATCGCCCGCGACCGTTACGGCGTCACCGACGAGAAGCTGCGCCGCTTCCGCTATGGCGTCCAGGTCAACTCCCTGGGGCTGACCGAGCAGCAGCCGGAGAACAACGTCTACCGTATCCTGCTGGAAATGCTGGCGGTGGTGCTGTCCAAGGACGCCCGTGCCCGCGCCGTGCAACTGCCGGCCTGGAACGAGGCGCTGGGGCTGCCCCGGCCCTGGGACCAGCAATGGAGTCTGCGCCTGCAGCAGATCATGGCCTATGAGACCGATCTCCTGGAATATGGCGATCTTTTCACCGGCAGTCCGGTGGTTGAGGCCAAGGTCGAGGAACTGGCGGCCGAGGCCCGGGCCGAACTGGCGCGAATCGACGCCATGGGCGGCGCGGTGGCGGCGGTCGAGTCGTCCTATCTCAAGCAGCGGCTGGTCGAGTCGAATGCCAAGCGACTCGCGGCCATCGAGTCGGGCGAGATCACGGTGGTCGGGGTCAACAAGTTCACCGAAAATGCGCCGTCGCCGCTGACCGCGGGCGAGGATGGCGGCTTCCTCTCGGTCGACCCCAAGGCCGAGGCCGAGCAGATCGCCCGTCTTCAGGCTTGGCGGGCTCAGCGCGACTCGAAGGCGGTGGCGGTGGCGCTGGCCGGTCTGGTCGTCGCGGCCAAGGATGGCTCCAACATCATGCCGGCCTCGATCGCCTGCGCCCATGCCGGGGTGACCGGCGGCGAGTGGGCCGGGACGCTGCGGGACATCTTCGGCGAGTTCCGTGCTCCGACCGGGGTGTCGAAGGCGGCGGCGGCGAGCGGCAGCGATGCCCTGGCCAAGGTGCGCAACCGGGTTGCGGCGGTGTCGGAGCATCTCGGCCGGCGGATCAAGATGCTGGTCGGCAAGCCCGGTCTCGACGGTCACTCCAATGGTGCCGAACAGATCGCGGTGCGCGCCCGCGACGCCGGCATCGAGGTGGTCTATGAGGGTATTCGCCTGACCCCGGCCCAGATCGTCAACGCCGCGGTCGAGGAGGGCGTTCATGTGGTCGGGCTGTCGATCCTCTCGGGCTCCCACCTCGCTTTGGTCACCGATGTGCTGGACCGGATGAAAAAAGCCGGTCTGGAGCAGATTCCGGTGGTGGCCGGCGGCATCATTCCGCCCGAAGACGCCGCCGCTCTCAGGGCGGCCGGTGTCGCCCGCGTCTACACTCCCAAAGACTACGATCTCACCACCATCATGGCCGACATCGTGGACTTGGTCGCGGAACGCGCCCGGTAACGGGGCCTGGGGCCGCCGGCCCCAGTGGGGTCCAGGGGTAAAACCCCTGGCCGTCGGAGACACCAGGGGCTCTGCCCCCTGGACCCCGCCAAAGGCCGTGGGCCTTTGGAAACCGGGACTGTTAGCGTTTGGTTATCGCGCCGTCGGTGACCGCGCCCTTGGCGCCGGTGAAGTTGGCGCCGGTGATGTCGGCACCGGCAAGATCGGCGTTGGTCAGGTCAGCGCCGGAAAAGTTGGCCTTGGTGAGCGTGGCCTTGGCGAGGCGGACGTCGGTCAGCTTGGCCTCGGTGAAGTTGGCGCCGCTCAGGTCGGTGCCCTCGAAATTGGTGCGCCATTTGGTTTTGGCGTTGTTGATCGAGGTGACGATCGAAAAGTCGCCCTTGGAAAGATTGGCGCCCGCGAGGTTGCTGCCGCTGAAGTTGGTGCCGCAGCCCTCGACATGGGAAATATCGGCGTTGGTCATGCGGCAATTGCGGAAGGTGGCCATCGACAGCTTGGCGCCGCGCAGCACGATGTCATGGAGTTCGACATTGTGGAACTCGGCGGCCGCCCAGTTGACTTCCTGCATTTGCAGGCCGCTGAGATTGCAGTCTTTCATCACCAGACGCTTGCCCTCGCGCGACAGGGTGTCGACCCAGCGTTTGTGATCGATGATCTTGACCCGCAGTTCCTCTTCGATGTCCTCGAGGTGGCGGACGATGCGGGCCTTGGCGAATTCGGGCCGGCTGGTGTCGACGCCCTGCATGTCGACCAGGGTGAATTCGGCGCCTGAAAGATCGGCGCCGTTGAATTCGGCCCGGATCACTTTGGCCTGGGCGAAATTGGCGTCGGCCAGGTTGGCCTTGTCGAAACGGGTTTCCTCGGCCTGAGCCTTGCGGAAGTCCGCCCCGGCCAAATCGGCCGAAGCGAAGCTGGAGTGCAGAAGGTTGGCGCCAGCGAAACTGGCGGCGCGGGCGTCGCGCTCCTTGTGAACGTCGAGCAGGCCGCCGCCCGAGGCGACGAACATCACGCCTTCCCGGCAGTCGGAGCCGTCGAATTGCGCGTCGGTGAGATTGGCGCTATCGAAGCGGGCGCCGCGCAGGTCGGCCTTCTGGAAATCGCAGCCGACCAGCTTGGCGCCGGTGAAATCGGCGCAGAACAGGTTGGCGTTGCGCAGGATGGAGCCGTTGAGCGTGCAGTTCCGCCACAAGGAACCGCGCAACTCGCTGTCCTGGAGATTGAGGTTGGGCAGCACCATGCCCGACATGCGGCGGAACGACAGGTCCAACCGGCGCCCCTGCTTCTGGCCCTTGAGGTAGCGGGTGTGCTCCTGAAGCATCTTGGTCAGTTCGACCGGGGAGATCGGCTTGCCGTCGAACAGATTGGTCTCCGCCGCTTCGGAGGTGAGGGCGGCCTGGAGCGCGATATCGAACTGCGAGCCCGAATCCTGGGCCGGCGGCGCGGTGGGCGGCAAGCCGAAAGCCGAGCGGGTCAACTGGCCGAGCGCGGCGGTCAGCTCTTCCTGGGTCTGCGGCGGGGCCGTCTTAGCCGGCGCCTTGGCCGCGGGTTTGGGGGCGGCAGGTTTGGCCGCGGCGGGTCTGGCCGGAGCGGCGGGAGCCGGCGCGGGCGCGGGCGCCGGCGCGCCGTTGCGCGTCGATTTGAGGATGTCGGCCTTGAATTCGGCGGCGCTGCGGTAGCGGTCGTCGACCTTGAGCGCCAACCCCTTCATCAGCGCCGCTTCCAGGCCCGGCGGCAGCGAAACCTGAAGCTCCGACGGCTTGCGCAGGGTTTCCCCCGACATCCGGGCCAGCGCGTCCACCGGCTTGGTGCCGGTCAGGGCATGGTAGAAGGTGGCGGCGGCGGCGTAGACGTCGGACCAGGGACCCTGGTTGCCGGTCTCCAGATACTGCTCGAACGGCGCGTAGCCGGGCTTGAGGATGACCGACATCTTCTGACTGTGATTAGACAGCGCCTGCCGGGCGGCGCCGAAGTCGAGAATCCGCACCTCGTTGACGTCGGTGATGATGATGTTGTCCGGGCTGATGTCCCGGTGCAGGATGTTCTGGGCGTGGATATCGTTGAGGGCGTTCAGCAACCCGTCGAGGATCGGACTGGCCAGCGCCAGCGGCAGGCGCCCCTTGTCGCTCTTGGCGATCTGCTGCTTCAGGGTCGATCCGGTCAGGAACTCCATCACGATATAGGCGCTGCCGTTCTCCTCGAAGAAATCGAACACCGAGACGATGTTGCGGCAACTGCGGAAGCGCGCCAGCACCCGCGCCTCGTCGAGGAAGCGGGCCAGACCGAACTGATAGCTTTCCGCCGTGCTCGGATTGACCTGGAGACTCTTGCGGTCGGGCGCGCGGCTGGCGCAGCCGAAGGGCAGGTATTCCTTGATGGCCACCCGCGTCGACAGTTTGACGTCCTGGCCGAGGTAGGTCGCGCCGAATCCGCCCTGACCCAGGACCTTGCCGACCATGTAGCGATCGGCCAGGGTCGATCCGGGCACCAGCACCAGATCGTTGGCCGGAGGCGCGACCGGGCTGCCGCACTCGAGGCACATGGCTCCGGTCACGGTCTGGGCGAAACAATTGGGACAGATCGCCGGGGGCTTTGACATCCGATGATACCGACTTCCAGAAACCGAGGCTGCGAATTTGGTGATTACACCACCAGGGGTGGTGTTTGTCCCGCGTCGTCCGCAGCAAATAATCTTTAGGGAAGACGTCGAGAGGTTGCAACAAATGTTTCCATCACGGACCCGGCGCCGGGAAAATGCGGTCCGGCCAACCGCCCGTTTCGCGATTCATCGAGATTGTTTCAGGGCGGGAGGCGGGGTAGGTTTTCGTCGTTTTGACCTTCGAACCGAATGGCTGAAGCCGATGCCCGTCTCGTCCGCCCGCTGTTTTCCCCGCACCCGCCTGCGCCGCAACCGCGCCGACGAATGGAGCCGGCGGCTGGTCGCCGAACACCGTCTCGATAGCAGCGACCTGATCTGGCCGCTGTTCGTGGTCGAGGGCGCGGGGCAGCGGCTGCCGGTGGTTTCGATGCCGGGGGTGGACCGGTTGTCGGTCGATTGCCTGCTCGAGGCGGCCGCCGAGGCGCGGGGACTCGGAATTCCGGCGCTGGCGCTGTTTCCGGTGGTGCCGCGCGAGCGCAAGACTCCCGAGGCCGGAGAGGCCTGCGATCCGGGAAACCTGATCTGCCGGGCGGTGCGGGCGCTGAAGCGCGAGGTGCCGGGGATCGGCGTGATCTGCGACGTCGCCCTCGACCCCTACACCAGCCATGGTCACGACGGTCTGCTGCGCGAAGGCCGGATCGTCAATGACGAGACGGTGGCGGTGCTGGCGCGTCAGGCGCTGACCCTGGCCGATGCCGGTGCCGATGTCGTGGCGCCCTCCGACATGATGGATGGCCGGGTCGGCACCATTCGCGATGCCCTCGACGACGCCGGTCATCACGGCGTGCGCATTTGCGCCTATGCCGCCAAGTACGCCTCGGCGTTCTACGGTCCGTTTCGCGACGCTCTCGATACCGGCGGATTGCTGAAGGGCGACAAGCGCACCTACCAGATGGACCCGGCCAATGCCGGGGAAGCCCTGGCCGAGGTCGCGCTCGATCTGGAGGAGGGCGCCGATAGTGTGATCGTCAAGCCCGGGCTGCCCTATCTCGACATCATCCGGCGGGTCAAGGACGGTTTCGGCGTGCCGACCTTCGCCTATCACGTCAGCGGCGAGTACGCGATGCTCAAGGCGGCGGTGGCCAATGGCTGGCTCGACAACGATCGCGCCCTGCTCGAAACCCTGCTGTCCTTCAAGCGCGCCGGCGCCGATGCCATTCTGACCTATGCCGCCGTCGAAGTGGCGCGGCTGTTGCAGCGGTGACAGCGAGGGCGATGGAACCTGTGCGCCGATCGTGGTAGAGTCTGTCGGTGGCGCCGAGGGCTGGTGCTCGTGCTGAGCCGCTTTGCGGGTTTTCGCCTGTAGTGCCGCTTGCGGCGCCGGATTGAACGCGCCGTTCAAACTTTGGAGGGGCGGGGCCGATTGTTTCCGCCGCGATCCTCGTTGCCGCTGGTCACATGACCTCGTCCTGCCAACCGCCGCCACTGCCGAGGGGCCGTCTCATGTCTTCCGAAGTCCGCACCTTCGTCATTCCCGATGACAGCCCCGAGATAGCTCGCGGTGAAGTCGCCGATTTTTTGCGCTCGGTGGTGGTTCACCGCATCGACACGGCTTATGCTGATGGCGCCTGGCGGGTTCTGGTGCTGCACGAGGATGCCCGGCGCAAAGAGGAATCCGAGCAGATCGAGAGCGCGATCAAGGGGGCGCTCGTGGTCTGGCGGGATCGTCTGGCCGCCCGCGACGGCATCCCGCGCGAGACGGTTTTGCCCGAGGCGTTGCTGAGCGAGATCGCCCACTATGCTCCAACCACCGAGCGCGAGTTGGCGACCATCGCTTCCAGCCGTAATTTCGACATCAGCAGCTATGGCGCCGCCATCGTCCTCGAAGTCAAAAAGATGCTCGACGCTCTCATCGAATGAGCGTTTCCGGTGCCGGTAGGGTGCCGGTGGTTGTGGCGTGCTCGTGCGTGATAATCCCAGAGTTTCAAACAGTTAGGCCGCGTGAGTCTATTTTGGCCGGCGCCTGGTGGTTGAATGCAGGGAATTGTGGAAAATTTTATCAAATCTCATCGACATAGGGCTTTCCTGTACGCGCTCGTTCGTAGTATTATCCGTGCGCGCGGTTGAGTAAATATTAGGCTCCTAGCGAAAAGGTTGGTTTGGTCGTTAAGGGGGCTCGGCTGTCCTTGGCTTCTTACCTTGTGTTTCCAAGGTAAAGTTGTTGTAATTTTGGTTGCGTGTGGTGTGTGTTTGTGTTCCGACAGTGACTGCCTGCTGCGCTTGCTCTGGGGTTGGTGTGTTTTTTGTCGGTGGAGGGACTCAATGCGACTGACACGCTATACGGACTTTTGTTTCGGCTCTTCGCTGTTTCACGTGGGTAGCTTGAGTTCTAGCTTTCCGGCGACGAGGTAGATTATCGCGGCCAGGTTGCGGGTAGAGCGGTATCCCCGTGCCTTGGCCTTGGCTGCCTGGACCAAGCTGTTGATGCCCT
>CAIOBP010000033.1 GCA_903856295.1 uncultured Rhodospirillales bacterium | reverse complement strand
GCTCACATCCTTGGTGTCGCGTCAGCGACAACCCAGCCGCTTTCAAGCGGCTCTAATTCTTCGGGCCGCGTCAGCGACCCGACCAGCCGCTTTGAGCGGCCAAGACCATAAAGCCCCCGGCTTTGCCGGGGGATATTTACTCCAGGGTATCCCCTGCTCTTCAATGTATTCAGGATCAGCGATACGGTCGGGGGGTGGACCACCGAAACTCTCGGCGTTAAATTCTAACTCGGGCAGGGTCACGAGTTCCAGCAAGGCCAGCTTGAGTTTGCAGGACCAGCCGGCCGGCGTCATTGTCGGCATGGCGGCGATCTGGTCCCGCAGGTTCCAAAGCCTAGCGCACAAGCCGTGCATGAGGTCGTCGTCGTCATAGGCTTTCGGATCAGCCATCGCCTTCCGTTGCTCACGGGAGGCGATGAGATAGACATCCCAAAGCCGAAGCAAGGCGTCATCGCCACGACAGGCATTCTCCAGGGTGACAGCGGGTAGAGCAACCGCTGCGCTCGCGGCGGCGGCTCCGGTGAGGACGTTTCGGCGGGTGGTCATGATATCAGCTTTCCTTGCTATTGCCGGTCCGAAAGCTTTCAACAAACTCACGCGGATCGGTCAGCACAATCAACTTGCCAAATACTTTGACCGCATCAATCAAACCCTTAGCCTTTAGTTCGTAGAAATACGACTGACTGATGTCTAGCTCTGCGCACCACCGCTTAACCGAGCGGCCGGTGCGCTGAATGACGGCTGTTCCAATGCCCGGAGCGACATCAGCGGGCAAAGGCAGAGTGTGTGCCTCAATGCTTTTCATGCTACCTGCCTCCCCAGGCTGGACGACGTTTCAGGGCGTACCGTTTGCCAAGGGCTCGCGGCGATCAGAGCGGGCGGCGCCTCGCATCCCGGCTCGCTCGGCTTTGGCCCCCACGAGGTCAGCCACGGCCCGTTGGTGCCTTTGGCGAGACGGTTTCGCCAGACGAGTGAAACGTCGTCGGTGACGGGGGATAAGGGGGTAAATGTCTTGTCCCTGTCCCTTTCCTTCCGCGACGAAACGCGTTTCAGCGATGTGTCGGCGCGGGTTTCATTCGGCGTTTCCGAACGCGCCGAGCGCCAGTGTCGGAGCCGTTCGGCGTCGGTTTCGCGCTTCTTCTGAAACGCCTGCTTACGCTGGAAAGCCTGGAGGGCATCGGCGGTCAGCACCGGGTGATGAAAGCGGCCATCGGAGCACGGCACGAAGCCATGCAGCGCCATGGCCCGCACCTTGCCCCAGCCCTTGAGATCGCGGCCATAGCCGGCAAAGCTCGCCAGCAGCCTGTCGTCATCGGGCAGGCTTCCGGCTGGCACCTGATGCCATGCCCGACACCACAGGGCGACGGCGGCTTTGAACTCATCGCCGGTCGAGAGTGCCCACAGGTCGGAACCGAGCAGGCGAACGGTGTCGAGCATGAAGCCGGGTAGCGTGGTCACGTCCAGATCGGGCGGCGCTGGTGGCGGCGGGAGGGTGGTGTCCGCAGGCGCAATTCGGGTATTCTCGGACTCAGCCATGATCCGAAGTCTCCATTCGGGTTGTGGTTAGGCCGGGCGGGGTGCGCTAACACCTCGTTCGGCCGCATCGGCACTCCTGCCGTGATTGCTTTTCAATCATGGAATGGTGGTTGCGTCAAGGGGCTCGTGATGGTATTTCAATCACGCTATGACACCAGCCCAATGCCGCATGGCGCGCGCCGCCCTTGATTGGAATGCCTCGAACCTCGCCGCTTCAGCCGGCGTAGGTGTCGCGACCGTCAATAGGTTTGAGCGAGGTGGTGTCGTCACAACCACTTTGGTCACGGTTTCAAAGCTCCAACGCGCCCTCGAAGATGCCGGCGTAATCTTCATCGCGGAGAATGGCGACGGTCCCGGCGTGCGGCTCCGCAAGGATCAACCCGCTGATGAAAAACCAATCGAGGTGACATGAAGATGTTGGTCTGTGGTGGCAGAGCTTTTACCGATCAGGCCGACTTGTTCAGCGTCCTGGATAGCATTCTTGCCGAGATGCCGATTGCGCTTGTGATCCATGGCGCTGCTCGTGGTGCAGACACCATGGGTGGCGATTGGGCGGAAAGCCGAGGGCTACCAGTACAGGTGTTTTACGCCGACTGGGAACATCTCGGCCGGGCCGGGCATGGGGCTACGAAAGGAGAATAAACATGGAAACTGTTGACAACAACGCAACAAAAATAATGATGTGCACTACAGAACTTCAAAAACAAATGCAATCGATGACTTTAGGGGTTGTTTCAACTGAGCAAACAAAATATATCGAGAGTCTTCTCTCTTCGCATTGGGCGTCTTTAATATATGGCGATTGTGGCGGCATGCAGTCATATAAACTTATTGGCCGCACTGAAAACATGGAATGGGCTCCGCCAGTTCTATATTTTGACATCGAACGGCACGGAGGAACTGTTAAAGGCTCAGCTTACGCGGAGGTACAGAGCTGGGCTATCAATATCGAAACAGGGTTTGCAAAGCTCGGGCAGGTAAGATGCCGCCTTGCTAGGGCTAGAGATAAATCTCTAAATTTACAATTGCTAGCTGATGAATTATGCAGATTAATAATTGGCCGATCATCCGATGATCGCCTTGTATGGAAAACTAACACCTGTGTCAAAGTGGCCCGTCGCTGCGACTCGTGGGTTAGAACTCGCGTTGAAGTAGCTGCCTGCCCCTGACGCCGGACGCCGGCCTCCCATCATTTATCCCTTGGTGAGACCGGAGAGACCATCCCTCGGCGCCGACCTGCCGCTTGGCAG
>CAIOBP010000032.1 GCA_903856295.1 uncultured Rhodospirillales bacterium | reverse complement strand
CCCGCGCCGCCGATTGCCAGCCCTGCATGCGGGTCGGCGGCAAGCACAACGATCTCGACGCCGTGGGCAAGGACGGCCGCCATCACACCTGGTTCGAGATGCTCGGCAACTGGTCGTTCGGCGACTATTACAAGGAAGACGCCATCGTCTATGCCTGGGACCTGATCACCAAGGATTACGGCGTCGACACCTCGCGCATCTACGCCTCGGTCTACAAGGATGACGACGAATCGGCAGCGATCTGGAAGAAGGTCGCGGGCCTGCCCGACAGCCGCATCGTCCGCCTGGGCGATGTCGAAAAGGGCGACGAGGAAAATTTCTGGTCGATGGGGCCGACCGGCCCCTGCGGCCCCTGCACCGAGCTGTACATCGACCAGGGCGACAGCTTCGGTGAGGACGTGGTTGGCGGCGAGACCGACCGCTATCTCGAATTCTGGAACCTCGTGTTCATGGAGTATGACCGGGCCGAGGATGGCTCGATCAAGAAGCTGCCGATGCAGTCGGTGGACACCGGCATGGGGCTGGAGCGCATCGCGGCGATTCTCCAGGGCAAGACCAACGTCTTCCACACCGATCTCTTCATGCCGATCATCAAGGCGATCTGCGAGAAGACCGGGCGCGACTTCGCCGGCGACGACGCGCCGCCGATGTGCGTGGTCGCCGATCACATCCGCGGCCTGACCTTCGTCCTCAATGACGGCGGCGAGTTCGACCGCGTCGGCCGCGGTTATGTGCTGCGCCGGATTTTGCGCCGCGCCGTGCTCCATGGCGACCAGATCGGCATGAAGGAGCCCTGGCTCTACACCCTGGTGCCGATCGTGGTCGAGACCACCGGCGCCTATCCGATCGACCCGGCGCGCATGGCCACCATCCAGGCCACGATTCGCGACGAAGAAGCCAAGTTCTTCCGCACCCTCGATCGCGGGCTGGTCTATTTCAACCGGGTGGTCGGCGATCTGCGCGGCCGGTCGGAGAGCGTGATTTCCGGGCCGGCGGCGTTCCAGCTCTACGACACCTACGGCTTTCCGGTCGACCTGACCCGGATTCTGGCGGAAAAGCAGAAGGTCGAGGTCGACCTCGCCGGCTTCGAGACCGAGTTGGAGCAGCAGCGCGCCCGCTCCCGCGCCTCCGAGGCGTTTTACGATGCCGGCGGCTGGGTGGCGGTGGCCGAGGGCGCCGATGGCGGCTTTGCCGGTTACGATCTCGAAAGCCTCGATGTCCGGGTGCTGCGCTATCGCGGCCGGGCCGATGGCGGTGTCGACCTGATTCTCGACCGCACGCCGTTCTATATCGAGGGCGGCGGCGAGCAGGCCGACCATGGCACCCTGTCGGCGCCGTCGGTGGAAATCGCGGTCGACGATGTGCGGCGGATCGACGTCGGTGTCGTCCATGGCGGCCGGCTGGTGCGCGGCACGCTCGCCGATCTCGCGAATGAGCCGCTGCTGACCGCCGGCACCGATCTCGCCCGCCGCCGGGCCAAGGCCGCCCACCACACCGCCACCCACCTGCTCCACGCGGCGCTGCACCAGATCGTCGATCCCGGCGCCCGCCAGAAGGGCTCGCTGGTCACCCCCGACCGGCTGCGCTTCGACTTCGCGGCCAGCAAGGCGCTGACCGCCGAGGAGATCCGCGCCATCGAGGAGCGAGTAAATGGCTGGATTCTTGAGGACCATCCCCTGATCAAGCAGATCGACGTGCCCTATGCCGACGCGGTGGCGCGCGGCGCCATGGCCTTCTTCGGCGACAATTACGGCGAGACGGTGCGGGTGATCGAGGTTCCCGGCGTCAGCCTGGAACTGTGCGGCGGCAACCACGTCCGCCGGACCTCGGAAATCGGCTCGCTGGTGATTCTCTCCGAGGAAAGCGTCGGCGCCGGGGTGCGGCGCATCGAGGCGGTGACTCATCTCGCCGCCGTGCGCCGGGTGCGCGAGGTCCGCGACCTGCTGGCGGCGTCTGCGGGGGCACTCAACGTCACGCCCGAGCAGCTGCCCGGCCGGGTGGTGCAACTCACCGACGAAATCAAGCGGCTGGCCAGGGAGAAGGAGCAGCTGTCCCGCGACGCCCTCACCGGCAAGGGTGGCGACGCCCTGATGGACGGCGCCGAAACGCTGAATGGCGTGCTGGTCCAGGTCAAGCTGCTGCCCGGCACCGACGCCAACCTGTTGAAGCAGGCCCTCGACACGTTGCGCAACCAGCACGCCAGCGGCGTCTTCGTGCTGATCACCGAGGCCGAGGGGCGCGGCAGCATCCTGATCGGCTGCGGCACCGAGGCGGTCAAGCGCGGCCTCAAGGCCGGTGAGCTGGCCAAGGCCATTGCCAGCCAACTCGGCTCGGGTGGCGGCGGCCGTCCCGATTTCGCCCAGACCGGCTTCAAGGGCGTCGACACGGCGACGGTGGTCGAGATCGCCCGGACCGCGGTCAAGGCGGCGGTGGCCGGCTGATATCCGGATGCCGATGACCTGACCTTTCGGCCGGGTCATCGGCACGCGCGCCTCACTCCCGGACGTATTCGTAGGGCGACCATTCGGGCGCGAGGTTCGGGACCTCGGCAAAGTTGCGCGGCGGTGGCGGGCTGGCGGTGTGGGTCCATTCCAGCGACCGGGAATTCCAGGGATTGGCCGGTGCCCGCTGGCCGCGCCAGGCGCAATAGAGGAAGTTGCCGAAGATCAGCGCCATGCCGAGCCCGTTCAGCACCGCGCCCAGAGTGGCCACATGGTGGTACTGGGCGAACCAGCCGGGCAGGCTGCTATAATCCCAGTAGCGCCGAGGCATGCCCTGCTCGCCGATGATCAGCAGCGGCCAGAAGGTCATGTTGACCCCGATCATGTTGACCCAAAAGCCGATTTTGGCGGCCAGCGTGTCGGCGGTGCGGCCGGTGATCTTGGGGAACCAGTAATACAAGCCCGCGAAAAAAGCGAACGTCGCGAACAGCGCCATGACAAAATGGAAATGAGCGTGGACATAAGCCGTGCCGTGCAGATGCACGTTCAGCGAGACCATAGCCAGTGGAATACCCGTAAGCCCGCCGATCAGCAGCAGAAACAGGCAGGCCGCCGCATAGTGCATCGCCAAATTGAAGGTGACCGCCCCTTTGTACAGCGTGCCCCACAATGAAACCACCATCACTCCGACCGGCACCGAGATCATCAGGGTGGTGAACATCATGAAAACGCGAACCCAGTCCGGCATGCCCGAAGTGAAGATGTGGTGAATCCAGACCTCGCTCGACATGAAGCCGACGCCGACCACTCCCATGTAAACCGCGGCCTTGTAGTTGAAGATTCTGTTCTTGGCCATGGTCGCGATAACGTCGAACAAAATCCCCATTGCCGGCAGGAAAATCACATACACCGCCGGATGCGAGTAGAACCAGAATAAATTCTGATAAAGCACAGCATCGCCACCCTGGCTGGCGTCGTAGAAATGGGTGCCAAAGTACTTATCGGTCAGCAGCATGGTCACCGCCGAGGCCAGCACCGGAATATCGATCAGATTCATCAGCAGGGCACCGAGGATGCACCACACCGTCATATTGAGTTGATTCCAGCCGATGTTGGGCGCCCGCATCAATATGACGGTGACAATCAAATTGATGCCGCTCAAAATCGAAGACAGCGAAAACAGATGCACCGTGAAGACGTAGAACGCGGTGTTGCTGGTGGTGCGGATCGAGTAGGGCGGATAGCCGGTCCAGAGCATGTCGGGGGCGTCGGGAACCAGCATGCTGAGCAGCGCCAGCACAATTCCCGCCAGAAATAGCTGGACCGCGAAAGCATTCAGCCGGGGGAATGCGACCTCACGGGCACCGATCATCAAAGGAATCAAGTAATTTCCGAAAAATCCGGTGAGTCCTGGAATAAGAAAGGCCAGGATCATCGCCGCACCGTGAAAATACAGCACATTGTAGTAGGCTTGTCCGGTCACGACCGACAGGCCGGGGTCGAATTGTTGTACCCTGATGACCAAAGCCGCCAGACCGGCCAGAACGAAGGCGGCGAGAGAGCCGAACAAATAAAGCAACCCGATCCGCTTGTGGTCAGTGGTGGTCAGCCAGTCCCAAAGAGTTTTCATATCCAGCTCCTGCGTAACGCCGTCCGCTTCATGACACCAGCGTCGACGATGCTTATACCCGCTTGATCGCGGAATGGAACTGTCAAGTCTTTTCGGTCACAGTGGAGATCTGGCTGCATTGATCGGCGGATATATATCCTGGTGCCCCGGCATGTCCGCGCATATCGCCTTATCATAAATATGAGGGGGGTCGATTTTAGAGAAATTCAGCCGCTCAAAAACCCGGCTTCCATTATAATCCAAAACACGCAAGTCCCCACTGGGCATCAAATCCTGCTCCACGATGCTGAAGTGGTTTCCATACCATTTCTTGGCTTGTTCGACAGGAATATTGTAGGCGAGAAACTTTTCGATGCCCTTTGCCGTCAGTTTCTGGAGAAAGTTATTGTCATCCAGCGACTGATACGACGTCATAATCAGCATCGATCCGGTTCCTGTGATCAAATACAAAACTTTCATGGTTTGCTCCTGTAGATTGGCTTGAAAGCGGCAAGGTCACGGCGTGCGTCGGGTTAGCCAGCAGCATTGATTCGCTTGACCACCTTTTCAAGGGCTGACATTACATGATCACTATCAATTTGACAGGTTCCGGCCGTATCATGACCACCCCCACCATGCTCAAGCATAATCGATCCGATATGCGCAAAAGATTTGCGGTTGAGGTTTGACTTTCGCACCGCGAACACAGTGCTTTTCTCGTCAGCGGTCCGGGTAATCTGGATTGATACGGTTGCCGCAGGGTACAGCGCATAGATCATAAATCGATTGCCGACATAAATCGGTTGTTGATTACGCAGGTCTAAAATCACGACATTTCCATCCTGGTGCGAACACCGCTCCAGCTGATCGATGAAATTGTAGTGGTGATCCCAGTATAATTCCATCCGTTCCTTGACATCCGGGTGGCTCAAGATGTCTTCAATGGTGTGGTTCCGGCAATAGGAGATCATGCCCAACAGAAAATCCCGATGTGACGTGCGAAAGTCCTGGAACTGGGCAAGTCCGGTGCGTTGATCGAGCAGAAAATTGAGCATCGTCCAACCCCTGGGAGCCAGGATGTCAGCGCGCCGATAATTCCCGGAATCCGAGCGATCGACCGCCTGTAGCATATCCTCGGAAATATCGGGAACCTTTTGCCGGCCTCCATAGTAGCGATAAATAACCCGCGCCGACGATGGCGCGGCGGTATCCAAGACATGATTGGTCCGCTTCCCGTTCCAGCGGTCCGGAGAGTGTTCGAAGCGTTCCGCCTCGCTGATATGATGGTCAAATGCCAGATGGACAGCTTCATCATATGGCAGGCCCGCGGTTATATTTTGGCCTGTTATCGTGGCTTTGCCATTCTTCATATCATTTGGATGAATGAAGCTGACCTCCTCTACCAGCCCCACCTCTCTAAGCAGCATGGCACAGGTCAGGCCGTCAAAGCTGGATTGGGTCACCAACTGGAACCTGCTCTCGGTGTTCGCGGTCATTTCAACCCTCCCGATGCTGTCTGGCTATCGGCCCCAGCCTTCAGTAGAACACCTTCAACTCAGGCCAATATTATCCTAATGCGCTATAGGCTCGTTCGCGTGTGTCGGCTGAGCATTACCGGGACTGGCGCCCGAAGCACCCATCCTGGCGTGCCAAAGTATCTTTGCGGATTTGACCAGAGCGGAGACTTTATCGTGAAAGGCGAGGCGGAATGACTGCGACGGCACCTCCGCGCGGCCAGCGAGAAAGATTTCAAGGTGACGGTCTGAGTATACGATGTGATGTGTCAGCCAATTCTTGAGATAGACAACCGCATCCGGGGTAATGTCCGAGTCACCGTTCCTGAGGTTCAAATGTAAAATTTCAATGGTTTGAATCAGTACACTGTGCTCATTGGCATGTTCTTCGGCCAGTGGATAGCCGTATTGCCCCATCAAGCCTTCTTCGCGCACAAAATAATCAATCGCCTCCGCCTCCAGTTCGTCGACACGATCAAGGTATTCCTGTTGCCTTCTGGCCCGATCGTCGTCGGTCAGGACGTGACGCCGCGCCGCGCCATCCAGATCACCGATAAGCTTGTATAGCCGCGCGTGGTCGGAATTCATGACGGAGTATATGCGCGGACAGAATGCTCTACTGAAAAACCCCATCATGCCCTCCATCGGTTGGTGGCCATACCGGTTTTGGGGAAGGTCACCCGGTTGAAACAGAGGTTGGGCGAGCCGTAAAAAATTCAAGGTCCTTCGTATTGACAAATATTAATACCACCTGTTGTTTCTGACAGTGGGGCGCGATCACTCAATTTGCCAAGATCATGGGATATCCTCTTGGGAATAATTGCAAATCGATGGCGCTCTCCCAGTGACGGGCGGCCCTGGGAGAGCGCGGCGGCGAGGCATCATGACTGGCGAACCTTTGCGATAAACTGCTCCACCTCTCGGGACAGGTTTTCGGACTGGGCACCGAGACTATTGGCCGCCGACAAGGTCTCGTTCGCCCCGCGTCCGGTTTCGCCGGCGGCATGGGCGACACCTGAAATATTCGAAGACACTTCTTGTGTGCCCTTCGAAGCTTCGCTGACATTGCGGGCGATTTCGCGAGTGGCCGCGCCCTGTTCTTCGACGGCCGACGCGATATTGGTTGTTATTTCGCTCATGCGCCGGATCGTATCCGAGATACTCTTGATCGCCTCCACGGTGGTCCCGGTCACGGTTTGCATCTGACCAACCTGGGCCTGAATGTCCTCGGTCGCTTTCGCCGTTTGAGTGGCCAGATTCTTGACCTCGCTGGCCACCACGGCAAAGCCCTTGCCCGCCTCGCCGGCCCGCGCCGCCTCGATGGTGGCGTTGAGCGCCAACAGATTGGTTTGGCTGGCGATGTTGTTGATGAGTTGAACCACCGCGCCGATCTTCTGCGCCGCCTCCGCCAGTCCGTTGACCGTCGCGTTCGCGTGACCCGCCTCTTCAACGGCGCTCGACCCGATTTTGGTCGATTCCGAAACCTGCCGTGAAATCTCGTTGATCGAGCTGGTCAATTCCTCGGTTGCCGCGGCAACGGTTTGAACATTCGCCGACGCCTGCTCGGCAGCCGCCGCGACCACCGTGCATTGGCGGTTGGTTTGATCGGCATTCGACGACATGGACTGTGCATTGTGCTGCAAGTGCTTTGCCGCGGAGGAAACCTCCGCCACGACTTGCTTGACACTTCGTTCAAAGCCATCTGCGAGTTGTATCATCGACCGGAGCTTGTCTTCCTCGGCCTGCCGCTTCTGCCCTTCCTGATCGACACGCATCCGCTCGCCTTCCGCCGATTTCTCCTTGAGTCCGTGAACGATCCGCGCGATCTCACCGATCTCGTCGCCCCGCTCCGTGCCGGGCACGGTCACGTCGTAGCGTCCGCCGCCGACATCCCGCAAGACTTCGGTCAAGCTTCCCAGCGGCACGGTAATACTCCGGTTGACGATCACGGTGGCGATCAGCGCCAGGGCCAGACCGACCGCACCGAGCAGCAGGGCAGCCCGGGCAGTCCAAGACCTGACTTCATCGAAATAGTCATCCGCCCCCTTGGCGGCGTCCTTCTGGCTCTTTCTGATCGCCTCGAATCCGGAACTCATTGCTTCGAGAAACTTGTCGAGCCGGCCATCGGCGTCACGGATTTCCGGTGTCATGTTCTCGTTGGCACGCAACAGCGGCAGCATGACGGTCTCGTAACTGAGCACCAGATTGCCGTAACTCTCCTTGGCGGCGGCGAAGGACTTTTTATCCTGCGGCGTTTGGGTGATGCGCGCCATCTCGGCGATGAGGTCGTCAGCCTCCTTTTTCATGCGCGCCCAATCCGTCTCGGAGGCTTTGAGGTCGCGGTTGATTTCCGCGTCGGCGATCACCTGATACATCCGGGAGCCGAGGTTGGCGGCGGATTCGGCCACCAGGGCGTCGGAGTAGTGCAGAGCCCCGTCATCCTGGATGCGACCGAGATTCCCGACCGCCTCCCACGCACCCGCAACCATCACCACGATGACCAGCGCCGGCAAAGCGGACCCGAACGCCAACCGTTTCCCGATCGTCCATTTCATGGCACCACCCCCTTGGCTATTCAAACCAATCCCAGACCAGGACCCCGATCACTTTATGATCCGCCCAACACGGGCGAGCACACTCAAAGGGCGGTCGAATGGCAGGGATTCAACTGGAAAGCAGGCGCCCCCGAGATATCCGCTCCCCACAGAGGCCGGGCGTCCGCATTGACCGGATAGGCAAGCCCCCTCCGCACCGTGAGACAGCCGGCACTGTCCATCATGCTTCATCCATAACGTATTTTGGGCTTGGCGGCAGTCAAGTTGCCCGACGACAAAGTCTTCGAGCCCGTCACATCAGACCAGCCGAAACCGCCGCATTCAGGACAACTATTCAGAACGGCTAGATATCAGATCACAGCCGAAAGGCGTGAAACCGCTCTGAAATAATCAGTTCCGGGCTGGCGCGGCGATCGACACGGCGCGCATCTGCGTCCAGATCAGAGCCCAGACCAGAAGCAGAGGACTCACCGAGAGCACCCCGCCCAGGCCGGCGAAGGTGGTCACGCTCCGAATGCGCCCGTCAAGAAAGGCCGGGATCAGATAGTCCCCGACCGGCGCAGCGATGGTGCGAACGGCGAACATGTCGACGCTCGCGCAGAGCGTCGACAGCGCGATGCTGAGCAGCAGCAACGTCAAACAGACCGGCTTGATGAAACGGCCCATCGACCACACACAGGCCAGGGCCAGACCGGCGAAGGGCAAGGTCGGCACCAGATACCGCGGCCCGGTCGCGGCACCGCCATCCCAGTAATAGTAGCCGCTGTTGATCGCGAGGTAGCTCAGCCCCACCGCCAGACACACCAGCGCCGCGCCGCGCCGGCGCGGTTCCCGGATCATCCCCCACAAACCAACCGGAACCAGGATCAACACCGGAGCAAGCGGCAGCAATCCGCGATAGGCCCCGAACAGCAGGGCGCCGATGACACCGGGATTGGGGGCGGAGATGCCGAAGAACCCGACATTCATGCCGGGAAAGCCGACGACGTTGGCGTAGCCGGTATTGAGCGGGGAGCCGAAGGCCAGGGTATCGTAAATCAGCAGAGGCGCGACACCGATCAGGCCGCCCAGCACCAACGCCAGACTCGCAGCGACTCCGCCAGACCAGCGCCAGCGCTGTCCGGCCACGACGAGCGCGAAAACGCCGAGCGCCGCTCCGGCCACCGCGGAGATGATTTCAACACTGACCGCCAGTCCCAGCAGCAAGCCGACCACCCCCAGCCGGCGCATGAACGGGGCGAAGCCAATGTCATCGGCGACCGAAAGAACGATGGTGCCAAAGGCCAGGAACAGCAGTCCGCCGGTCGCGGCGTGGCCGAAGAAGGCGGTGGCCCACCCGAAAGCCGGTGTGCCCAGACCAAAGGCCAGCGCGCCGAACAGGGCGCCCTCAAGCGCGATCCCCAGCGCCAGCGCCACCCGCAGCACCATGACGGCGGCGAGCGCGGTCAGGACACCCACGGTGCCCAGCGTCGCCGCATAGGCATAAATCTTGAACGCCGCCGTCGGCCCGTCAGGCGACATCGAAGCCGGATCGTGCCCGCTGAGGCTCACCATCCCCCGGACCACAGCCACCGTCGGCAAGGCCAGTAGCGACAGGCCGGGCGGCTTGTCGGTATAGTAGTGACCGTTGATCGGGGACTTGTCCTTTGTGTATTTTTCGAACCTGTCGATGGTCAGCCGCTGGTCCTCGATCAGACTCACCGTCAGGCCAAGCCGGGTAACGACCTGAGCATTATCAATCGTTTGAACAAAATATCCGTAGGTTATGACCAGTCCGAAAAACAACCAGAGCGACAGTTTCCGCACAGAATGGTCGTTCCCAAAAAGAGCGCTCACACACATTATATGGGTTCCAGTGGTCAAATATTTCTCGTTTTCACAACAGGCTCCGAGGCCACCCAGGCAAAAGAGCCGGCAATTATCTTCACGCCATTGTGGCGATTTCGTGGCGCGCCCCTGCGACACTTTGCGCCGGTTCCACCCGAAATTTGCAGAACTGCACAGCTAGACAGGGCGGCATCGATGCTTATCGTTGTGCCCAGAAGCCACAACACACCAAAAGCAGTCCGGCGCGAGCCGGGCTGGCGTGGCTGTCCCTGACGATCACGGTGGTTGAATCATGGCGGACGGCCTGGCGATTGAGCCAACAGCACCGATGGAACTGCCGGCTCACGATGCGGCCGGAGTGGTTTGCACCGAGCTTTCGGTGATCATTCCGACCTTCAACGAGGTGGCCAACGTCGGCGAACTGGTTCGGCGCCTGGAAACCCTGCTTCACGGCATCGCGTGGGAGGTCATCTTCGTCGATGACGACTCACCGGATGGCACCGCCGCCGAGGTCCGGCGCATCGGTCGCAGCAACCCACGGGTGCGCTGCCTGCAGCGCATTGGGCGGCGCGGCTTGTCTTCGGCCTGCATCGAGGGCTTTCTGGCATCGTCGGCCCCCTGCCTCGCGGTGATGGACGGCGACCTTCAGCATGACGAGGCGCTGCTGGTGCCGATGCTCGAGGTTCTGCGACACGAACCGGTCGATATCGTGGTCGGCAGCCGCTATGTCGGCGGCGGCGGCATTGGCGACTGGGACCGGAGCCGGGCGCGCATGAGCGCCTTCGCCACCCGGCTCAGCCGGCTGGTGCTCCACGCCGAGGTCGGCGACCCGATGAGCGGCTTTTTCATGGTCCGGCGCGAGGCGATGGAAGGCGCGGTGCGCAACCTCTCGGGCATCGGCTTCAAGATTTTGCTCGACCTTTTCGCCTCCGCGCCGACGCCGCTGCGCTTTCGCGAGCTGCCTTACGAGTTCCGGGAGCGCCAGTCGGGTGAAACCAAGCTGGACGCCCAGGTGATGCTCGACTACCTGATGCTGCTGGCCGACAAGTTGATCGGCCACATCATCCCGGTGCGCTTCTTTCTGTTCACGCTGGTCGGCAGTCTTGGCGTCGCCGTCCACCTGTTGACACTCACGCTGGCCTATGAACTGCTTGGCTTCACCTTCATCACCGGCCAGACGGTCGCCACTGTCGCCGCGATGGCCAGCAATTTCTTGCTCAACAACTACACGACATATCGGGACCGCCAGCTCAAAGGCTGGGGGCTGCTGCGCGGCTTCGTCTCGTTCTGCCTGGCCTGCAGCGTCGGCGCCGTGGCCAATGTCGGCATCGCCTCGTACCTCTTCAGCAACAGCACGGAATGGTTGCTGTCGGCACTGGCCGGAGTAATCGTCGGCGCGGTGTGGAACTACGCGGTGACCGCGGTTTATACGTGGAAATCCTAAGCACGCGCTGTTTTCTTGCCCGCAGCCCCTGATCTGAGGTTTAACAGCGGCTCCAGCCGTTTCTGACCGCTCTGCCATGCGGCATTGGCAGGGGCGGCGGGCGGTCTGGCCTTGAGTGCCGGCTGACATGCCCATATGCTTCGCTTGGCGCTGTCGAACCGGACAGAAAGCCGCAGTATGGGGCGTCAGGTTCGCGGGCGGAAGGTGATTTAATGAACAAGACGACATCGCTTTATCTTGACTTTGCCCGCCTGGCAACGGCGATGATTGTCTTTCTTGTTCACGCTAATTACGGCAGATTTACTGGCGGCCTTCCGATAATTTGCCATCTGAAGTTTCTTGGCAATGACGGCGTGATGGTGTTCTTTGTCTTATCAGGCTATGTCATCGCCTACGTCGCCGATTGCAAAGAAACTCTTCTTAAGGATTATGCGATCTCCCGGATGGCGCGGCTTTACTCGGTGGTGGTTCCCGGGATCGTTTTGACGATTATCCTGGACTATCTCGGCTCCCGGGCGGACTTTCATCTTTATGACGGCTGGTGGTTTCAGGCCGACAACCCGGTGTGGCGGATTTCCGCCAATTTACTTTTTGTGAATGAGCTGTGGTTCTCTTCGGTCCGCTTGTTTTCCAATGGCCCGTTCTGGTCTCTTGGCTACGAGTTTTGGTACTATGTTATCTTCGGCGCCTATTTTTACCTTGAAGGGCGGACAAGATACCTGATCATCGCGGCGTCGGTTCTGATCGCTGGCCCGAAGATCATGCTGTTGTTTCCGATCTGGCTGCTGGGCGTTTTGACCTATCGGGCCGTCCGCACGGCCAAAATCTCCGAGACCCGCGGTTGGCTGCTCTATCTTGGCTCGATTGCCGCTTATGTCTTGTTTCAGAACCTTGACGGCCCCGGCGTTCTGCTGGGCTGGTCGGCGACGCACCTGGAGAGCATCTTCTTGTGGAGCGAGCTGAAATGGTCATATGCGACGCCCTTTCTCAGCGATTATGTCACCGGGGCGCTGGTCGCGATCCACTTCCTCGGTTTTTCGGCGATCTCCCACCGTTTTTCGGGCCTTATCACTCCGCTCGGCCGCACCATCCATCATCTGGCGGGGTTTACCTTCGCCATTTATCTGTTCCATTACCCTCTGCTCCAGTTTTTCGCGGCGATGACCGGCGGAATCGCCAGCCCCTCGATAAAAAACGCGGTGATCCTGCTCGGGACGCTGGCCACCATCTACGCGCTCGGCACCGTGACCGAGATGAAGAAAGGCGAGGTCAAGAGGTGGCTGATCACGGCTTTTCAAAGCCCGAAAGTCAAATCGGCGGTTTGAGCACCCGCAGCGGTCCGGCCGGCGGCTTGTTGCGGTCGTCTTGGATGGCAGCGCGATTTCCCGACCGGCTGTGAACCATCCATTAACACGTTTCTGATAGTCATTATCAAGCACAGGCGGCGATCACGCCGATTATTCCCACTGGCCACAAAGGCGGGATGCAAGATATGGCTCAGAAAAGCGAGATGTGGCTGTCGTTTGCGGGCGGTGAGTTGACATGCACGGTCAAGGAGAGCGAGAGCATAAGGCCACACAGCCTTGACGTCGTGATGACTGGCACTATAACCCCATCCCGCGACTACTCTTATGACTTGATCATGAGCGTTATCGAGCACACCACCAGCGACATTGTTCACCTTGACGCCAGAGAACTCGAGTTTTTCTCCGAGCACACAGTCAATGACTGCGCCATCGATAGTTTATTAAAATTTGTCGGGTATTTCTCCAAGAAAAAGCGGCGGTTGATCGTGACGCTTGAGGATGGCTGCGTCAAGGATGTGCTGGGCCAGGGACTTCATGGTCAGAACATGCCGTCGGTCAGCCTGTCGAGTTGAGCATGCGTCGAATCGCGGCTTCCGTTGCCACTACGGCGCCGGCCAGCATGTCGAGGGCGCTGCCTGAATGATCGAGGCTTGTCAGGGCGTTGATCTGGGCCGCCCGGCTCATGACTTCTCTGGCGCCGAGGTTCGCCGCATCCCCTTTCAGGCGATGAGCCGACTTTCTGGCGCCGTCGAGATCACCCTTTTGGCATGCCAGACGAATTTCCCCGAGCTTCAGCGTCATTGTCGCCGACAGGCACTCCAAAAGGGTGCGCAACTCCATGTCGGAGAGATAGTCTCGAACCACGCGCAGCTGGGCTTCGTCGAACAGCTTTTCCTCCGGTTGTGCCGCCGACACGCTCGCCGTGGCATCCACCGCTCCGTGTGCCGGGAGTTTCGCAAGTGTTTCGGCGATCGCCAGCATCAGGGAACGGGCGGTGAAGGGCTTGACGACATAGTGATTCATGACAGTCAGGATCGCCGCGCACTCATGCGCGGTACCCTGTGAGGTCAGGGCGACAATCGGCACCGAGCCATAGTGTTAGCGGCTGTGAGCATGCGCATTTACATGGCGGTGCGGATTCTGGCCACCGTCGGTTACGTTTGAACGGTGGCCAGAATCCGCACACAGGGATGGATCAGAACGATTGGCCGGGAGCGGCATCCGGGTCATCGGCTG
>CAIOBP010000031.1 GCA_903856295.1 uncultured Rhodospirillales bacterium | reverse complement strand
GGGCATGGGAACATGGGGAAATGCTCACCTTTGACCACATACCCACAGGCTCAACCACAACAAGAAGAATTAGATTTGACTATTGGAAAGGCGATGGTAACCTTCCCAAGCGCTCCACCCGCTCCGCGGCTGATCGGCGCAAAGGCACCCGGCGGGACTCTCTCTTAACTCCGCCCCATCGCTGTCCAGACAGCGGGGTCCACCTCACACCGCGATCGCGATAGAGTTGGGAAAGGGTTCTTAATTCGTAATCGAGGGAGGTCACTAATACGCTGAACTCCCACGCAGCCGAATTTTTACTCTTGTGAATCCAGAACAACTCGCCCTGACCGTCATCACTGGGGACTGTTACCCCAACCGTCTCGGGATGTCAATCGGCGTTGAATTTTGACCCCTTAACCGCCCTGAAAACCGTCGGCGCGAAGCAACTCGAACATTCGCTTCAACGTCAGCCGCTCGCGGCGGCCCTTGCGACGGTTCGCCTCCAGCATCTGCTCAAGTTGTTCAACATGACTGCCAAGCTGCCGAAGAGATGACTTGCCGCGCTCGTACGTCTGCTCCGTTTTGCCAGAACGCAAAATCTTCCTGACCGTATTGCGAGAAAGGCCGCGCTCACGCGCAATCTCCTTGATGCTCTTTTGCCGGACAAAATGGTCCCGGCGGACCCGTCCAATTGTCTCCACGGTGATCATCCCCTGTTTCTTCCCAATGCCCTTGACATCGGGAGAGGTTTTGTATCCACGCGGAAGAGGGGTCAATTTGAACGCCGATATCCGCCCTACAGGGGTCAAAATTGCACGCCGCAGAACACTCGGGAAGGCGTCGGCGCAACAGAATGGCCCGGCGCTGCCGGCTCCAACCCTCCAGGCGCAACTCGGACTCTTTGCCCGACCAACCTTGTCCGGCATCCTCCCAGCCGTCTTTTGCCATCGCCTTTTCCACCACCCGGCGCACACCTTTGGTAAGACGCTGCTTGAAGAGGTAGTGGACGCCTTCTCGCTCACACCGGGCCATGTTGCGCTGATTGCCCCAGTCCTTGTCGCCACGGACCAACGCCGGCCAAAGCGGGCGCGGCAAATGGTCGAGTCGATCCCACAGGTACGGCTCGGAATGCTTGGAGCTGGGCCGGTCTCCCGGCTCTACCCCGACATCCAGGATCAGCCTCACCCCGCCGATCATCATGCTGTGGTAGGCGTGAGAGGGGCGCCCCGGCTTTCTGGGATTGTACCCGACCTCAGCACCCTCCTGGTGGTCGTAGAGCGGCTTGACCGTGGTGTCTACATCGAGAACCCACGGTTCACTCAGCAGCGGCCGGACCGTCTCGTCGAGATGGCTGGTCAGCCACCGGGCCCCTGATTCAGCGTCGATCTTGTCGAGGCCCCGCCTCACCGAGTCTTCGCTTACCACCCGCGTCATGCCCAGCAGCGGCGGGATTACTGTGTCACCGCGCAATGCCGTGATGTGAGCATAACGGCGTTGACCGCTCAGGTCTTCACGGGTGTGGAACGTCGGCGTCGGTGGAGCGCCGAGCAGAAGCGGGCGATCGTTTCGGCGGCCTTTTCGCCGGGAGCGGTGGTGACCGAAGTTGCCCGGCGCGCCGATGTGAACAGCGGGCAGATTTACCGCTGGCGAGACGAACTCCGGGACACTGGTGGC
>CAIOBP010000030.1 GCA_903856295.1 uncultured Rhodospirillales bacterium | reverse complement strand
CCCTGGACCCCGCCAAAGGCCGTGGGCCTTTGGAAACCGTTACTTTTTCAGTTTGGCCAGGCGGTCGGCGAGGCTGGTGCCGCTCGCAGGCGCGCCGCCGCTTTGGACTTCCTTCAAAGCCTCGGCGATGTTGGCGTCGTCGCTGTTGGGCTTGGACAGGCTGGTCAGGGTCTCGGCCTTGAGCTTGGCCGCCTCCGCCTTGGCCCGGGCCTCGTCGGCGCGGTTCTGCATGGCGTCGGTGGCCACGGTCAGGCCATTGATCTTGTTGTCGCGCAACCCCGCCACCTCGGCGGCGCGCTGGGCCTTTTCGGCGGCGCGCTCCTGGTCCTGCACCGCGCGCTGCATGTCGCGCTTGGCGCGCTCCAATCCCTGCTTGGCCTTGGTCAGCGCCGCGGCCTTGTCGCGATAGGCGGCCTGGGCCTGATCGATCAGCGACTTGACGTCGTCGACATCCTTCTGCTCGGCATCGACCTCGGGCTGAAGCTCTTCCAACTGCCCGAGCAGCTTGGCCAAACTGGCCTCGATGCCGGCCTTGTCGGCGGTCTCGGGATTGTCGAGCTTGCGTTGCAGCACCTCGGCCGCGGCCAGCAACTGGTCGTAGCGCTTCTTGACGTCCTGATATTCGCGCAACTCGCGGTCATAATCGGTGCGCAGCTTCTGAATCACCGCGCCCGCCTTATCGAGGTCCTTCTCCATCTGGTCGAGTTGGGCCTGACTGGCGGATTCGGGATCCATCTCGACGATCGCCTTGACGATATCCTGACCCAATTGCTGGCCTTTGACGCCGACAAAGGACTTCATGAACGAGAACATGCGGATTCCTCTTCACGGGTGGTTAAATGACGCTGGCCCTGGATATGGGGGCGGATCGCTCCCACGCAATGGCCCTTGCGAAACAGGGATGACACGACATTGTGGCGGCACTATGGGGGCCGCTCTATGGGGGCCGCTCTATGGGGAGTGTCGGCTACGCCCGTCCCTCGGTGCGTGCGCGCAGCTTGCCGAGCAGGCGCTTGGTGGCAAAGCCATCGGGAATCTCGCCGATGGCTTTCTGGAAACCGCGAATCGCGGTGCGGGTGTTGGGGCCGATCAGGGCGTCGGCCTTGCCCGAGGCCAGCCCCAGGGCGGCGAGACGCTCCTGAAGCTCGAGGCGCTCGGTGCGGCTGAGCGCTTCCTCCTGGCGCGGCCAGGGGGTGACGATTCTGCCGCCGCCGGCCATGCGGTCGGCGAGCAGGGCCACCGCCAGCGAATAGCTGGTCGAGGGGTTGTAGCGCATGATCGCCCGGAAATTCTCGCGCAGCAGAAACACCGGCCCGGTGTGTCCGGCCGGGGCCAGAATCGCCGCCGAGCCGGTTTCGTCCAGCGGCTTGCCCGAGACCGATTGCACGCCGAGGGCGAGCCACTCCGAAACCGGCTTCTGGATGGTGTATTCCGCCTGATCCCAGGCGAAGCCGGCGGGCACCCGCACTTCCTCGCCCCAGCTTTCGCCGGTGCGCCAGCCATTGCCGACCTTGACGAAATGGGCGGTGGAGGCGAAGACATCGGGCAGGCTGTTCCAGATATCGCGCTTGCCGTTGCCATCGTAATCGACGGCGTGCTTGAGGAAGATGGTCGGAATGAACTGGGTCTGGCCCATGGCGCCGGCCCACGAGCCGCGCAGCTGCTCCAGCGGAATGTCGCCATTGTCGAGGATGCGTAGCGCCGCCAGCAACTCGCCCCGGAAGAACGCCGTGCGCCGGCTCTTGTAGGCCAGGGTGACCAGGGCGTCGATTACCGACCAGTTGCCGTAATCATGGCCGTAATCGCTTTCGACGCCCCAGAAGGCGACCAGGATTTCCGCCGGCACGCCATACTCCGTCGAGACCCGGGTCAGTAGCTCGCGCGAGGCGGCGATGCGCGCCTTGCCCTGCTGAACCCGGTCGTCGGAAACCGCGCTGTCGAGATAATTCCAGACCTGACGGGAGAATTCGGGTTGGCTGGAATCCAGCTCCAGCACCCGGTCGAGAATCCGGACCTGGGCGAAGGCGGTGTCGACGGTCTGCCCCCGGATGCCCTGGCGCACGGCTTCGGCGCGGACATCGGCCAGCCATTCGGGCAGGCTGACCATGCGGGCGGCCACCGGTTCGCCGGTGGGAGACTCGGGCAGGGCGCCGCCGGGCGGAGCCGCGCCGCCGCTCGAGGAGCAGGCGGCCAGCAGCAGCAGGGACAGGCCGGCGCCGGCCAGTCGGGCGCTCCAGCGGTCGCGGGTGATTCGGCTGTCGTTTGGGCTCATGGGTTCGGTTTCCCTGCGGTTCGCCTGCCAATGCTTCTCCACCCTTAGTGGGCTGGAAGTCAACCACCGTCAACTGCTAGCGGCACATGGGGAGCGGCGTGGCGGGGCAGCACGCCGGACAGGCGCGGATCGGGAAAGTCGCGCACCACATGCTCGATCAGGGTGAAGCCGGCGCGCAGGTAGAGCGGCATGGCGGCAGGGTGATCGAGGGTGCAGGTGTTGACCAGCAGGCGGCCCGGATGGCGGTTCCAGGCGTGGGCGATGGTTCGGGAGAGAAACCAGAAGCCCAGCCCCCGGCCGATAAAGTCCGGCAGCAGTCCGAAATAGGCGAGGCGGCAGGCGGGCGGTTGCCGGTGGTCGAGTTCGGCGAAACCGGCGACCCGGCCGGCACAGGTCAGCACCAGAATCTCAAGGTGCGGATCGTGAATGATCCGCTTGAGCCCGGCTTCGTCGAGCCGGCGCCGTTCGTGCCACAGCCAGGGCTCGCCGACGCCATCGTAAAGGAAGCGATAGGCGGTGGCGCTGGGCTGCTCCAACCGCCGGATCGCGGTGTCGGGAAGCGGCGGCGGCCCCGAAAGCCGCTTCGGGGCCGCGCGCATCTCCAGGTAGGTGATTACGGCCCGCAACCTGCCGGGCGCCGGCCCGGCGACGATCTGCCGGGCCGTCCGGTCCTGATGATCCGCGCCCGTGGCTTCAGGCTCCGACCGCGACCGGCAGGTCCTGGCGCAGGCCCCATTCCGCCCACGAGCCGTCATAAACCGCGGCGTCGTCCTTGCCGATCAGATAGAGGCTGAGGGCGATGACGCAGGCGGTGACGCCGCTGCCGCAGGTGGCGGTGATCGGCTTGGAGAGATCAAGGCCGGCGGCGGCGAAGCGCTCCCGCAGCTTCTCGGCGGACAGCATGGTCTTGGTCTCGGGGTCGATCAGGTCGGTGTAGGGCAGGTTGCGCGACCCCGGAATGTGGCCGGGCCGGCGGCCGGGCCAGGGATCGGGCGCCTCGCCCTTGAAGCGTGCGGCGCCGCGGGCATCGACCACCTGTTCCTGGCCATCCTTGAGGTTGGCCTGCATCTGGTCGACTTCGCGCACCAGGGTGTGGTTGTAGGTGGCGGTGAAGTGGCGCTGGCGTGGCACCGGCGGCAGGTCTTCGGTCGGGCGCTTTTCCGCCAGCCATTTCGGCAGGCCGCCATCGAGGATCGCGACGTCCCGGTGTCCGAACACCCGCAGCATCCACCAGACCCGCGCCGCCGACATCAGGCCGTGGGCGTCGTAGATCACGATCCGGTTGCCGTCGCCCAGGCCGAGCGCGCGCATGCGCGAGGAAATCTTCTCGGGCGGCGGCAGCATGTGCGGCAGGTCGGAACTCGACTCGGCGATTTCGTTGATATCGAAAAACACCGCGCCCGGAATGTGGCAGGCCTGATATTCGGCCTTGGCGTTCCGCCCGCTGTCGGGCGTGAAGTAGGTGCCGTCGACAATTCTGACGTCGGGCGCCGTCAGATGGTTGGCCAGCCATTCGGTGCTGACGAGCGCGTCGGGTCGAGAATAGGGCATCGGGTGGAATCCTCCTCAGAGTCCTTAAACGTCGATCTTCGTTATTCTTTCGCGCCCGGCACAAGGGCGGTCGCTCCAGGTGCCGAAAGGGCCGGACGCCACTCTAAACCGGAACCGCAGGCGGGAAAAGTGTGAAGATTGCTCCGACAGGCAGGAAGGCGACAGATTAGCACGCGGACATGGCGCGGGCGGGGCCATCGGGCCATGCGGTGCGCAGCCGGTCGCGGGTGCGGGCCAGCCAGCCGAGGGCGATGATGATCGCCGAATTGTCGAGCGTGCCCTGGTCGAGCAGGGCGATGGCGTCGTCGCTGCTCATGATCACGGTGCGGATATCCTCCTGTTCGTGGGCAAGGCCGTGGATGCCGCCGGCGGTGCCGGCATCGACGCGGGCGCAGAACAGGCCGATGGATTCGCTGCTGACTCCGGGACTCGGAAAGTAGTCGCAGATGTGAATCGGGGCGGTGGCGGTGCAGCCGGTTTCCTCGCGGGTTTCCCGCAGCGCCACCTCTTCGGGGCTTTCTCCGGTGTTGACGACGCCGGCAACGATTTCCAGCAGCCAGGCATTGCGGCCGGCGGCGTGGGCGCCGATTCGGAATTGTTCGATCAACACCACCTGATCCCGCTCGGGATCGTAGAGCAGCACCGCCACCGCGTGGCCGCGCTCGAAGACCTCGCGGATCATCTCTCCGGTCCAGCCGCCGGCGAAGGTGCGGTGGCGCAACCGGTAACGGTCGATGCGGAAATAACCGCGATACACGGTGGCGCGGTCGAGAATCTCGATGGCGTCGGGGGGCATGGGCATTGGTCTCGCGAAACGGGAGAGCATGCCCGGTTCTAGCCGATCCCGTCCCCTTGCGCCAGCGCCGGCAAGGGACTAGAGAACGGTGATCCGCCAGGAAGGGAAGGACTTCGCCGTGACGATCAGACGCTCCGACACCTGCTACTATTGCAAGTTCTGGATCGGCCAGGGCATCCGCGAACGCGGTCCCAAGGGCTCGTGCCGGCGTTATCCGCCGGTGGTCACCGATCGTTTCCCCGAGGGAGCGTTCCCGATCACCCTGTCGACCGACTGGTGCGGCGACTGGCAGCGGGAACATGGCGGCGTCGCCGCCGATCCCGGCGAGTGGCAGGCCCAGGAGGAGGGCTGACCGGCCCTCAGAGGCTGACGCCGAGGTAGCGGCTCAGATCGTTGTCGTGACGGGCGATGTGGGTGTCGAGCGTCTTCTTGAGATGTGGCCAGACATCGTTGGTGGTGGTCTCGCGCCCCGAGACGAAGGCGGCGATGAACACGGTGATCTCGTTGACGATGTAGTTGTGGCTGCGGCGGTGGTGGAAGAGGTTGGGATAATTGGCCTCCTTCATCAGCGCTTCCTCGTGGGCGAAATGCAACAGCATCGAGGCTTTGAGCAGGCTGAGGGACTGGGCGATGCGGGTGCGGTCCGGGGCGCGCTCGCTCATCAGGGCATCGAGATTGGCACCGATGGCCTCCATGTCCAGGTGCTCATCGTGATTCATTTCTGCGTACGCTTCGGCGGCTGACATGGCCCTCGTCCTCCCGTTTTTCAAACCGGTCTGTCCATCCCCAAGAACCTGGAGAGCTGGCGCCGGTTTGCCAAGAGCTTAATAATGATTCTCAATCGCGTCGTGTCGAGGTGTTGCGCCTGGGCATCACCGCTTGGGCTTGCCCGCCTGGGCGCGGGCGAAGGCCTCGGTGAAAGCGTTGGCGCCGGCGGCCGGCGGAGTCACAGTCTTTGACGGTGCCGGGGCGGGCCGGCGCGGCCCGCTGTCATTGCGCGCGGGCGGGGCCGACTGGGCGCGCTGGGGCGGGGCGGAGGCGGCGGGGCCAGAGGCGGCGCGCCTTTCGGAGGGCTCATTGAGGCGCATGGTCAGGGCGATTCGCTTGCGCGGCAGATCGACCTCGACCACCTTGACCCGCACGACGTCGCCGGCCTTGACCACGCTGTGGGGGTCCTTGACGAATTTGTCGGCCAGTTGGGAGATGTGCACCAGCCCGTCCTGGTGGACGCCGATATCGACGAAGGCGCCGAAGGCGGTGACGTTGGTGACCACGCCCTCCAGGGTCATGTCGGGCCGCAAATCCTTCATGTTCTCGATGCCGTCGCGGAAGGTCGCGGTCTTGAACTCGGGGCGGGGGTCGCGGCCGGGCTTTTCCAGTTCGGCGATGATGTCGGCCACGGTCGGGCGGCCGAAGCGCTCGTCGGTGAAGTCATCAGGATCGAGGGCGCGCAGGAACGGCGAGTCGCCGACCACGGCATCGAGGCTGCGCCGGCTGCGCTTGAGGATGCGCTCGACCACCGGATAGGCTTCCGGGTGGACGGCCGACGAGTCGAGCGGGGTGTCGCCGTTGCGAATGCGCAGAAAGCCCGCCGCCTGTTCGAAGGTCTTGGGGCCGAGGCGCGGCACCTCGATCAACTGGGCGCGCGAACGGAAGGCGCCGTTCTTGTCGCGGAACTCGACGATGTTGCGGGCCACGGTGTCGGAGAGGCCCGACACCCGCGCCAGCAGCGGCACCGAGGCGGTGTTGAGATCGACGCCGACGGCGTTGACGCAGTCCTCGACCACGGCATCGAGGGCGGTGGCCAGCTTCTGGGGCGCGAGATCGTGCTGATACTGGCCGACTCCGATCGATTTCGGCTCGATCTTGACCAGTTCGGCCAGCGGGTCCTGAAGCCGGCGGGCGATCGAAACCGCGCCGCGCAGCGAAACGTCGAGCTGGGGGAATTCCAGGGCGGCGAATTCCGAGGCCGAGTAGACCGAGGCGCCGGCCTCGCTGACCACGATCTTGGTCAGGCGCAATTCCGGGTGGCGCTTGAAGAGATCGGCGGCCAGCTTGTCGGTTTCGCGCGAGGCGGTGCCGTTGCCGATGCTGATCAGCTCGGCCTGATGGCGGTGGGCGAGGGCGGCGAGCACGGCGATCGAGCCGTCCCAGTCGTTGCGCGGCTGGTGGGGATAGATGGTGGCGGTGTCGACCATTTTGCCGGTGCGGTCGACCACCGCGACCTTGACGCCTGTCCGGATACCCGGATCCAGCCCGATCACCGCCTTGGGGCCGGCGGGGGCGGCGAGCAGCAGATCGTGGAGGTTGCGGGCGAAGACCTTGATCGCCTCCTCCTCGGCGCGCTCGCGCAGTTCGCTCAGCAGCTCGGTTTCCAGATGCGGGCCGACGCGCAGCTTCCAGGTCCAGCGCACGGTGTCGGCCAGCCATTTGTCGGCCGGGCGGCCCTGATCGCGGATGCCGGTGTGGCCGGCGATTACCGCCTCGCACGGATGGGGCGTGACGCCGGGCTCGGCGGTTTCCAGCCGGATGTCGAGCACACCGGCCGCCCGGCCCCGGAACAGCGCCAGGGCGCGGTGCGACGGCACCTTGGCCCAGGATTCGGAAAACTCGAAATAGTCGGAGAATTTGGCGCCCTCGGCCTTCTTCTCCTCGATCACCGCCGAAACCACCTTGCCCGAGTCGGCGACGTGGCGGCGCAGCCGGCCGACCAGTTCGGCGTCTTCGCCGAAGCGCTCGATCAGGATGTGCCGGGCGCCTTCGAGGGCGGCCTTGGCGTCGGCCACGCCCTTGTCGGCATCGACGAAGGCCGCGGCTTCGCCGTCGGGCGAGCGGCCCGGGTCTTCGAGCAGCAGGGTGGCCAGCGGCTCCAGCCCGGCCTCGCGGGCGATCTGGGCCTTGGTCCGGCGCTTGGGCTTGTAGGGCAGATAAAGGTCTTCCAGCCGCACCTTGGTCTCGGCCTGCGCCAGCTGGAGCGCCAGCTCGTCGGTCATCTTGCCCTGTTCGGTGATGCTGGCGACGATGGCGCTCCGGCGGTCTTCCAGCTCCCTCAAATAGGTCAGGCGCTCGGCCAGGGTGCGTAGCTGGGTGTCGTCCAGGCCGCCGGTCGCTTCCTTGCGGTAGCGGGCGATGAAGGGCACGGTCGAGCCTTCGTCGAGCAGGCGGACGGTGGCCGCGACCTGGGCCTCCTGGCAGTTCAATTCCTGGGCGATGCGGTGACTGATGCTGATCATGAACCTTGGCCGGGCCGGGATGGGAAAGGCGGGTTCTATACTCCCCGGAGGCGGCCGCGGCCAACCGTCTTATGGTGGCGCCCGAAAAGGTGATATGAGGGCGAGGCGCGCCGGAACGGGAGGGAGGCAGCCATGTATATCGGCATCGACATGGGCGGGACCAAGGTTTCGGCGCTGGTTCTCGACCGCACCGGCCGGGAATGCCTGCGGTTGCGTCACGCCACTCCGACCAGCTATGCGCAAACCGTGGAGCTGCTGACCGCCCTGGTCGCCGAACTCGAGGAGGCGGTCGGGCGGCGCGGACTGCCGGTCGGGCTGGGTCTGCCCGGCGTGGTCGATCCGGCCGCCGGTACGGTGCGGGCGGTCAATCTGCCCTGGCTGCTCGGGCGTCCGCTGGGCGCCGATCTCGCCGACGCGCTCGGGCGGGCCGTGCCCATGGCCAACGACGCCAACTGCTTCGTTCTGTCCGAGGCGGTGGATGGCGGCGGTGCCCGCGCGCCGGTGGTTTTCGGCGCCGTGCTCGGAACCGGGGTCGGCGGCGGCATCGCGGTTCACGGCAAGGCGCTGTTCGGAGCCCACGGCGTCGCCGGCGAATGGGGGCACACGCCGCTGCCCTGGCGCACCGCGGAAGATGGTCCGGAGCTGCTCTGCCCCTGCGGCAAGAAAGGTTGCATTGAAACTATGCTTAGTGGGTCTGGTCTGGCATATATATATAATAATCTTAGCAATTGTGTCGGGAGCGCCGAAGAAGTTGGCCGGATGGCGGTGACAGGCGATGAAACGGCTCGAAAGGCTCTGTCTTTATACTTTAGTGCTCTTGCCAGAGCGCTGGCGAGTGTAGTCAATTTCCTGGACCCCGATACCATCGTGGTTGGCGGCGGCCTTTCGGGGCTACCTGATATTATTGGCAGGGTCTCTCTCTTGTGGCGCGGTTTGTCGCTGGTTCCGGAGCCCCGCACCCGGCTGGTTCGCGCCGTCCATGGCGCCGACAGCGGGGTGAGAGGAGCTGCGTGGCTGGCGCGGCAGGCCGGTGAGGGGAGCGGCCCTCCGGGCGGTCGGGATTGAGGTGCGGGCCTGAGGCAACAGGGCCTGAGACAACAGGAACTGAGGCAACGGGAGTGAGTGGGGATGCGGTTAAGGAAGCATAGGACCGAGTGCTCCAATGCCGGACGTGACGGCGCTTCCCCCCGTATCGATGACACCGCTGGCCGTGACACCGCCGGCCGTTCGGGCGAGTTCACGCGCGATCCGGCCCCGGTCGGGCTGAGCGCGTTTCACCACAAGGACCCGGCTTGGGTTCTTGCCGAGGCCGCGGTGCGGTTGCAGGTGACGGTCGGCGAACTCGAGACCCTGATGTTCGAGGCGACCGGGGTCGGGGCCGACAGCCGCGCTCAAATCCATGATGCCGTGGCGCTGGTGATGGAGGCGCTTCAGGCGCTCGATCTGGCGCGGACGGCGCTGCCGCGGTCGTCGTCGCTGGGCGCGCCCCTGGCCGCGTGCCTGCTCGACGGTCCGCTGGCCCGGGCCTGGTTTCATTAATAATTAATTAACGAGGCGCGGTGATCCGCGGCGTAGCGCAGTCGCTTGTTAACATATTGTAAAATCCGCCCTGAGGTGGAGGTCGCCCCCGTCGAATTATGGGTGCATGTCGCCTCTCTCCGCGTTATCTTGACGGCGGCGATGGGAGGCGTCCATGCCGGGCGCTGGTCAGGGGGAGGTCGAGATGTCTAGCGGTGTGAAGGACAAGACGCAGAGTTCCGGGGGGGACCCTGCCGCCAAGTGCGTCCTGATCGTTGAAGACAACGAACTCAATATGAAGCTGTTCCACGATCTGCTGGAGGCGCACGGCTATGCGACCCTGCAGACCAAGGACGGCATGGAAGCCCTGAAGCTGGCGCGTGAGCATCGCCCGGATCTGATCCTGATGGACATCCAGTTGCCGGAGGTTTCCGGGCTGGAGGTGACGAAGTGGATCAAGGAAGACGAAGAACTCAAGTCGATCCCGATCATCGCGGTGACCGCTTTCGCAATGAAAGGCGATGAGGAGAAGATTCGGGAGGGCGGCTGTGAAGATTATCTGGCTAAGCCGATTTCCGTTACTAAATTTCTCCAGGCGGTGCAGCGTTTTTTGAATGATTGATCTGGTGCTTGTTGGAAAGCTGGCCTGAGATGTCTGCGCGAGTACTCGTAGTCGATGACGTGATGCCCAACGTGAAGCTGCTTGCGGCGAAGCTCACGCGCGAGTATTTCGATGTATTGACGGCCTACAATGGTCAGCAGGCGCTCGATCTGGTCAAGACGGAAAGCCCGGATATCGTCCTGCTCGATGTCATGATGCCGGGAATGGATGGTTTCGAGGTTTGTCAGCGCATCCGCTCCGATCCCGAGACCATGCATATTCCCGTGGTGATGGTCACGGCCTTATCCGATATCTCCGACCGCGTGCGCGGCCTTGAGGCCGGCGCCGATGATTTCCTGACCAAGCCGGTCAACGACATTGCGTTGTTCGCCCGGGTTCGCTCGCTGGTCCGGCTCAAGATGATGATGGACGAGTGGCGGTTGCGCGAGAGCACCTCCGGCCATTTCGGCATGCTGATCAACGGCGTCAGTATGCTGTCCGAGTCGACCGAGAAGGCCCGGGTGCTGGTGCTGGAGGACAGCCCGCTCGATCTCGACAAGATCACGGAAACCCTGAAGCGCGACGGCGCCGATGTTTTTTCCGCCGCCAATTGCGCCGCGTCGCTGGCCCGGGCGCTGGCCGAGGAATTCGATCTGGTGATCGTCAGCCTGACCTTGCTCAACGAGGACGGCTTGCGCCTGTGCTCCCAGTTGCGTTCCCACGAGCGCACCCGTCAGGTGCCGATTCTGCTGATGATCGACGAGGGCGATCTCCAGCGGGTGGCCAAGGGGCTGGAACTGGGCGCCAATGATTATGTGATCAAGCCGATCGACCGCAACGAGTTGCAGGCGCGGTTCCGCACCCAGGTCCGGCGCAAGCGCTACCAGGACCGGTTGCGCGCCAATTACGAACAGAGCCTGTCGCTGGCGCTGACCGATTCGCTGACCGGGGTGTTCAACCGCCGCTACGTCAGCGCCCATTTGCCGCGCCTGCTCGACCGGGCCGCCGACAGCAACAAGCCGGTGTCGATTCTGATGTTCGACATCGACCACTTTAAGCTGGTCAACGACACCTACGGCCATGACATCGGCGACGAAGTCTTGCGCGAGGTCGCGGTGCGCTCGGCGCGCAACCTGCGCAATTTCGACTTGGTGGCCCGGTTGGGCGGCGAGGAATTCGTGGTCATCATGCCCGACACCGACGGCGAGGCGGCCTTGCAGGTGGCCGAGCGGTTGCGTCAGCGCATCGGCGACACCCGATTCGAGATCACGGCCCCGGTGAAGGAAATCACGGTCACGGTCAGTGTCGGCGTCGCGGTCGGCGGCCGGGTCGGCGACACCGTGGACACCCTGATCAAGCGCGCCGACGAGGCGCTTTACGAGGCCAAGCGGTCGGGCCGCAACCGGGTCATCGCCGACAAGCGGGACATTCCCCTCAGCGTCCTTCAGAGCTTGCAGCAGCCAGGGACGTGAGAGCCGGGGCATGGACGACGAGAATCCCCGCAAGAGATCATCGCCATCCCGTGACAGCCTGGACATTCTGCGCCGGGTCGAGCCGGTGCTGCTTCGGGTCGCCTCCGACGTCATCACCTTGCGCCAGGGCGCGCTCGACCTGATCGAGGTCGCCGGCGGCCATGCCGGTGGTGGCTCGTCCGGGGCGGGCCGGGAGTTTGCCGTCAGCGCGCAACGCCTGACCCGCGGTCTCGACGAACTGACGGAGACGCATGAACAGGCCCGCCGCCTGCTGGAGCAGATCAGCGAGGAGCAGCGGCGTCTGGCGCAAAATCTGGCGCGCCAGATGGATGGGCACGACCAGTTGCTCGCGGGGCAGAGCACGCTGATCGATGGTGTCGAGCAACTGCGCGAAGACATCTCCGGTCATCAATCCGAGACCGGTTCCGCCCACGATGCCCAGGCGGTGCAGCTTCAGGGGCTGCGGCTGGCGGTGATTCGCCTGACCGAGGAGCAGGAGGGCGGCGCCGAAGGCCAGCGCGCCCAGGCCGAGCGTATCGCCCGTCTGGAGGAGCGTCTGCGCCGTCAGGGCGAGGCGCTCGGGACGTTCCGTCGCGAGCTGCGCTCGCTGCCGATGCTGATGACCCTGGCGGCCCTGGTGTTCGCGGTGGTCGGGGCGGCGATGATGGTGCTGAAGGTGCGCCTGTCCTGAGTACGCCGGCGGCTAGAGCGGTCCCCGATCGGGTTGGATAGGAGACCGCTCCGTAACGATTTGTTTCTCGAGCGGATTCACGCTACGAGGCGATGCCGCCTCTTCGCGATCCGCTCTAAACCGCCGGTTGGCTGGGTTGCGATGCGGCGGGGACCTTCACAAGCCGCCATACCGGTGTATAGTGCCGCGAAATTTTCGGGAGAAGGCACATGGCCGTCGATAGCAGATTTCGTGAAGCCCTGACCTTCGACGATGTGTTGCTGGTGCCGGCGTCTTCCTCGGTGCTGCCCCACGAGGTCGACACCCGCTGCCGTCTGACCCGGGTCATCGAACTCGGCATTCCGCTGCTGTCCGCGGCGATGGACACCGTGACCGAGAGCGCTCTCGCCATCGCCATGGCCCAGGTCGGGGGCATCGGCGTCATTCATCGCAACATGGATATCGAACGTCAGGCCGACGAGGTGCGCCGGGTCAAGCGCTTCGAGTCCGGCATGGTGGTCAATCCGATCACCGTCACCCCGGACTCCACTCTGGCCGAGGCGCTGGACCTGATGGCGCGCCATCGCATCTCGGGGATTCCGGTGGTCGAGAAGCCCAAGCGCAAGCGGGTCGGCCGGCTGGTCGGCATTTTGACCAACCGCGACGTCCGCTTCGCCACCGACACCAGCCAGCCGGTCAGCGAGTTCATGACCAAGGAAGTGGTGACGGTGCGGGAGGGCGTCGAGTCCGAGGAGGCCAAGCGCCTGCTGCACTCCCGCCGGATCGAGAAGCTGGTGGTGGTCGATGACGACGATCATTGCATCGGCCTGATCACCGTCAAGGACATCGAGAAGGCCCACCGCTACCCCAACGCCTGCAAGGATGAAAAGGGCCGGTTGCGCGTTGCCGCGGCCACCGGTACCGGCCCCGACGGCCTGGCGCGCGCCGAGGCGTTGTTCGACGCCGAGGTCGATGTGCTGGTGGTCGATACCGCTCATGGCCATTCCGCGAAGGTGATCGAGGCGGTGCAGAGGGTGCGCCGGCTCGCCAACAGCACCCAGATCATCGCCGGCAACGTGGCGACCGGCGATGCCGCCCGCGCTTTGATCGACGCCGGAGTCGATGCCGTCAAGGTCGGCATCGGGCCGGGCTCGATCTGCACCACCCGCATCGTCGCCGGAGTCGGCGTGCCGCAGCTGACGGCGGTGCTCGACGTCGCCGAGGTGTGTCACCGTCAGGGCATTCCGGTGGTCGCCGATGGCGGCATCAAATTCTCGGGCGATCTGGCCAAGGCGATCGCCGCCGGCGCGGATTGCGCCATGCTCGGCAGCTTGTTCGCCGGCACCGACGAAAGCCCGGGAGAGGTGATCCTGTTTCAGGGCCGCTCCTATAAATCCTATCGCGGCATGGGCTCGGTGGGGGCGATGGCGCGGGGCTCGGCCGACCGCTATTTCCAGGCCGAGGTCGCGACCCAGAAGCTGGTGCCCGAGGGCGTCGAGGGCAGGGTGCCTTACAAGGGACCGCTGGCCGGGGTGGTTCATCAACTGGTCGGCGGCCTGCGCGCCGCCATGGGCTATACCGGTTGCGCCACCATTCCCGAGATGCAGACCCGCTGCAAATTCGTCCGCATCACCAATGCCGGCCTGCGCGAGAGCCACGTCCACGACATTCAGATCACCAACGAGTCGCCGAATTACCGGTTGGATCTGTAAGGTCTCACGTCCCGGTTTCCAAAGGCCGTCGGCCTTTGGCCGGGTCCAGGGGCAGAGCCCCTGGTGTCTCCGACGGCCAGGGCTTCGCCCTGGACTCACTGGGGCCGCCGGGCCCCGGACCCCATTTTTTTCACCGCTCCCCGCGTTTGTCTTCGGCGACGGCGCGGATGTCGGCGGCACGCAGCCAGCCGGGCGAACCGCGTGGCAGCAGTTTTTCCGCGTGCTCCGAGTGGAAGCGGGCGGCGGCGCGGTCGCCGCGGGCCAGTGCCTCCTCGGCCAGGGCATAGGCGACCATGCCGTCGTTTTTCTTGCGTCCCCAGGCGGTGGCCACCAACCGCCAGAGCGGCGGCGCGTCGTGTTCCTGGCGGGTGGCGAAGTCCAGATGCTTCAGGGCCTCGTCGGTATATGCCGGGTTGTTGGTCTCGATCAGCGCCTGGGCCAGCGAGCCGCGCAGCAGGGCGGAGTCGGGCAGCAGCTCCACCGACTTGCGGTAGGGCACCAGGGATTCCTCGAGCCGGCGGTTTTCCATCAGCACCTGTCCCTTCAGTTCATAAAAGAAGGGATTGCGTGGCTCCTGGGCGATCAGGGCGTCGATCATCGGCAGCGCGTTGCGCAGATCACCCTGCTGGTAGAACGCGACGGCGCGGGCGTAGCGGGCGGCGACCGAGGGATTGTCGGCCGGATAGCGCCTCAGCGCCACCCCCGGCCGCATGAAGCCGATCAGCTTGGCCTTGAGGCGGCTGAACTGTTCGACATCGCCGGCCGGGAGGTGGGAGTTTTTCCAGGGCGAATGCTGGAGATGATAGGAAACGGCGTCGATTCGCTCGCGGGTCAGGGGATGGGTGCGGGTGTAGGAGGCCTGATGGCTGGTCGGCATCAACTCCTGATTGGAGAGCTTCTGAAGGAAGTCGGAAAACCCCTGGGACGAGACATGAATGCGGTCGAGGAAGGTCAGCCCGGCCTGATCGGCCGAGGCTTCCTGGCCGCGGGAAAAGGCGAGATAGTTGCGCATGGCCACATCGGTGCCACCCAGGCCGATGGCGCCCATCGCGCCGCCCTGTCCGCTGAGGACGGCGGCGCCCAGACCGAGCACCATCGCCACCATCGCTTCCGCCGAGGCGTTTTCCATGGCGTCCCGGCCGCGAAACAGATGGCCGCCGACGATGTGGCCGCTTTCATGGGCGATGACGCCGATCAACTGCTCGGGGTTGTCGCACTCCATCAGCAGGCCGGTGTGAATGAAGAGGTTCTGGCCGCCGGCGACGAAGGCGTTGACCGAATCATCCTTCACCAGGACGATTTCGACCGCCTCGGGATCGATGCCGGCCACCTTGAAGATTGGCCGGGCGTAATTCCGGATGATATGCTCGATCTCGGCGTCGCGGATGAAGTCGAGCTTCTGGCCGCGGTTCTGGGCAACGGCAGCGCCTGCCGCGCCCAGAATCAAAACCAGGGCCAGCAGCAGGGATGCCACCGTTCCGCCAGCCCGGTTGCCGCCGGACACCGTCACACTGTTCAACAGCGAGTCCGCCTTGACCACATCAAATCGCCTGCACACCGCGTCGCTCCCGCTGAATGGCCTGGGGGTATCGTCTGCGTCCGTCGGGGCCGATGTCAACTGTTCGGAACGCGGCCTTGTGTCGCCGTTTTCGAGGCCGCTTTCGGGGCTGGCTCCGGCGGTGCTGGGCACCGTGGCGCTGTTGCTTGCGGGATGTCACACCGGTGACAAGCCGCCGACATTTTTCGGCTTCGGGGCCGCCGAGGACGCGACGGCGGTCAAGGCCGCCCACGCGGTGATCGATTCCGGTGGCAATGCCGCCGACGCCATGATCGCCATGGCCCTGACCTCGGCGGTGACCATGCCGTCCCGGGTCGGCATCGGCGGCGGCGGTTTGTGTCTGGTCTATGATCCGGTGAAGAAGCAGGCGCGGACCCTGGATTTCCTGCCCGAGTCGGCGCTTCCCGGACAGACTCCGGTCCCGGCCTTTCTGCGCGGGCTCTACACCCTTCAGGTGGCTTATGGTAAGCGGCGCTGGGAGATGGCGCTCGGCAAGGCCGAGGCGCTGGCTTCGATCGGGGTGCCGGTTTCGCGCGCGCTGGCGACGGATTTGCGTGCCGAAAGCGCGCGGCTGGCCGCCGATGCCCAGGCGCGCAAACTCTTTTTCGGTTCAGGCGGGCAGGTGCTGGGAGAAGGGGAAACCCTGGTTCAGAACGGCTTGGCGGCGACGCTGCGGATTGCCCGCGAACGCGGCATCGGCGCGCTGTATTCGCCCCAGGCTTACGGTTCGATCGCCGGGGACTTGGCCGGGAAGCTGGGGTTGAGCGCGAAGACGCTCTCGGATTATCAGCCGGAGTGGCGCGCGACCGCCAGTGTCGAGATCGGTCACAATCTCGTGCATTTCCCCGACCGGCGGACTGGCGGGGCGGCCGGGCTGGTCACCGCCTGGAAGGCGGCGGCGCCCGAGGGCGAGGATAAGGAAGGCTGGCTGGGGGCGCTGCTCGGCGCGCTCGGTCCGGGAGCCGGAGTGGCGGCGCCGGCCACCGGCATGGTCGTGGTCGACGCCAACGAACGCAGCGTCGCCTGCGTCTTCACCCAGGGCGGTCTGTTCGGTCGCGGGCAGGTCGCCGGGGAAACCGGGATTCTCGCGGCTGGCGGCGGTGGCGGTACCGGCATCGGCGGTCCGGCGCTGGTGGTCAACCAGTACCAGAATACCGTGCTGTTCGCCGGGACCGGCGTGGCCAATAGTGTCAACGAGGGCGGGCGCAGCGCCGAATCGGCTCTGCTGTCGTCGCTCCACGCCTCGGCGATCGAGAAGCTGCCGGGGCCGCAGGTTCTCGCCCTGCCGCGCGCGGCGCCGGCTCCGGGCGGCGGCGTGCTGGCCGAGGCCGGGGTGAAGCCGGCCGATCTGGGGGCGCTGGCGGGAGGCGCCCGGCCGGCGGCGGCGCTGGGCCAGGTCGAGGCGCTGGCCTGCATCTATAATCGCTATACCGGGTTGAAGAGCTGCGAGGTGGGCACCGATCCGCGCGGTCAGGGCCTGCATTTCACCACCCTGGCCAAGTAAATAGCGGAACGGGACGGCGGCGATGGCGCTGAAAGTGGCCGGACGGGGCGTCATCCCGCCGTTCTTCGTGATGGAAGTGATGCGCGCCGCCGCCGAACGCGAGGCGGCGGGCGGCGAGGTTCTGCATCTTGAGGTCGGACAGCCCTCGACGGCGGCTCCGGCGCGGGTGATCGCGGCGGCCAAGGCCGCCTTGGAGACCGACCGGCTCGGCTATACCGAGGCGCTGGGGCTGCCGGCCTTGCGCGGCGCGATTTCCAACCAGTATCGCCAGCGCCACGGGCTGGAGGTGCCGCCCCGGCGGGTGGTGGTGACCACTGGCTCCTCGGGCGGTTTCGTGCTGGCCTTTCTGGCCGCTTTCGATGCCGGCGACCGGGTGGCCATGGCCACGCCGGGCTATCCCTGCTATCGCAATATCCTGTCGGCGTTCGGGGTGACGCCGGTGGAACTCGCGGTCGGTCCCGAAACCCGGTTTCAACCGACGCCGGCTTTGCTCGAGGCGGCCGGTCCGCTCGATGGCCTGATCATCGCCAGCCCGGCCAATCCCACCGGCACCATGATTCCGGAGCCGGAGCTGAACGAGTTGCTCGGGTACTGCGCCGGGCGGGGCATCCGGGTGATTTCCGACGAGATCTATCACGGCATCACCTATGGCGCGCCCGCGACCAGCGCGCTCGGCGCCAGCGGCGAGGTGGTGGTGCTCAATAGCTTTTCCAAATATTTCTCGATGACCGGCTGGCGGATCGGCTGGATGGTCGTGCCCGAGGACCTGATCCGGCCGGTGGAATGTCTGGTTCAGAACCTGTTCATTTCGGCGCCGACGGTCTCCCAGTTGGCTGCCCTCGCCGCCTTCGAGTGCCGCGACGAACTCGAAGGCCACGTCGCCCGCTATGCCCGCAATCGCGCTTTGCTGCTGGAGGAACTGCCCAGGGCCGGGCTCGACCGTCTGGCCCCGGCCGAGGGAGCTTTCTACATCTACGCCGATGTTTCAAAGCTGACCGACGACAGCGAGGCATGGTGCAAGCGCCTGCTGGCGGAAACCGGCGTCGCCATCACCCCCGGCATCGATTTCGATCCGGCCCGTGGCCGCCGCTTCGTCCGCTTCTCCTTCGCCGGTTCGACCGAAACCATCGCCGAAGCGGCGCGCCGCCTGCGCAACTGGCTCTAATAGCCCGGTTTCCAAAGGCCCCCGGCCTTTGGCGGGTCCAGGGCGGCGCCCTGGCCTTGTCTTACGCCCCCCCTTACAACTCAGAGAGCCCGCTGCGAGGAATCCGGACTTCCCGGTGGACCGAGACGCTGAGCAGCAGGCCGATGCCGACCATCAGGGTCAGCATGGCGGTGCCGCCGTAGGAGACCAGGGGCAGGGGGATGCCGACCACGGGAATCAGCCCCATGACCATGGCGGTGTTGACGCAGACATAGAGAAAAAAGGTGGTGGTGAGGCCGATGCCGACCAGCCGGCCAAACTGATTGCGGCTGGAGACGGTAATGATATAGCCATAAATGAAAATAAGCAGGTAAAGTCCGAGCAGGAAGAGCGCTCCGGCCATACCGAATTCCTCGGCGAGCACGACAAAGATGAAGTCGGTATGCTTTTCCGGCAGAAATTGCAGCTGGCTTTGCGATCCCAGCATGAATCCTTTGCCGAACAGCCCGCCGGATCCAAGAGCGATCTTGGACTGAATGATGTTGTAGCCGCTGCCCAGCGGGTCTTTCTCCGGATCGAGAAAGGTGAACACCCGCTGCTTCTGATAATCGTGCAGGAAGCCCCAGCCGATGGGAATCACGGCGAGGGCGCTGCCGATCGCGAGCGCCCACTTCCACAGCCGCACCCCGGCGCACCAGAAGATCGCGGCGCCGGTGAAGATCAGCAGCAGCGCGGTGCCGAGGTTGGGCTGGAGCAGGACCAGGCCGACCGGCAGGAACACCAGCCCGATCGGTGGGATCAGCACCAGCGGCCGGCCGATCTGGTCGAGGGTCAGGCCGTGGAAATAGCGTGCCACCGCCAGCACCAGCGCCGGTTTCATCAATTCCGAGGGCTGGAGCACGAAGAAGCCCAGATCGATCCAGCGTTGGGCGCCCATGCCGATCTGGCCCATGACCTCCACGGCCACCAGCAGGCAGAACATGACGCCATAGATGACATAGGCGAAGCGCAGCCAGACCCGGATGTCGACCACCGCGATCGCCAGCATGATCACGAAGCCGGGAATCGAGCGCACCAGCTGGCGCATCGCCCAAGGCTCCCATTTGCCGCCGGCCGCCGAATAGAGCAGGCCGATGCCGATGCCCGTGATCAGGCAGACCAGAAACACCAGCCCCCAGTTGATCAGCTGAATCTTGCGGGTCAGGGACAGGGATTGGTGCTGGGGCTCGAGATCGGCATACATGGGAGGCGCCCGGGGTCAGGGGAAGGGCTGGTCTCAGCCGTCCCGCAGGTCGAAGTCGAGCACCGGCAATGCGCGCAGGCGCTTGCCGGTGGCGGCGAAAATCGCGTTGGTCAGGGCCGGGGCGGCGGGCGGCACGCCGGCCTCGCTCACTCCGCCCGGTGGTTCGTCCGAGGACACGAGATGGACCTCGACCGGTGGCGCCTCGGCCATGGTCAAGGCCCGGCAATCCTGAAAATTGCTTTGCATCGCCCGGCCGCGCTCGAAGGTGATCTTGCCGGTGAGCGCGGCGCTCAGGCCGAACAGCAGACCGCCGGCGACCTGACCCGAAACGATGTCGGGGTTGACCATCTGGCCGCAATCGAAGGCGGCGACGGCGCGGTCCAGCACCAGCCGGCCATCGTGGAACACCGAAACCTCGAGCACCACGGCGATCACCGAGCCATAGGCCTCGTGGAGCGCGATGCCGCGTCCGCGCCGGGCGCCGGTGATCGCCGGCAGCGGGGTCGTCCAGTCCGACTTTTCAGCGGCGAGATCGAGCACGCGCAGGGCGCGCGGCGCCTTGTCGGCGAGCACTCCGCGCCGGAAGCGCCAGGGATCGCGCCCAAGCTTCGCCGCCGCCTCGTCGATCATGCTTTCGACCACGAAGCCGTTGGCGCCATGGCCGACCGAGCGCCAGAAGCCGACGGGAATCCCGGTCTCCGCCCGCACGAAATCCACGTGGAGGGCGGGGACCGGATAGGGCTGATCGGCAATGCCCTGAACGGCGGTCTTGTCGACGCCGTCCCGGATCGCGCCCGGATTGACCCGGCCGAGAATCGACGGTCCGGCGACCCGGTGACGCCAGCCGGTGAGCCGGCCCAGCACGTCGACGCCGAGGGCGACCCGGCTGATGCTGGCCGGGCGGTAATAATCGTGGCGGATGTCCTCTTCGCGGGTCCAGATCAGTTGCACCGGCTTGCCCACCGCCTTCGACAGCAGGGCGGCCTGAAGCCCGACATCGGCTTCGAAGCGCCGGCCGAAGCCGCCGCCGACATAGGTAGTGTTGACGCGGACCTTCTCCGGCCTGAGCCCCAGCGCGTCGGCGATCAGGCGGGGATACTGGCCTTGATCCTGAGTCGGCAGCCAGAGTTCGCAGTCGCTGGCGGTGACGCTGGCGGTGGCGTTGATCGGCTCCAGGGCGGCATGGGCGAGGAAAGGCTGGCGGTACACCGCCTCCACGGTCATGGCGGCGCCGGCGATGGCGCGGTCGGCGTCGCCCCGGTTGACGGCGATGGCCACCGCGCGCGGGTCCTTGGGATCGAGCGCGCGCACCAGGGCGGCGTCGATGGCGGCGCTGGTCTGGCCGGCGTTGGCGCCCTCGGCCCAGGCGACCGCGACCCGGGCCAGCGCGCTGCGCGCCAGCCACCAGTTTTCCGCGACCACCGCCACCGCGTCCTTGAGCGTCACCACCGCGGTGACGCCGGCCGGATACCCGCCGCCGCTGGTCTTCAAAGCGGAATCGTCGAGCCGGGCCGGGGCGCCGCCATACACCGGGCAATGGCGGATCGCGGCATACAACTGGCCGGGCAGCCGCACATCCATGCCGAAGATCGCCCGGCCGGTCACCTTGTCCGGACTGTCGAGCCGGGGCAGGGACCGGCCGATCAGGGTCCAGCGGCCGGAATCGCGCAGCGGCGGCTCCACCGGGACCTTCTGACGCGAGGCGACCTGAGCCAGGGCGCCGTAGCTGGCCTCGCGGCCCGAGGGCGGATGGCTGATCAGCCCGGTGGTGAGCACCAGGGAGTCGGGGGAAACCCGCCAGACCTGGGCGGCGGCGGCCTTGAGCATCTGCCGCGCCGTGGCCCCGGCCTTGCGCATCGGCAGGAACCAGGCCCGGATGCTGGTGGCGCCGCCACTGCGCATGCCGCCGAGAATCGGGTTGGCGTAGACCGGATCGAAGGGCGCCATCTCGGCGCGCACCGATGTCCAGTCGATCTCCAGTTCCTCGGCGACCAACTGGGCCAGCGCCGTGAACACGCCCTGGCCCATTTCCGAGGCCGGGCTGACCACCGAAACGCCGGTGGCGGAAACCTTCAGCCAGGCGTTGACCGGGACCAGACTGTTGGTGCCGATGGCGGCTTCGGCTTCCCCGGCGCCCAACAGCGGCAGATGCATGCCCAGCACCAGCGCGCCGCTGCCCGTGAGCAGCGCGCGGCGGCTGAGTCGGGGGCTGAGATTAACGATCCGGGGCGGCTCGGTCATGGCGCGGCTCCGCCAGCGGCCGCGCGGTGAATCGCCTTGCGAATGCGGTCATAGGTGCCGCAGCGGCAGAGATTGGTGATTGCGCCGTCAATCTCGGTGTCGGTGGGATTGGGGATTTTGCGCAGCAGCGCCACCGTCGACAGGATCATGCCGGGCACGCAATAGCCGCATTGGGGCACCTGCTCGGCGATCCAGGCGGCCTTGACCCGCTCGGCGATGGCGTCGCCGCCATTGTCAAAGCCCTCGATGGTCTGAACGGTCGCGCCATCGACCGCGGCGATGGTCACCGAGCAGGCCCGCACCACCGCGCCGTTGACCAGCACGGTGCAGGCGCCGCACTGGCCGATGCCGCAGCCGAATTTGGTGCCCTGGAGTTTGAAATGCTGGCGCAGCACCCAAAGCAGCGGCGTGTCGCCGCTGGTCTCGACGCTGACCGTTTTGCCGTTGACCGTCAAACTCACCATGCCCGGTCTTCCCATGCTGACGCCACACCCCCCGGGGAGCGGCAGGGCGGGGGGGAAGTGATGCCGGAGCGGGCCGTCGTTTGCAACCCCCGCAAGCTGTGGGGTGGTCTGCCCAAAAGAAAGGCAAGGGGTTTTGCCCCTTGCCCCCGCCAAAGGCCGGGGGCCTTTGGAAAGCGGTCAGTCTCAGGCGACGGCCTCTTTCTCCTTCGGCTTGTCCTTGCTCGCGGGCTCCCGCGAGGTCGACGCCTTGATGCGCAACGGCTCGCCCTTTTTCGAGGAGGGCAACTCGATGTTGACCTCGAGAGTCGAGAAGTCGTTGTTGCGGTCGAGCTTGACCTCGACCCGGTTCTGGTCGACGTCGACATATTTGGCGATCACTTCCAGCAGCTCCTTTTGGAGCAGGGGCAGGAAGTCGGGGGCATCGCGGCCGGCCCGCTCGTGGGCCATGACGATCTGGAGCCGCTCTTTGGCGTGATGCGCCGAAGTGACCGTTTCCTTGGGTTTGGATGGCCTGAAGAAGTCGAAAATTCTCATTACATCCTCCCGAAGAGCCGGGCGAACAGCCCACGCTTTTGCGGCTTGATGAAGCGGTGTTCGATGTCCTCGCCGAGGAAGCGGCCGACGGCGTCGGCGTAGGCCTGTCCGGCGTTGCTCTCGTCGTCGAGAATGATCGGCATGCCGACGTTGGAGGCGCGCAGCACCTCCTTGCTCTCGGGGATCACGCCCAGCAGCGGAATCGCCAGGATTTCCAGCACGTCGTCGACATTCAGCATTTCGCCGCGCTCGACCCGGTAGGGATCGTAGCGGGTGAGCAGCAGATGCTCGACCACCGGTTCCAGCCCCAGTTCCGCCCGGCGCGAGCGCGCCGCCAGCATGCCGAGGATGCGGTCACTGTCGCGCACCGACGACACTTCGGGGTTGGTGACGATGATCGCCTGATCGGCGAAATAGAGCGCCATCAGCGCGCCCTTCTCGATGCCGGCCGGGGAGTCGCAGATGATGAACTCGAACTCCTTGCGCAGCTCCTCCATCACCTTCTCGACGCCCTCTTTGGTCAGGGCATCCTTGTCGCGGGTCTGGGAGGTGGGCAGGATGTAAAGGTTCTCGACCTTCTTGTCCTTGATCAGCGCCTGATGAAGCTTGGCCTCGCCATTGATGATGTTGATGAAGTCGAACACGACGCGGCGCTCGCAACCCATGATCAGATCAAGGTTGCGCAGTCCGACGTCAAAATCGATCACCACGGTCTTATGACCACGGAGGGCGAAACCGGTCGCAAAGGCGGCGCTAGAGGTCGTCTTGCCCACCCCGCCTTTGCCCGATGTCATCACGATGATTTGGCCCAAGGAGCCTTCTCCTGTGAATGGGGTTGACTAACAACCGTGGCTAGGAATTGCCCGAGAAACGGTCGGAAAACGGGTCGATGCTGAGATACCCGTCCTTCAGGTAGATTTGAGCCGGCTTTTTGACGATCGCCGGGGGAATATCCTCATTGACCCGGTAAAGGCCGGAGATCGAAACCATCTCGGCTTCCAGGCTGAGGCAGAAGATGCGGGCGCTGGTGTCGCCGGCCAAGCCGGCCAGGGCCCGGCCGCGCAAGGCGCCATACACGTGAATATGGCCATCGGCGAGCAACTCGGCCCCGGCGCTGACCATGGCGGTGACCACCAGATCGCCGCCGGGGGCGTAGATCTGCCGGCCCGAGCGCACCGGTTCGTTGATGACCATGGCGGGGCGGCCGACCGCGTCCGGCGCGGGCCTTGCGGCCGGCGGTGGCGGCGGGCGTCCGGCGGATTGGGGAGCGGTCGCGGCGGTGGCGCCCGGATCGAGCTTGATCGCCCGTCCGGCGGCGGGCACCAGAGGCAGGCCGGCCCGCAGCGCCGCTTCCTGATGGCGATGAATGCCGCCCTGGACGGCGAGGGCGATCAGCCCGTGTTCGCGCAGTCGTGCCTTGAGATCGGCGAAATCGACTAGCTCGTTGCCGGGCATGCCGTCGAGATCAAGCACCAGCGGCGCGTTGCGGAAGAAGTTGGGGGCCTGACGGATCTTGTCGCCGAGCTTGACGAAGAAGGCTTCCGAGGCGGGGCCGGTCAGCTTCAGCACCATCAGCGTGAAAGAGCCGCCGCGGAGCTGAAACGATGCGTCCCGCTCGGAGACGTTTTCGGTATCAGTCGCCACCGTTTCCTCCGCTTGGGCTCCCCTGACGCGGGTTCGCTCCAGAACTGCCTCCCCGGGGCGAACCGTCCCATCGGGGTGACACGAAAACGCCGACTCAATTAAAGTAGTCGACGCGATGTTTTGCGTCGCCATGTTCCTACAACACAAACTGTAGCAATGGAAGCCCTTTCCGCGCCAGATGCGCCATGAGGCTGCGGCCGAGTCGTATTGGCAACATCCGTAATGAGCGCGCCGGGAGAGCGCTTTGTCGCCGAAGCGGGCGGCCTGAGCCGAATTCGTGGGCAGCCAGTGGCTGCGATACCAGACCTTGGGTTAAATTTTTGTTTAGCACCTAAATGTGAGGTGACAAATGGTTCGGCGCTGGCGAAACTGATCGCAGTTCGGTTCTGATGCGGAGAAACAATTCCGTGACACCCGGCCCTTATCCATCGCCGCCTTTGCCGGCCGCGCCGTGGTCTTCGAGAGCGCGGGCCGGATGTCGCCCCCGGGTCCGAACCTCTTCCTGTTCCTGTGCTGCCACCTTTCGCCGCTCTCCCGCCTCTTCTCCGTTCGACCATCGAAGCCCTCCCGGCCGTGGAGGGCTTTTTTATTGGCCGGACGGCGCGGGCGCGGGGCGCCGCTCATTTCGTGGAGTTCCCCATGGCCAAGCGCATCACCCGTACCCTGTCTGCCGATCCGAGCGTCGACTCCAAGGTTCAGCCGCTGTTTCCGCGCGGCACTGGCTGGACCCCGCTTGAGGACCGCGAGGAGCGTCGCGAGCAGAGCTATGTTCGCAGGGTCAAGCCCCAGGGCGTGAATCAGAAGCGGCTGATGGACGCCATCGCCGACCATCATTTGACGGTGGCGGTCGGGCCGGCGGGCACCGGCAAGACCTATCTGGCGATCAGTTCGGCGGTGGATGCGCTCGACGAGGGCCGTGTCGACCGCATCGTGCTGACCCGTCCGGCGATCGAGGCCGGGGAAAGCATCGGTTTCCTGCCCGGCGACATGGCCGAGAAAATGGCGCCGTTTTTGCGCCCGCTCTACGACGCGCTGTCCGAGCGCATGGGCGGCAAGCGCCTGCGCGCCCTGATCGCCGAGGGCACCATCGAAATCGCGCCGGTCGGCTACATGCGCGGCCGCACCCTTAATAACGCCTTCGTGGTGATCGATGAGGCCCAGAACTGCACTTACGGCCAGATCAAGATGCTGCTGACCCGGCTTGGCTGGCATTCGACCATGGTGCTGACCGGCGATCCCGACCAGAGCGATCTGCTGGAAGGCATGTCCGGACTGGCCGAAATCGCGCGGCGGTTCGGCGCTCTGCCTGGCATCGCGGTGGTGCGTCTCGACGATCGCGACATCGTCCGTCATCCGCTGGTCGCCACGATGCTGGCCGTGTTGTGACTCCGGATGCGGGGCGTCGATGGCACCTCCTTACGTGCGGTTTCGTAGGTGAAGTCGTGTAGTGGAGATGTGAAGTAAGTTGTCATACTCATGTGAAGGTGTGTACGTAGTATTTACTATGGTTAGTCATATAGTGACTTCTGCTATATCCTATTTTTGTTGGCGACGTTATTTTGCTTGTGTTAGGTTGCTTCGGTGAGCGCATGTTGTGGTCCTGCCATGTCGATCGGAGACATCGGCGCCATTGGGTGCGTATGGTCTTGTTGTTATGAACTGAAAGGAACAATTCGATGGATCCCGCAGCGGCAAAGTTTCTCGGAGCCGGGGTTGCGATGATTGCGCTGGCTGGCGTCGGTCTCGGAATCGGCCAGTTGTTTTCCTCGATGGTGACGGCGATCGGCCGCAATCCGGCCTCGCAGAAACAGATTTTTCCGATTGGCATTCTCGGTTTCGCGATGACCGAGGCGGTGGCGCTGTTCGCGCTGCTGGTGGCGTTCCTGATCCTGTTTTCCTAGGCCCGCGCGTTTTGGGCGGCGGCCTGAGCCGTCGCCGCACGGCCGCGAGCGGCGGCTGGTGCCGGCGCGCGATCTGTCATTCCCGGTGCGCGCCGGTCGCCGGGGTGTTAGTGCCTTGACAAAAAACAACTCATTTGTATGATCCCGGCGTTCGGCCGTATTCGTTCGTCCGTATTTCGCAGATGGGCGCGCGGCTTGGCATCGTTGTGTGTCTTGACATCGTTGTGTGTGAAACCGTAGGCTACGGACCTCGCACGGAGGGTGGCGGCCCGGTTGGCCGGAGTTGAACTCGACCGGTCCGCTGTCGGCGCGGCCGTGAGGGCCGCGATTAAGGAGTGTGGTTAATGTTTCAGGATGCAACTTTCTGGGTCGCGGTCGCTTTCTTTGTGTTTGTCGCGCTGACCTTCAAGAAGGTCGGAGCGCTGCTGGTCGGCGGGCTCGATCAACGGGGGGATAGAATCCGCCGGGAACTCGACGACGCCCGGGCGTTGCGCGAAGATGCCGAGCGGGTCCTCGCCGAATGCGTCAAGCGCCAGACCGAGGCCGAGGAAGAGGCGGAGAAGATTCTCGCCTATGCCCGCGAAGAGGCCGAGCGCGTGCTGACGCGTGCGGACGAAGAGGTGCAGGTGGCGATCAAGCGTCGTGAAGCGCAGGCGATCGACCGGATTGCCCAGGCCGAGGCCTCGGCGCTGTCCGAGGTTCGCAACGCCGCCGTTGACGTCGCCATCGCCGCCAGCCGCCGGTTGTTCGAGGAGCGTCTGGCCAGGAATGAGCAGGATCCGCTGCTCGACAGCAGCCTGAACGGCCTGAGCGCGATGCTCAACTAAGGGTGTCCGGCGCCGTTTTCGCTCGATGGTTCGGGCTCCAACCTTACCGGGTTGGAGCCTTTTCCTTTTTTTGAGGGCGCTGATATCTGCGGACGGGCAAGACTGCGGCTTGACAAACGCCCGGAGGTTTCCTAGAAGACCCAACGATTTGCGGCGGAGTAGCTCAGCTGGTCAGAGCAGAGGAATCATAATCCTTGTGTCGGGGGTTCAAATCCCTCCTCCGCTACCATAATGAAGGCCCCGCCGTGTTTCCTTGCGACGCAAGGGGATGCGGCGGGTGTCTCGTTTGCCGCACCTCAGCTTGGCCCGGATTTCCGCAAACAGTGGTTTGCCTTGCTTCAAAACCCGATCGCTCCAAGCCCGGGTGCCTGTCCGGGAAGTCCGCTCGCGAGTCCGAACGACTTCGTCTTGGCCTGAAGGTCCGGGGGCGCGCCCTGTTCCGAGAATAAGGACTCAAGTCATTGAATCTAGATGAGAAATTTGACAAGGTTCTGGCCCGTCACGACGAGTTGCGCGATACTCTCGGCAGGGGCATGGGCGATGCTCAGAGTTTTGCCAAGCTTTCCAAGGAATATGCCGATCTGACGCCGGTGGCCGAGGCGATTCTGGCGGTGCGCAAGGCCCGGGCCGAGATGGCCGACCTGGAAGCGATGATCGCCGATCCGGAAACCGACTCCGAGATGCGCTCCCTGGCCGAGGAGGAAGTGCGGGCCTATGGCCGCACGATTCCCGAGTTGGAGCGTCAGACCCTGATTTCCCTGCTGCCCAAGGACGAGGCCGACGAGAAGAACGCGATTCTCGAAGTCCGCGCCGGCACCGGTGGCGACGAGGCGGCGCTGTTCGCGGCCGAACTGTTCGAGATGTACCGCCGCTATTGCGCGCTCAAGGGCTGGCGTTTCGAGACCATGGATGTCTCCGAGACCGGGATCGGCGGCTACAAGGAGGCCATCGCCTCGATCACCGGCCGCAATGTCTTCGCCCGGCTGAAGTTCGAGTCCGGCGCCCACCGGGTTCAGCGCGTGCCCCAGACCGAGGCCAGCGGCCGGATTCACACTTCGGCGGCGACGGTGGCGGTGCTGCCCGAGGCCGAGGAGGTCGATATTCAGATCGACGAGCGGGATTTGCGCATCGACGTCTACCGCTCCAGCGGTCCCGGCGGCCAGTCGGTCAACACCACCGACAGCGCCGTGCGCATCACCCATCTGCCCACCGGGCTGGTGGTCTGCCAACAGGATGAAAAATCCCAGCACAAGAACAAGGCCAAGGCGATGCGCGTGCTGCGCTCCCGGCTCTATGACCAGGAGCGTGCCGCCAAGGATGCCGAGCGTGCGGCCAACCGCAAGTCGCAAGTCGGCTCCGGCGACCGGTCGGAGCGCATTCGCACCTACAATTTTCCCCAGGGGCGGGTCACCGACCACCGGGTCAATCTGACGCTCTACAAGATCGACAAGGTGATGCTGGGGGAAGCCCTTGATGAGGTGATCGACGCTTTGGTCTCGGAAGATGAGGCTTCGCGGTTGGCGTCGTTGGAGTAGGACATAAGGGGCGCTGCCCCATAGGCGCGCGCCCTTGCCATCGCCTCTCCGTCCTCACCTCACAGTCCGCGCAGCCAGCGGGGCCGGAGACTGTGGGCGCCGTCGATTTCGGCCAGGAGTTTGTCGCGATCTTTGGGCAGGGTGCCGGCCAGGGCCAGGGCGTTGCTGGCGTGGTTGGAGCGGAAGATGACCGGCGCGGACGGGGTGAGGCGTTCGATCAGCAGGCGGAGTTCCTGGAGGATGCCCCGATCATCCTGCCACAGGAACGGCTCACCGAAACGGTCGAGAAAGCCGGGGGCGACGGCGGGGTCGAGCACCAGTTGCAGGGTCGAGAGGTAGGTTGGCGGCTGACGGCTGATCAGTTCGGCGGTGGCTTCGATGTGTTCCCGCCAGTGGGTTTGACCGCCGAGACCGAGAATTACGGTGGCCGAAACCTTGAGGCCGGTTTCGCGGGCGCGGGCCAGCGCCGCTTCCATCTGTTTGGCCGAGCCCTTGGCGATCGCCTTCAGCATCCGGTCGGCGCCGCTTTCGACTCCGAGATAGACCAGCCCCAACCGGGCCGCTTTCAGGGCTGCGATCTCCCCGGGGGTTTTGGCGAGAATGTTGAAGGGGGTGGCGTAGGCGGAAATCCGCTGAAGCGCCGGAAAGCGCTGCTTGAGCCGGTCCGCGATGGCCAGCAGGGTGTCGCTGGGCAGGTTGTAGGCGTCGCCATCGGCGAGAAAGACCCGGCGGGCGGCGGGCCACTCGCGGGCGGCCTGATCGATGTCGGCGAGCACCGCCTCCAGCGGCCGGGCCTGATAGCCCTTCTCCTTGTACATCGAGCAGAAGGAGCAGTGATTGTAGCGGCAGCCCAGTGTCGCCTGAATGATCAGGTTGTCGCCCTCCGAAGGAGGACGCCAGAGCGGGAAATCGTAGTGGATCATGCCGGCCGTGATCAGACCCTGATCGACACGGAGGCCCCGGCAACCGCCGCCGAACCGCCTCGGGAGGCTATCGCGGGGGCGGCGGCAGGCGCGGCTTTGATCGCGCCAAGAGCGGCGGCGGCCTGATGCTCGCTGCTGGTCTTGCTGCTGTCGGCGTTGGCGCCGCTGTTGGGCGCGGTCATCAGACCGAGGCGGTACCTCTGGATGACCTGTTCCGAGGGAATCTGATTGACGACACTGCCGGTGCTGGTGTCGCGGATAAGCTCGATGGACAGCTTGGCGAGGGGATCGAACTTATAGACCGGACTGGCATAGGCGCCCACCTGAGTCGGCTTTTTGGCCGTCTCAACCTGAGGGGGTTCGGTGATCTGCTTTGCCTGGAGCGCCGTGAGCTGCGGTAGCGGCGTGACGCTCGATGTCGCGGTGATGGCCATGGCCTCTGTCCGTCAGATGCTCCCGGTGCAGTTTTTCGGCACAATTTTTTGACTTAAAACCTATCCTAATTTAGCCGATCGCGGCCGGGAATGCAAGTGCTCAGTCGTGGTTGCGGCGCGGGGGGAGCCATGCCGGGTGCCTGATGTTTGCGATTGCTGCGGTGCAAAAGGCGCGGGGGAATTCCGCACCGAGTCGTTTTGTTTCGGGCCGGAACCTGCTATGGTCGCTGGAGCGGTCTAGATTGGTCGCGAGAGCACATGGCAAGAGGAGTTTCGCGCCCATGACCCCCTCTGCGATTGCGGCCCGGCGTCAGGAGCGGCGTCGGGGATTGCCGGCTTTCGGTGGTGATATCTGGCAGCATTTGTGTGACGACGCCCGCCGGGTGGTGGAGAAGGAAGCGGCGCTGGCGGACTTCATCGACCACGCCGTGCTGTCGCACGACAGTTTTGCCTCGGCGCTGGCGGCGTTGCTGGCGCGCAAGCTTGGCGACCGGGTGATGACCGAGGCGCGCCTGCTCGAGATCGCCCGGTCCGCCATGGCCGACGAGCCTGCGATCGTCCGCTCCGGGGTGGCCGATCTGATCGCGGTGCTGACCCGGGATCCCGCCGCGGACTCCTGCCTGACGCCGTTCCTCTACTTCAAGGGCTTCCATTCCCTGCAATGGCACCGGGTCGGCCACTGGCTGTGGAAGCGCGGCCGGCATGATCTCGCGCATTTCCTGCAAAGCCGGGTCTCCGAGGTCTTCGCGGTCGATATCCATCCGGCGGTGCCGGTGGGGCACGGCGTCTTCATCGACCACGCCACCGGTCTGGTGGTCGGCGAGACGGCGGTGATCGGCGACGATGTCTCGATCCTGCAGGGCGTCACCCTGGGCGGCACCGGCAAGGAGCATGGCGACCGTCACCCCAAGGTTCGCGACGGCGTGCTGCTGGCGGCCGGCGCCACCGTGCTCGGCAATATCGAAATCGGGCGGCGGGCCAAGGTCGGGGCGTGCAGCGTGGTGCTGAAGGACGTGCCGCCGCGCGCCACCGTCGCCGGGGTGCCGGCCAAGATCATCGGCTGGTGCCAGGACGCCACGATTCCGGCGCTGGCCATGGATCAGAGCCTGCCCGAGCCGGAATATCAAATCTGACGCGCAGCGAAACAGTCGAGCCGGGGGAGAACGATGGCGGGGCGGTTTGTCGGGGATGTCAGTCCCCAGGAGGCTTGGCGGGCGCTGAGCGAGAACCCGCGGGCGGTTCTGGTCGATGTCCGGACCAGGGCGGAATGGAATTATGTCGGCGTTCCCGATCTTGCCAGTTTGGGCCGTCCGGTGATCCTGGTCGAATGGCAAGGTTATCCGGGCGGGGAGCGCAACCCGGATTTCACCGGCGAGCTGCTCGCCCGGGGCGTCGAGCCCGATCAGCCGGTCTATCTGTTGTGCCGCAGCGGCGTTCGTTCGACGGCGGCGGCCGGGGTGCTGGCCGCGCATGGTTTTGAAACCTACAACGTCGCCGATGGCTTCGAAGGGGCGCTTGATGCCGCCGGTCATCGCGGTGGCCGGGGCGGCTGGAAAGCCTCCGGCCTGCCCTGGAAGCAGACCTGACGAACCGGTTGCCAAAGGTACTTGGCCTGTGGCAGGGCCAGGGCAAGGCCCCGGCCGCCGTCAGTCTTGAACCATCCGCAGGTAGAGCGCCTCCAGGTCGCGGGTGTAGCGTTCGCTGTCGAAGAGCGGCGTGCTCAGGCGGTTGCGCGCCAGGGTCTCGCGCAGGCGGGCGAGTTCGCCGGGGGTGAGGGCCAGCCGTTCGGCCAGAGCCTCATAGGCGGCGAGGTCGGGGGCGATCAGCTCGGGCAGGCCGACGGCGCCCAGCAGGCTGGCCGCGACCAGCCCGGCGAAGGTGGCGCCGGCGCAGGTCACCGCCGGCAATCCGGTCCACAGGGCGTCGCTGACCGTGGTGTGACCGGTGTAGGGCAGGGTGTCGAGAAACAGATCGGCCAGCCGGTAGCGGGCGAGATGTTTGGCCAGCGGCAGGTCGTGGGCGAACACCAGCCGGTCGGCGGCGATTCCGGCCGCCACCGCGCGGTTGCGCAGGTTGAATTCGGCCCAGGGGTTCGAGGCGAACAACCAGAGCACGCTGTCGGGCACCCGGTGCAGCAACCGCACCCAGATGTCGAAAATTTCCGGGGTGATCTTCTGGGTGCTGTTGAAGCAGCAGAAGACGAAGGCCTCCTCGGGCAGGCCGCAGTCGGCCCGGCCGGGAGGCGGTTCGGCGATCGGCCGTTTGCCGTCGTTGGGCTGGTAGCAGTGGGGCAGCAGGGCCAGCCGTTCGCTGTAATGGGCGCGGTGTTCGGGCGGGACGACCACCGGGTCGGCGATCAGCCAGTCGACGAAACCGGCGCCGCTGGTGCCGGGATAACCGAGGAAGCTCGCCTGGACCGGCGCCGGCCGGCGCGCCAGAATCCCGGCCCGGGTGCCCTTGGTGTAGCCCTTGAGATCGACCAGGATGTCGATGCCGTGTTCGCGGATTTTCGCGGCGGCGTCCTGATCCGAGAGGCCGCCGATCTTGACGAACTGGTCCACCCCCTTGACCAGACGCTGGCGCATGGCGCCGGTGTCGTCGGGGCCGGACGAGTAAGCGAAAATCTCGAAGCGCCCGCGATCATGGTGCTCGAACATCTCGGCCACCAGATAGGCGGTGGCGTGTTCGTGATAGTCGGCCGAGAGATAGCCGACGCGCACCCGGCCATTGGGCCGTGCCGAGAGCGGGATCGCCGGCAGGCGCGCGCTTTCGGCGACGTCGTAACGCCGGCTCCAGGCGCGGGCGGCGGCCAGCTGGTCGGCCGGGGTCGAGTCGAGAATGAGCAGGATGAAGGGCGGGGCGTCGGCCGCGCCCCGGCGCACCAGCTCGAGCAACCGGCGCTCAAGCCCGGCGATGTCGCCCCAGTCGCAGGTCTGGCGCAGCTGATAGATCAGCAGCGCCAGGATTTCGGCGTGATCGGGGTCGACGGCGAGGGCCTGACGGTAGACGGCGACCGCCTCTTCCACTTGCCCCTGGCCCTGGCGGGTTTGACCGAGGGCCATCATCGCCGGCACGCCGGCGGGATCGAGCCGGATCGACTCCCGGAAGGCGTGACAGGCGAGATCGGGGCGGTTCAGCTTCTTGAGCGAAAGACCGAAATTATACAGCACCCCGGCTTGGTCGGGCCGTGCGCGCAGGGACTGGACATAGCATTTGATCGCCTCTTCCGGCTTGCCCAGGGCGTGCAGGGCCAGACCAAGGCCGTTCAGGCCGCCCGCGTGGTTTGGCTCCAGGGCGAGCAGGCGGCGGTAGCTCGCGGCCGCGTCCTCAAGGTTTCCGCCCAAACGGGCGCTTTCGGCCTCGGCGAGCAGGGGCGCGGTCTCGCTAGGGGGCTGGCTGGTCATGATCGTCCGCCTCAGGGGGTGAGCCGGGGCAAAATACGGCAGTTCCATGGCCGGAGGAAGCTGTAAACGACCGGGGAAATCGGGCGCCATCCAATTGACTCTCTGCGGGTTCATGGGCATTCTGGAGAGCATGGGAGGGCGATATGACCAATCCGACGAATGCAGAAATCATGAACGCCATCGTGGATTTGCGGCGCCACTTCGACGGCAGGCTCGACGCCATCGCCGCCGATGTCGCCGTTCTCAAGGCCGATAATGTTGTCCTCAAGGCCGATGTCGCCGGTCTCAAGGCCGATGTTGCCGGCCTCAAGACCGATGTTGCCGGTCTCAAGGCCGACACCGCCGCCCTCAAGGCCGGACAGTTCGACATCCGGGCCGATATCCGGGTGATCAACGCCCGTCTGGACGAGCAGCGCCAGACCATCAACGCCATGATTCCGACCAAGCTTGCCGCAGTGCCGTCGTCCGATGAGCGCAGGGCGTCGTGAGCCGGTAGCGGCGGACGTCACCGGACGGCAGGATGAAGAGTATGGGAGGGCGGTATGACCACGATGATCGCCGAGCTGTATGACGCGTTGGTTGCCGCCGGGGCTCCGGAGGACAAGGCGCGCAAAGCTGCTGAAACGGCGGCTTCCCACGAAAGCAGATTCGCGAAGATCGAAACCGAACTCGCCGTCATGAAATGGATGATCGGGTTTAATCTGGCCGCGTCGGTGGCGATCCTGATGTTGCTGCTGAGGCATTGAGGGCGCGGCGGGTAGCGGACGGCAACCGGAAGGCAGGATGGCGGAAACCGGCGGGCATGGCTCTCACGATCATGCGCATTGCGTCAGCGAGGCGCTGGCGCGGGCGGAGCATTTGTGCGCCGGGCGCGGGGCGCGCCTCACGGTGCTGCGCCGCCGGGTGCTGGAGCTGGTGTGGCAGAGTCACCGGCCGCGCGGCGCTTACGACATGCTCGAGGATCTGGGCGAGGGCGGGCGTCCGGCGGCGCCGCTGACGGTCTATCGGGCGCTGGATTTCCTGGTCGGCCAGGGGCTGGTCCACCGCATCGAATCGCTCAACGCCTATGTCGGCTGCGCCGAGCCCGAGGCCGCCCATTCCGGGCAGTTTCTGGTCTGCGACGAGTGCGGCATCGCCCTTGAAACCAACGATGACCGGGTGGCCGCGGCGATTCTGGCCTGTGCCGGCAGTCACGGCTTTCAGGTGGCGCGGCCGACGGTTGAAATTCACGGGCGCTGCCCGGCTTGTCAGGAGAAGAGTTCGTGAGTGTTTCCGCCGAGGGGGCCGATCAGGCTGCAATGCCGCGTTTACCGGTGTCGGTGCTGACCGGCTTTCTCGGTAGCGGCAAGACCACCCTGCTGTCGCACCTGATCCGCCAGCCGGGGCTGGAGCGGCTGGCCTGCATCATCAACGAGTTCGGCGAGGTCGGGCTCGATCATCTGCTGGTGGAGCGGGTTTCCGGCGATACCGTGGTGCTCGACAGCGGCTGCGTCTGCTGCACCGTGCGCTCGGATCTCATCGACACCCTGTGTTCGCTGTTCATGCGCCGGCTGCGCGGCGAGATTCCCGAGTTCGACCGGGTGGTGATCGAGACCACTGGTCTGGCCGACCCGGCCCCGGTGCTGCATTCCCTGATCAGCAATCCGCTGGTGGCGGCGCGCTACCGGCTCGATGGCGTGATCACCACCGTCGACGCGGTCAATGGCGGGATGCAACTCGACGAGCATCCCGAAAGCGTCAAGCAGGCGGCGGTGGCCGACCGGCTGGTGGTGACCAAGAGCGATCTCGCCTCTCCCGCAACCGGCGGGGCGCTGCTCGACCGCTTGCGCGCGCTCAATCCGGGGGCGGTGATCACCATCGTGGTTCAGGGCAAGGTGTCGCCCAGGGCGCTGTTCGATGCCGGGCTGTACAATCCCGAGACCAAGAGCCTGGAGGTCGGGCGCTGGCTCAACGAGGCCGCCTATCTCGCGGACCATCACGGGCATGCCCACGAGCCGGGGCATGATTGCGGCGAACAGTGCGACCACGATCATCATCACGAGCATCACGAGCACGACGACCACGCCCCCCGCAACGCTCACGACCGCCGGATTGCCTCGTTCTGCCTGATGGTCGAACAGCCGATGCCCTGGAACCGCGTGCTCGATTTCGTCGATGAACTGGTGGAGACCTATGGCGACCGGCTGCTGCGTCTCAAGGGCTTGCTGACTATTCTCGAAAGCCCGGTGCCGGTGGCGATTCACGGTGTGCAGCATCTGTTTCATCCGCCGGTGCCGCTGGAAGGGTGGCCCGACGCCGACCGGCGCAGCAAGCTGGTGTTCATCACCCGCGATCTTGAGCGGGCCATTGTCGAAACCTTGTTGCATACCCACCTGGAAAAGCCGGACCGGGACGAGTCCGGCGCAGACGCGGAGGCATGACGGCAGATGAGCGGAGCACGGTCAGTGTTGGGGGGGCGGTTGCTGGTGGCGGCCGTTCTGGCGCTCGTCACGGTCTCGGGCGCCTGGGCGGGGTCGAAATCCGCGTCCTCTTCCTTTGGCGGGAAATCGTCCTCCAGCTACTGGCAGAGCAAGAGCAGCCAGCCGCACACCAGCAGTTCCCTGTGGGACCGCTCGGCCTCCCAGGGGGCTTCGCCTTCACCCTTCACGCCGTCCGCCTCCGCCGCTTCGCACACCGGTTCGGGCGGGTACACCAAGCCGGGCGCGGGCGCGGCGGCGGCATCGGTGGCGGCTCCGGCGGCGGCGGCTTCGCCGTCCGGGGTGAGCAGTTCGGGCGGCTATACCAAGCCGGGGGCGGCGGCGGCATCGGTGGCGGCTCCGGCGGCGGCGGCTTCGCCGTCCGGGGTGAGCAGTTCGGGCGGCTATACCAAGCCGGGGGCGGCAGCGGCGGCGGTCGCAGCGCCGGCCGGGGGGCTGGCTTCCGCGTCCGCCCAGATTTCTCAGCCTCCCCGCAATCCGGCGCCGGGCGGCTTCGACCGCGGCGCCGAGCGTCAGATTTCCTCCCAGTCCTATGACCGTTACAAGGCGGAGCAGGACCGTTTCAAGACTCCGGCCCAGGGCACGCTCACCCATTCCAGCGACTATGTTCGCAATCCGCTCTATAACACCAGCGCCGGGCGTTATCAGAGCTATGACCATGTTTACGCCGAGCGCGACGCGTGGCGGGCTTCGCATTCCTGGGCGCCATCGCCCTTCGCGTTCCGCTCCGCCCCCTCGTTCGGCATGTGGGACGCTTTGTTCTGGTGGATGGTGCTCGACAAGATCACCGAGCCGTCCCACGCCGCCGCCGCTTATAACAATTTCAACGACCCCGGCTTTCAGGCTTGGCGCACCGAGGCCAATCGCATGGCCGCCGACAATGCCGAACTGAAGGCCAAGCTCGATGTCATGGACGCCAAGCTGAACACCCTGCAGGGGCAGCCCCGGGTTCCCGGGACGCTGCCCGACGGCGTTCCGGCTTCGGTGGCGCTGGCGCCGGCGGTGGTGGTGGCCGGACAGAGCGGCGGCAAGGATCTGGTGATCGGCACCGGCGGCGAGACCGGCAACTACTATCCCTTCTGCCAGGGCGCCGGCCCGATGCATGGCCTGCGCGGCAACCTTCAGGACTTCGAGGTTCAGTGCAAGGTCACCAACGGCTCGGCCGAGAATCTCGACGGGCTGGCCGCCGGCAGCCTGGACGCCATCCTGGTGCAGTCCGACATCTTCAACGAGTGGCTGGGCCGGCATCCCGGCGTACGGCTCGATGCCCTGAAATCCACGGTCTATCAGGAGTTCGTCCAGATACTGGCCAACAAGAAGGCCGGAGTCGAACGGATCGGCGATCTCAATTCCCGGCGCCATTGGCTGTATCTGGTCGGTTCGGGCGCCCAGAAGAGCTGGGACAGTTTCTCGGTCATCGATCCCCGCTATGCCGAGTTCGACCGTGCCGGGCGGGTGCGCCGGGTGCCCAACGATCCCCAGGTGCTGGAGGCGGTGGCCGGCAATCCCGACGCGGTGATGGTGTTCGTTTCCGGCCTCAACACCGACCTGCTGCGCACCGCCAACGATCGCTACGGCGACAAGCTGACCATGGCGCTGGTCGATGATTCCCGGCTGTCCGGCGCCCTCGACCGCACCGGCCACCCGATTTACGCGGTGTCGAAGATTCCCAGTGGCCTCTATCCCAAGCTCCAGAAGAGCCGGTGGTTCGGCATGGATTCCTCGGTGGCCAGCCTGTCGGTCGGGGCGCTGTTCATTTTGTCCGAGCGTTGGGTCAGCGGCCACGGCGTCACCGGCCTGAGCAAGGTCGAGAACGCCCTCTGGCGCACCATTCCCGAAATCGAGAAAAAGATCGGGGCGGGGAGTTGAGGTCGCCGAAGGCCAGGGCTCTGCCCTGGACCCGCCAAAGGCCGGGGGCCTTTGGAAACCGGTTGCATGGAGAGCGAAGATGAGTTTTCGGCTGATCAAGGACATGGTGGCGTTGAAGCTGGGGCTTCAGGAGCGGGCGGCGCCGCGCGGGCCGCTCGGGCTTGGGGTTGGGCGGGCGGTGGAGTTGGAGGAGGCGACCTTCATCCTGATCGATGGCGCGATTCCGATTTCCTCTCCCGGTGGCCAGTGTCTGGTGATCGGCCATGGCACCATCGAGGCCGGGGGCGTCACGGCCCACCGCTATTACCTTTCGGCGCCGGGCGGAAAGCTCGCCGGCCTGCTTCAGGTGGTGGAAAACGAGGAATGCCGCTTCTTCGTGCCCTTCGACGAGGTCTATCCGGCCAGCGAGGGGGAGTGGGGCTTCTGGCTCGCCGATGAGGATGGCTACATCGGTTATCCCAGCTTCGAGACCAAGGGCGCGCTCTATCAGCGGCTGTGGAATCCCGGCCGGACCCGCATCGCGCCGCTGGAACTGGAGGAAACCGTGGTCAAGGCCGATGGCAGCCGCTGCCGGGCCGAACTGCGCAGCATGCTCTACAGCCGGCAGGTCACGACGCCGGGGGGCGCGGTCACCGAATACCTGCTGGTTTCGGCGATCCGGGGCGAGGATGGCGGCGCCTGGGTCGACCTGATGCTGGGAATCGATCTGCTGCCGACCTCGGTGACGGCGTTCTGATCCAGGGGGGAGGGGGAAGCCATGGCCTTCGACACCGACGAACTGGAGCCGCGCAAGAAGAAGCCGGCGCTCAAGGATTTGACCGTGCTCTCGATCGCCGACCTTGAGGACTACATCGTCGACCTGAACGCCGAGATCGAGCGCGCCCGCGCCATGATCGTCAGCAAGAAGGCGGCGCTCAGCGGCGCCGCCGCCTTCTTCAAGCCCCGGTAAGCCGGGGGGGGAGCGGCGTTGTGCCGCTTGCTCTGTTCTCGCGGGTGGGCTAAGAGACTGCTCCGAAGGGTCGCGCGCATGGCAGGTTTGCCGGGCTCGCGGGTCTCGGAGCAGAGGTAGGGGCCGGATCGTCGTCGTATGGAATATTTTCTCCAACAACTGATCAACGGCCTGACTCTGGGGGCGATCTACGGCTTGATCGCCATCGGTTACACCATGGTTTATGGCATTATCGGCATGATCAATTTCGCCCATGGCGAGATTTACATGATCGGTGCCTTCGTCTCGATGATCAGCTTTCTGGTACTGGGCGCAGCGGGCATCACCTGGGTGCCGCTGGCGGTCGCGGTGGTGCTGGTGGTGGCCATGCTGTTCACGGCGGTTTATGGCTGGACCATCGAGCGCATCGCCTACCGGCCGCTGCGCGGCTCGACCCGGCTGGCGCCGCTGATTTCCGCCATCGGCATGTCGATCTTTCTGCAGAATTATGTCCAGCTGGTTCAGGGCGCGCGGGTCAAGGCGCTGCCGCCGGTGATTTCCGACGTGATCGTGCTGGCCCAGCGCGCCGACGGCTTCAAGGTCAGTATCTCCTACCTTCAGATCATGATCATCGTGCTGACCACGGCGCTGATGATCGGCTTCACCCAGATCATTCTGCGCACGCCGCTGGGCCGGGCGCAGCGGGCTTGCGAGCAGGACATGAAAATGGCCTCGCTGCTCGGCGTCGATGTCGACCGCACGATTTCCCTGACCTTCGTGATGGGCGCGGCGCTGGCCGGAGTCGCCGGGGTGATGGTGACCATGTATTACGGGGTGATCGACTTTTACATTGGCTTTCTGGCCGGCATCAAAGCCTTCACCGCGGCGGTGCTCGGCGGCATCGGCTCGCTGCCCGGCGCCATGCTCGGCGGTTTGACCATCGGTTTGATCGAGGCGTTCTGGTCGGCCTATTTCTCGGTGGAATACAAGGATGTCGCCGCCTTCGCGATTCTGGTGCTGGTGCTGATCTTCCGCCCGACCGGCCTGCTCGGCCGTCCCGAGATCGAGAAGGTTTGAGCGATGGCCGGCGCGGGCACCCCCCCCTCCGATTTCAAGGCCGCGCTGGGCGAGGCGGCGGCGGCCGGTGGTATCGCCCTGCTGCTGACCCTGCCGCTGGTCGGCATGCGCACCCTCGAGACCAGCGGCGGGCTGGTGATTCACCCCCATTTCGCCGATGTCGCGCTGACCGTGCTGCTGGTGTTTCTGGGGCGGCTCGGGCTGGTGCTGATCGAGGCCGGGCGGGGCGGGGCGGTGCTGGCGGCGGCGGCGGCGATGGTCGCGGCCGGCTGGCTGCTGCCCTTTCCCACCGAGGCGCTGCGCGGCATTGCGCTGGCGGGTGGGCTGGTGGTGGCGCTGCGCGCCGGTCTGGCCTTGCGCTCCCGTCACAGCACGCTGACCCAGGCCGAGCGCGACCGGCGCATGGACCGGGTCGGGGCCCGGCTTCAGGATGCCTCGCGGCTGATCGGGCCGGTTGCCGTGCTGTTCGCGCTGGTGCTGCCCTTCATGCCCTTCGCCAACCGGGGGGTGATCGATCTCGGCTGTTTGCTGCTGACCTACATCATGCTTGGCTGGGGCTTGAACATCGTGGTCGGGCTGGCCGGGCTGCTCGACCTCGGCTATGTCGCCTTCTACGCCGTCGGCGCCTACGCCTATGCCCTGATGGCCACGACCTTCGGCCTGGGGTTCTGGGTCTGCCTGCCGCTGGCCGGCATCTTCGCCTCGCTGTACGGGCTGATGCTCGGCTTTCCGGTGCTGCGGCTGCGCGGCGACTATTTCGCCATCGTGACGCTGGCCTTCGCCGAGATCGTCCGCATCGTGCTGTTGAACTGGACCGCCGTCACCAACGGTCCGGTGGGGATCGCGGCGATTCCCCGGCCGAGCTTCTTCGGCATCGCCGATTTCACCAATTCCCCCGCCGAGGGCCATCTGGCGTTTCACCAGCTGTTCGGGCTGACTTTCGCGCCGGTCCACCGCATCATCTTTCTTTACTATGTGATTCTGGCGCTGGCGCTGGTGGTGAATTTTTTCACCCTGCGCATCCGCCGCCTGCCGCTGGGCCGGGCCTGGGAGGCGCTGCGCGAGGACGACATCGCCTGCACGGCGCTCGGCATCAACCGCACCAACATCAAGCTCGCCGCCTTCGCCATCGCCGGCATGTTCGGCGGCTTCGCCGGCGCCTTCTTCGCCACCCGTCAGGGCTTCATCAGCCCCGAGAGCTTCACCTTCATCGAGTCCGCGATCATCCTGGCCGTGGTCGTGCTCGGCGGCATGGGCAGTCAGGTCGGGGTGGTGATCGCGGCGCTGCTGGTGGTCGGGCTGCCCGAGGCGTTCCGCGATCTCGCCCAGTACCGCATGCTGGCCTTCGGCGTCGGCATGGTGCTGATCATGCTGTGGCGGCCGCGCGGGTTGCTGGCCCATCGCGATCCCACCATTCTGTTGCATCTGCGCAAGAGCGCGCGGCAGCAGCAGGCAGAGTCCGAGGCGCGCGGATGAGCGAGGGCAACGCAGCATCCCCCCTGTTGACGGTCGAGCACCTGACCCAGCGCTTCGGCGGGCTGGTGGCGGTCTCGGATGTCTCGTTTTCGGCGCGCGACCGGGAGATCACCGCGATCATCGGCCCCAACGGTGCCGGCAAGACCACCCTGTTCAACTGCCTGACCGGCTTCTACACCCCGACCGTCGGCCGCTTGACCGCTAGCCACAGTGGCCGGACCTGGCTGCTGGAGCGCATGGAGGCTCACGAGATCGCCCGCCAGGCGCGGGTGGCCCGGACCTTCCAGAATGTCCGCCTGTTCGGCGGCATGAGCGTGCTGGAAAATTTGATCGTCGCCCAGCACAACAAGCTGATGGCCGCTTCGTGCTTCACCCTGGCCGGGCTGTTCGGGTTGCCCTCCTACCGCAAGGCCGAGGCGGCGGCGGTGGAGCGGGCGCGCTATTGGCTGGAGCGGGTCGGGCTGGTCGATGTGGCGGACTGGCAGGCGGGCAACCTGCCCTACGGTGCCCAGCGGCGGCTGGAGATCGCGCGGGCGATGTGCACCGAGCCGCGCCTGCTGTGCCTCGATGAGCCGGCGGCTGGGCTCAACCCGCGCGAGTCCGCCGATCTGTCCGAGTTGCTGCTGTTCATCCGCGACCATCACGCCATCGGCGTGCTGCTGATCGAGCACGACATGAGCGTGGTGATGCAGATTTCCGACCATGTGGTGGTGCTCGACTATGGCCGCAAGATCAGCGAGGGGCCGTCGGCGCAGGTGCGCAACGACCCGGCGGTGATCCGCGCCTATCTCGGCGAGGAGGAGGGCGCCTGATGCTGAAGATCACCGGTGTCTGCACCTTCTACGGGGCGATCGAGGCGCTGAAGGGCATCGACCTGGAGGTTCACCAGGGCGAGATCGTCACCCTGATCGGGGCCAACGGCGCCGGCAAATCGACGCTGCTGATGACCATTTGCGGCAGTCCGCGCGCCCGTTACGGTCATGTGGTGTTCGAGGGCGAGGACATCACCCGCCTGCCGACCGCGACCATCATCCGTCATGGCATCGCCCAGGTTCCCGAGGGCCGGCGCATCTTTCCGCGCATGACCGTGCTGGAAAATTTGCAGCTGGGGGCGCTGATCGCGCCGCCCGAGTGCTTCGACAGCGACCTTGAGCGGGTGTTCACCCTGTTTCCCCGGCTGAAGGAGCGCATGGCCCAGCGCGGCGGCACGCTCTCCGGCGGCGAGCAGCAGATGCTGGCCATCGGCCGCGCCCTGATGAGCCGGCCGCGCCTGCTGTTGCTCGACGAGCCGTCGCTGGGTCTGGCGCCGCTGGTGGTCAAGCAGATTTTCGAGATCATCCGCGACATCAACCGCGAGCAGGGCATGACCGTGTTCCTGGTCGAGCAGAACGCCCACCGGGCGTTGCGCCTCGCCCATCGCGCCTATGTCATGGTCAACGGCACCATCACCCTGACCGGCACCGGTGCCGATCTGCTGGCCAACCCCGAGGTGCGGGCGGCCTATCTTGAGGGTGGGCATTGAGGGGGCGTGGATTCTCCGGTTCCTTTGGACTACACTCGAGGCCGGAGGTGCCGGGATGACTGCCGTTCCATTCGATACGCTGGCTTTGGCCCGCAAGCTGCGCGACGGTGCCAAGATGTCGCCGGAGCAGGCCGAAGGCGTCTCCAGGGCCTTGTCCGAGGAGTTGAGCGGCGCGGATCTGGTGACCAGGGAGCATCTTGAAAACCGTCTTCGCGACCTTGAGCAGCGTCTGGTCATCAAGCTTGGGGCCATGATCATCGCGCTTGGCGGCTTTCTCGCGGCAATCAAGTTCATGGGCCATTGATCGTTCGTTATGCCGCTGCACTCAGACTCTTTCTGTCTTTCCGGTGGTTCGCTGCCGTTGCTCGGCCCCGGCGAGCCGCCTCCCTTCGTGTGCCTCAATCCCGAGGGGCGGGCGCCGTTTTTGCTGGCCTGCGACCATGCCGCGCGCCGGGTGCCGGCGGCGCTCGGGCGGCTGGGGCTGGATGACGCGGCGTTCGAACTGCACATCGCCTACGATATCGGGGCCGAGGGGGTGGCACGGCGGCTGTCGGCGCGGTTGGATGCGACGGCGCTGCTCGCGGGCTATTCCCGGCTGGTGATCGATCTCAATCGCGGGCTCGACCAGTCGACCCTGATGCCCGAGATCAGCGACGGCGTCGATATCCCCGGCAATCGCGGGCTTGACGAAGCGGCGCGCACGGCCCGGATCGAGGCGCTGTACCAGCCCTGGCACCAAGCGGTGGCCGCCGAGTTGCGCCGTCTCGACCGGCAGTCGGGTGCGAAGGCGGCGCTGATCGGCGTTCACAGCTTCACCCCCGAGATGGATGGCCGGGTCCGGCCCTGGCAGGTCGGGGTGCTGTGGGACGACCCGTGCGAACTGGCGCGGCCGCTGATGGCGGCGCTGGCCGGGCAGGGGCTCACCGTCGGCGACAACGAGCCCTACAGCGCGCGCGAGCCCAGCGGCGGCACCCTGGAGAGCCACGCGCTGGAGGTGGGGCGGCCGGGGCTATCGGTGGAAATCCGCCAGGATTTGATTGCCGATGACGCCGGGCAGGCCGAATGGGCCGACCGGCTGACGACTGTGCTGGGGACGCTGCTGTGCCCGACCTGAGCCGGGAACTGGCGCTGGGTTCGGCCGCGGGCCGGCTGATCTGCGGTGTCGACGAGGTGGGGCGGGGGCCGCTGGCCGGGCCGGTGGTGGTGGCGGCGGTGATTTTGCCGCCCCAGGGCCTGCCCGCCGCCCTCGCGGCCCGGATCAACGACAGCAAGGCGCTGAGCCAGAAGACCCGCGAACAGCTCGATCCGGGCATTCGCGAGCATGCCCTGGCATTTTCGATCGCCCAAGCTTCGGTCGAGGAGATCGACAGCCTCAACATTCTCCAGGCCTCGCTGCTGGCCATGGAACGGGCGGTGGCCGGCCTATCGCGTGCCCCCGATCACGCCCTGATCGACGGCAACAAACTGCCGAAGCGCCTGCTGTGCCCGGCGACCGCCGTGATCAAGGGCGACGCCCTCAGCCTCTCGATCGCCGCGGCGTCTATCCTGGCAAAAGTGTTTCGCGACAAAGAGATGGAGCGTCTTGCTGAGAGATTTCCCGTCTATGGCTGGGCGCGCAATGCCGGCTATGGCACCGCGGAGCATCTGGCGGCGCTGCGTCGGCATGGTGCCACCCCGCATCACCGCACAAGCTTTGGTCCAGTACGTGAGGTTCTGTCTATAAGTTGATGATTCAAAAGGATGTCTGTATCAAATTTGCACCAATATATTAGGAACGGCCTGTAACTGACTGATAAGTCGTGCGTGGCGTCGCGAATCGGGACATGCTGCGAAGCATCGATCGGCACCCGATCCCCTCAGGCGACAGTGTATGGCCATGAAACGCTCATCCTTCACCGCTCCCCAGATATTGCCCAACCGCGTCATGATCGGCGATTGCGTCGACATCATGAACGGGCTGCCGGCCGGAACCGTCGACATGGTGTTCGCCGATCCGCCCTATAATCTCCAGTTGGGCGGCGATCTGATGCGGCCCAACCACACGCGGGTCGATGGCGTCGATAATGATTGGGACAAGTTCACCGATTTTGCTGAATATGACCGCTTTACCCGGGCTTGGCTCGGGGCGGCGCGGCGGGTGATGAAGGATACCGGCACCATCTGGGTGATCGGCAGTTATCACAACATCTTCCGCATCGGCACCATTCTTCAGGATATGGGCTTCTGGATTCTCAACGATATCGTCTGGCGCAAGACCAATCCGATGCCCAACTTCCGGGGCACCCGCTTCACCAACGCCCACGAGACCATCATCTGGGCGGCCAAGAACAAGGACGCGCGCTACACCTTCAACTACGACGCCCTCAAGGCGCTCAACGAAGACCTGCAAATGCGCAGCGACTGGCTGCTGCCGCTGTGCACCGGTCCCGAGCGGCTCAAGGACAACAAGGGCGCCAAGGTCCACCCGACCCAGAAGCCCGAGGCGCTGCTCTACCGGGTGCTGATGGCCTCGACCCACCAGGGCGATCTGGTGCTCGACCCGTTCTTCGGCACCGGCACCACCGGGGCGGTGGCCAGGGGGCTGGACCGGGCCTGGCTCGGCATCGAGCGCGATACCGATTACGCTGCCGCCGCCGAAGCCCGCATCGCTGGCATCACCCAGGTGTCCGACCTCAATCTGCTTGATCTGAAAAACAAGCGGCAGGCGCCGCGGGTGCCGTTCGGGGTGCTGGTCGAGCGCGGGCTGCTCAAGCCGGGCACGACGCTGTTCGATACCCGGCGGATGCATCTGGCCCGGGTCCGCGCCGACGGCACGCTGGTGGCCACCAACCATCTCGGCGACCATCGCGGCTCGATCCATCAGGTCGGCGCGGCGGTGCAGGGGCTGCCGGCCTGCAACGGCTGGACCTTCTGGCACTACGATACTGGCGGCGGCGATCAGCCGATCGACCTGTTGCGCGAGAAAATCCGCTCCGAGATGCATTAAGCGGCCTTCCCCCTGGAAAAGCCGTGGCGGCTCTGCCATGGTGGGTCATTCCGGGCGGGGACATGGGCTTATATTTGCAATGCGGATTTGCGTGAGACGGGTTGGCGGCTGATGTCGGCGGGGAACGCGCATGGCGGCGTGCCGGCGGATCTGCCGATGACGGTGGCGCTGGTCGGGTTGATGGGGGCGGGCAAGACCGCGATCGGCAAGCGGCTGGCGGCACGGCTTGGCCTGCCGTTCGTCGACGCCGACGTGGCCATCGAGAAGGCTGCCGACTGCACCATCGAGGATTATTTCACCCGTCACGGCGAAGCGGATTTCCGCCGCAAGGAGCGGCAGGTGATCGCGCGGCTGCTCACCGAGCCGGTGCACATCCTGGCCACCGGCGGCGGTGCGTTCATCGATGCCGAAACCCGGGCGCTGATGCGCCAGCGGGCACTGTCGGTGTGGCTGCGCGCCGATCTGGACCTGCTGGTCGCCCGCACCGCCCGCCGGACCAACCGGCCGCTGCTCAAGCAGGGCGATCCGCGCGAGGTGCTGGCGCGGCTGATCGAGCGGCGCTACCCGATCTATGCCGAAGCCGACCTGATCGTCGATAGCGAGGATGGCCCGCTGGAGGAAATGGTCGAGCGGGTGCTGCTGGCCATCGAACGGCATATCGGGCGGGACTTGACCCGACACGCCGTTCCGGCCGATGCTCATCATGCCGAAACCATGAAAGCCAAGCCATGACCGAGATGGTTCGCGACACGGTTCGCGTCGAGTTGGGCGAGCGCAGCTACGATATTCTGGTCGGGGCCGGCGTGCTCGCCGAGGCCGGGCGCCACATCGCCGGCGCCATCGGCCGCAAGCGCCGGCTGGTGATCGTCACCGATGAAAATGTCAGGGCCGCCGGGCATCTCGCCGTCGTGGAACAGGCGCTGGGCGCCGAGGGACTGCCGGTCACCGGGGCGGCGATCGTGCTGCCGCCGGGCGAGCACATCAAGGGATGCGATAGCTTCGGCACCCTGCTCGAAAGCCTGCTGGGTCGCGGCATCGACCGCAAGACCGTGCTGGTGGCCCTGGGTGGCGGTGTGATCGGTGACCTGACCGGCTTCGCCGCCGCCTGCGCCCTGCGCGGGCTGGATTTCATCCAGATACCGACGACGCTGCTCTCCCAGGTCGACAGCTCGGTCGGCGGCAAGACCGGCATCAACAGCAAACATGGCAAGAACCTGATCGGCGCTTTTCATCAACCGAAACTGGTGCTGGCCGACACGGCGGTGCTCGACACCCTGGAGCCGCGCGAGGTGCGCTCGGGCTATGCCGAGGTGGTGAAATACGGGCTGATCAACGATCCAGCTTTCTTCGGCTGGCTGGAGCGCCATGGCGAAGAGGTGATCGCGGGCGACGACAAGGCCCGGCGTCAGGCGGTCACCACCAGTTGCCGGGCCAAGGCGGCGATCGTCGGTGCCGACGAGCGCGAGTCGGGCCAGCGCGCCCTGCTCAATCTCGGCCACACCTTCGGTCATGCCTTCGAAGCGGCCTGCGGCTACGACGACCGCCTGCGTCATGGCGAGGCGGTGGCGCTGGGCATGGTGCTGGCCTTCGAGCTTTCGGTGCGGCTGGGGCTGTGCCCCGCCGCCGACGCGCTCAGGGTGCGGGCGCACCTGTTCGAAGCCGGCCTGCCCACCGGCCGGGCCGATGTTCCCGAGGTGCCCTGGATCGCCGAAGAACTGCTCGCCCATATGGGCCACGACAAGAAGGTCTGCGACGGCCGGATCACCTTCGTGCTGGCCCGGGGCATCGGCAAGGCCTTCCTGACCAGCGAGGTCGACACCGCCGACGTTTTGCAGGTGCTGGAAGGTTAGCCTGCTGTAATGGGAATGCGGAAGGAGAAGCTCGCCCAGGCGTCCAACTCGGAGTCCGCCCAGATCCGCCCCTGATGCATCTGGACGATTTTCCAGCAGGTATAGAGCCCGAGGCCGGTGCCCTTGCGCCGGATCAACTCCGGGGTGTTCTGGCGGACGAAGCGCTGGAACAGGTCGGCCCGCTTCTCGGGCGGAAAACCGGGGCCTTCGTTCCAGATCGAAATCTCCACCTGGGCGCCGTCGATCGCCATGGCGACGCGCAGGCGGCCGAGTTCGCGGCCATATTTGATGGCGTTGCCGATCAGATTGACCACGACCACCCGCAGCAGTTCGGCGTTGCCGTGCGTGCTCACCGGCGTCTCGGGAATCGCCACTTCCAGAGCGATGCGTCGCGACTCGATCTGGGCGTGCAGCAGATCGATGGCCGGCCGCACCACCTCGTCGGCCAGATTGGCGATATCGAGCATGGTCGGGGTGGATTCGGCATTCTCGATCTTGGCCAGATCGAGATAGCTCTCGATAAAGCTGATCAGATACTGGCCGTTATAGGCGATGCGCTCGATCTTCTGGCGTTGCTGGGGGGTGATTTCGCCGATGTAGCCGTCGCAGAGCAGGCGGGCGTTGGTGACCATCGAGGCCACCGGGTTCTTCAATTCGTGGGCGACGAAGCCCAGCACTTCCTGATAGGCGCGGTTGACGGTTTCCAGCCGCTCGTTGGTGGCGGCGAGCCGGTGGAACAGCGGCCGGAAGATCAGCAGCGCCTCGGCGGCCAGGGTCGACAGCATCAGGCCCAACACCCCCAGGAGCAGCCAGCGCAGCTTCCGGATCGACTCTTCACTGTCGCCCTGGTACTGGCGCACTGCGGCGTCGAGGGCTTCGAGGATCGGCGCGCCCGCCTCCTTCAGGATCGTGCGCAGTTCGGCGCTGCCGGCCCGGGTCTCCGGCGGAAGGGCCAGGAATGAGCGCGCCGCCGCCAGATAGCCGGTAACCTGCTGGTCGAGCAGCAAAGGCGCGGACTGGTATATGGCGGCGACGGCATCGCTCATCTCGCCGGAAATGCCCATGGCGGCCGAGCCGTGAGCCAGTGCCGCGTGCGCAGCCGTCATCAGGTCGACGTCGGTCTTCAGGCGCTGGTCCAGGCGCGCACGCTCTCCGGCGTCGGTGGTGCCGGTCAGCTCCAGCGCCGTGCCGGCGATGCGCTGGGACAGCATCCGCTGCCGCCCCGCGATGTTGACCACCTTCGCCGTCGCTTCCTGATTCTGGACGATGGTGTCGACCAGGACGTGGGTCCCGACCGACAAGGTGGCAATCAAGCCAAGGGCCAGCAAATAAGTCGCCGTGACGCCCCGTGATGGTCCTGCCGACATGTCGCCCGCCCCGCATCATTCGTCGCAATGGACTCGACCGGTCAGGAAGGTACCGCGCTTCCGTCCGGTTTGTCACGGTTTGCACACGGATCGGGCATCACTCCCACTCGATGGTTCCCGGCGGTTTGCTGGTGATGTCGTAGGTGACGCGGTTGATGCCGCGGACCTCGTTGATGATCCGGGTGGCGGTGCCGGCCAGGAAATCGTGGTCGAAGCGGTAGTAATCGGCGGTCATGCCGTCGGTCGAGGTCACGGCGCGCAGGGCCAGCACATAATCGTAGGAGCGGCCGTCGCCCATCACCCCCACCGAGCGCACCGGCAGCAGCACCGCGAAGGCCTGCCAGATGTCGTCGTAAAGGCCGGCGTTGCGGATTTCCTCCAGGTAAATCCGGTCGGCGCGGCGCAGCAGATCGAGCTTTTCCGGGGTGATGTCGCCGGGAATGCGGATGGCCAGGCCGGGGCCGGGGAAGGGATGGCGGCCGACGAAGGACTCGGGCAGGCCGAGTTCACGCCCGAGCTTGCGCACCTCGTCCTTGAACAGGTCGCGCAGCGGTTCGACCAGCTTGAGTTTCATGCGGGCAGGCAGGCCGCCGACATTGTGGTGGGACTTGATGGTGACGCTGGGGCCGCCGGTGACCGAGACGCTCTCGATGACATCGGGATAGAGCGTGCCCTGGGCCAGGAACTCCGCGCCGCCGATCTTGCCGGCCTCGGCGTCGAAGACATCGATAAAGGTGGCGCCGATGATCTTGCGCTTGGTTTCAGGATCGCTGACCCCGGCCAGCTTGCCCAGGAACAGCGCCCCGGCCTCGGCATGGATCAGCGGAATGTTGTAGTGGTCGCGGAACAGGGTGACCACTTCATCGGCCTCGCCCATGCGCATCAGGCCGGTATCGACGAAGATGCAGGTCAGCTGATCGCCGATCGCCTCGTGGAGCAGCACGGCGGCCACCGTGCTGTCGACGCCGCCCGAGAGGCCGCAGATCACCCGGCCCTTACCGACCTGGGTGCGGATTTTGGTGACGGCGGCTTCGCGGAAGGCGGCCATGGTCCAGTCGCCGGTGCAGCCGGCCACGCCGTGGATGAAATTGCTCAGCAGCCGGGCGCCGCCGGGGGTGTGGACGACCTCGGGGTGGAACTGAACGCCGTAGAAGTGCCGGGACTCGTCGGCGATCGCCGCGAAGGGGGCGCCATCGCTGATTCCGACCACCCGGAAGCCCTCGGGCAGGGCGGTAACCCGGTCGCCATGGCTCATCCAGACCTGTTCGCTGGCGCCGGTCAGCCAAACACCGTCGAACAGCGGGCAATTGGAGGTGACTTCAAGGAAGGCCCGGCCATATTCCCGGTGATCGCTGCCCTCGACCCGGCCGCCGAGCTGGGCGCACATGGTCTGCTGGCCATAGCAGATGCCGAGCACCGGCACCCCGAGCCCGAACACCGCTTCCGGCGCGCGCGGGGCATTGGCGTCGGTGACCGAGGCCGGGCTGCCCGAGAGAATCACCGCCTTGGCGCCAAAGGCGCGGAGCCGGTCTTCCGCCATGCTGAAGGGGTGGATTTCGCAATAGACGCCACTTTCCCGAACCCGCCGGGCAATCAGCTGGGTCACCTGGGACCCGAAATCGAGAATGAGAACGCGATCGGCGGCCATGGACGAACACCCGCAAGCAGGGGAGAGGGAACAGAGTTCCTACTCCAGCGGCGGGTTGATGGGCAAGCGCGCGAGTTCGGTCAGGTCGCGCCAGCCATAGGCGACCTCGGGCAGGAGGGTCAGGCCGAGGCAGATGGTCTGCTCGCCCAGTCGCTGACCGCCCAGCCGCTCGTAGAACCAGCGCGACGGGTTGTCGCGCAGCACCCAGGCGACCATGCCCTCGACGCCTCTGGCAAGAAGATGCCCGGCCACCGCCGACATCAGCCGCCGTCCGAGTCCCCGGCCCTGGGCGATGTCGAGCAGGTAAAGGGTGTGGACCTCGCCGCCATAGCCCTCGATGCCGGTGCGCTGGGGACCGCAACTGGCATAGCCGACCAGCCCCAGCTGGCGTTCGAGCGCGACATAGATGCCGCCGTCGTCGCCGGGCGTCGCCAGTCGCTCCCGCCACCGTTCGGAACTCGTCTGTTCCGACATGGCGAGCAGGTAGCTGTCGGGCACCAGACCGGGGTAGGTCGCGCGCCAGCTTTCGACATTGACCTTGCCGATCGCCGGCGCGTCGGCCAGCCGCGCCCGCCGGATCAGGGCCAAGAGGCACCGCCGGCGCGGAGATCGTTCGCTGAGCGGCAGCGAGTCCGGTGCGTTCGCGTCATCCGACGGTCTCCTGCCTCAATACGGTCTCCTACCTCAATGGTGTTTGCCGTGGTGGTTGCCGTTGCCGGGCGGTCGCGGCGTGCTGCCGCGCCGGACGGCCCGGAGTATTGCCCTGCTGACACTCCCGGAACGCGGTGGTATAAGACGCGCCGGGAACAAGCGCAGGGTGGCATGGACCGTGACACGCGGACCATGCCACAGTGTGTCGAAACCGTGAGCTATGTCAACCTGTTGTCGTCAGCCAAAATGCCCAACCGGGGGGTTTCCTTCATGTCGATCCTTGCCTCGCGCCTCGGGCGCATCAAGCCGTCTCCGACCATCGCCGTCACCCAGAAGGCCCGAGACCTCAAGGCTGCCGGCCGGGACGTGCTCAGTCTCGGAGCCGGCGAACCGGACTTCGACACGCCTGACAATATCAAAGACGCCGCGATCAAGGCCATCAGGGCCGGCGACACCAAATATACTCCGGTGGACGGCACGCCCGCGCTCAAGAAGGCGATCGTCGCCAAGTTCAAGCGCGAGAACGGGTTGGATTACACCCCCGAGCAGATCAATGTCGGCGTCGGCGGCAAGCAGGTGCTGTACAACGCCCTGGTGGCGACGCTCAGCCCGGGTGACGAGGTGATCATTCCGGCGCCCTATTGGGTCTCCTATCCCGACATGGTGGAACTGGCCGAAGGCACGCCGGTGGCGGTGGAAGGCCCGGCCAGCAAGGGCTTCAAGCTCCAACCCGCCGATCTGGAACGGGTGATCACGCCCAAGACCAAGTGGCTGATCCTGAACTCGCCGAGCAATCCCAGCGGCGCCGCCTACACCCGCGCCGAACTCAAGGGCCTGACCGATGTCCTGATGCGCCATCCCCACGTCTGGGTGATGACCGACGACATGTATGAGCATCTGGTCTATGACGGCTTCGAGTTCACGACCCCGGCCCAGGTCGAGCCCGGCCTTTACGACCGCACCCTGACCGTCAACGGCGTCTCGAAAGCCTATGCCATGACCGGCTGGCGAATCGGCTACGCGGGTGGTCCGAAAGAGCTGATCAAGGCCATGGCCATGGTCCAGTCCCAGTCGACCAGCAATCCGACCTCGATCAGTCAGGCGGCGGCGGTGGAAGCGCTCAACGGTCCCCAGGGCTTCATCACGGAGCGGGCCGAGGTGTTCCGTCAGCGCCGGGATCTGGTGGTGGCGATGCTCAACGAGGCGCCGGGCATTCAGTGCCACAAGCCGGAAGGGGCGTTCTACGTCTATCCGTCCTGCGCCGGCACCATCGGCAAGACCACGCCCGACGGCAAGGTGATCAAGACCGACGATGATTTCGTCACCTACATCCTCGAAGCCGAGGGCGTGGCGGCGGTTCAGGGCTCGGCCTTCGGCCTGTCGCCGTTCTTCCGCATCTCCTACGCTACCTCCACCGAGGTGCTGACCGAAGCCTGCAAGCGCATCAAAAAGGCGTGCGAGGCGTTGAGGTAAGGGCCGGTTATTTGGGATCGCGGCCGGACCCGGGGTTCGGTTGCGACCTCCGGCGAGGACCTGAGCCACATGTCCATGCATTCCCGTCCGCCGTCGCGTAAAACCGCAAACGGCGGCCGGAATCAGCCGACCGCCGTTCAAGACCGCCGTTCAAGGAGGAACGAGGCATGAGAGAAATGCCTTTTCTCCTGGTGCTGCAATGGCGGGGCTGGCGGATTGAACTCCGTCTGACGCGCCAGAGAGCCTAGGAGATGGCTGGGGGGAGTAGCCGCTCCCTCCAGCTTCCTCCGATCATATAGCATGGAATCCCGCGAATGTCATCCCCCAGCCAGATCGTGATCATCGGTGCCGGCCCGGCGGGGTTGAGGGCGGCTGAGCTGTTGGCCGGGGCCGGACAGGCGGTCACGATCTACGATCACCTGCGCTCTCCGGCGCGCAAGCTGCTGATGGCCGGGCGTGGAGGGCTCAATCTCACCCATAGTGAGGAGCTTCACACCTTCATCGGCCGCTATGGCGCGGCGGCGGGTTGGATGGCGCCGTTGATCGAAGCTTTTCCGCCCTCGGCGCTGCGCCAGTGGTGCGCGGGGCTGGGGCAGGCGACCTTTGTCGGCAGCAGCGGCCGGGTGTTTCCGGAGGGGCTCAAGGCCTCGCCGGTGCTGCGGGCGTGGCTGCGCCGGCTCGACGGGTTGGGGGTGCGCTTTGCCTTGCGTCGGCGCTGGACCGGTTGGGATGACGCGGGACGGCTGACCTTCACCACCGAAGACGGCCTCGTGGACACCATCGCGCCCGAGGCGACGCTGCTCGCTCTCGGGGGCGCCTCCTGGCCCCGGCTGGGCTCGGATGGCGGCTGGGTCGATATCCTGGCCGGGCAGGGGGTGGCGGTGACGCCGCTGGCTCCGGCCAATTGCGGCTTCGAGGTGCCGTGGTCGGAGCATTTCCGGCAGAAATTCGCGGGTACGCCGCTCAAGCCGGTGTCGGTGAGTTTCGGCGGTGCCCGTATCCAGGGCGAACTGATGATCACGGCGCGGGGACTCGAGGGCGGGCCGGTTTACGCTCTCTCGGCGCCGCTGCGCGAGGCCATCGCCGCAACCGGCGGCGCGACGCTTACACTCGACCTGCGCCCCGGCCTGTCCCAAACCGAGCTGGCCAAGCGCCTGTCGGTGCCGCGCGGTTCGCAGTCGCTGTCGAGCTATCTGCGCAAGGCCGGTGGCCTGTCGCCGCTGGCGGTGGGCTTGCTGCGCGAGGCCGGGGTGACTGGCGTCGACGCGGTGATGATCAAGGCGCTGCCGCTGCGCCTGACCGCCGCCGCGCCGCTCGGGCGGGCGATCTCCACGGCCGGCGGTGTCGCGCTGGCGGCCATCGACGCGGGGCTGATGCTGCGCGCCCGCCCCGGCGTCTTCGTGGCCGGGGAGATGCTCGATTGGGAGGCGCCGACGGGCGGCTACCTGCTCCAGGGCTGTTTCGCCACCGGCGCGGCGGCGGCGCGCGGGGTTCTGGCGTGGCTCGACCGGGGGCGGGCTGCGGCGCGTTCGCACGTCCCATCTTCGCCGTAAAATTTTCATCGACAGACGCCCGGAGCTGGGTCAACCTGCGGTATCGAATAGGAAAACGCGGCCGGATCATGGCTAGCGGTCGAAGGCGGGCCAGTCCGGCCGGTTTCAAAAGAACCGGGAAGGAGCGTCGATGCCTCACACCAAGACTGCACCCCGTTGCGCCGCCCTCGTGGGGCCGTATCTCAGCGGCAAGACCACCTTGCTCGAGAGCTTGCTGTTCGCGGCCGGCGCGGTGACGCGCAAGGGCAGCGTCCGCGACGGCAACACGGTGGGCGACAGCGCTCCCGAAGCCAAGGCGCGGCAGATGAGCGTCGAGGTCGGGCTGGCCACCGCCGACTATCTCGGCGAACGCTGGGCCTTCCTCGATTGTCCGGGTTCGGTGGAGCTGGGCCACGAGGCCCGCGCGGCGCTGATGGTTGCCGACGTCGCGGTGGTGGTGGTCGAGCCGATTCCGGAAAAGGCGTTGCCGCTGGCGCCGCTGTTCAAATATCTTGACGATAACGGCATTCCCCACGTGCTGTTCATCAACAAGATCGACATCCTGGCCGGTGGCGAGGAAGCGCGAATCAGCGAGGTGATGCAGGCGTTTCAGGCGGTGTCGACCCGGCCGCTGGTGCTGCGTCAGGTGCCGATCCGCGATGGCGACATCGTGACCGGCCATGTGGATCTGGTCAGCGAACGGGCCTGGAAATACAATCCCCACGCCGCCTCGAGTCTGGTGCCGGTGCCCGATACCGTCAAGGAGCGCGAGCAGACGGCACGGCAGGAACTGCTCGAAGCCCTGGCCGATTTTGACGACAGCCTGCTCGAACAGCTGCTGGAAGACGTCGCCCCCGACAAGGAGGAAATCTACCGCCTGCTCTCCAAAGACCTCGCCTCGGACCTGATCGTGCCGGTGCTGGTTGGCTCGGCCGAGGGCGACAATGGCGTGCGCCGGCTGCTCAAGCTGCTGCGTCACGAGGCGCCGGAGGTCGGGAGCACCGCCGCCCGGCTGGGCATCGAGCCCGAGGGCTCGGGGGTGGTTCAGGTGTTCAAGACCTATCTCGCCGCCCATGCCGGCAAGCTCGGCTTCGCCCGGGTCTGGCACGGCACGATCACCGACGGCCAGAGCCTTGGCGGCGAGCGGCTCTCGGGCCTCTACCGCATGCAGGGCACCGAGCAGCAGAAACTTGCCGAGGCGGTGGCCGGCGAGGTGGTGGCGCTGGGGCGCCTCGACAAGGCGACCACCGGCGACACTCTCTCGGACAAGGGGCCGGCCAGGCGCTCCGAGCTGTGGCCCGAGCTGCCACCCCCGGTCTACGGCCTCGCGATCGCGGCCGAGAACCGCAACGACGAGGTCAAGCTGCCCGGCGCGGTGCAAAAGCTCGCCGAGGAAGACCCCTCGCTCTCGCTCGATCTCAACACCGATACCGGCGAGCTGGTGCTGTGGGGGCAGGGCGACATTCATCTGCAAATCGCCGTCGACCGGTTGCGCGGCCGTTACAACATCCCGGTCAAGACCCGGCCGCCCCAGGTGCCCTACAAGGAGACCATCCGCAAGAGCACATCCCATCACGCCCGTCACAAGCGCCAGTCGGGCGGCCACGGCCAGTTCGCCGATATCAATGTCGAGATCAAACCGCTGCCGCGCGGCGAGGGCTTCACCTTCACCGAAACCGTGGTTGGCGGCACCGTGCCGCGCAACTTCATTCCGGCGGTCGAGCAGGGGGTTCGCGATTACCTGCCGCGCGGGCCGCTGGGCTTCCCGATGGTCGATCTCACGGTCAACCTCTCCTCCGGCCAGTTTCACCCGGTGGATAGCTCGGAAATGGCCTTCAAAACCGCCGCCCGCATCGCCATGACCGACGGCCTGCCCAATTGCGACCCGGTGCTGCTGGAGCCGATTGTGTCGGTGATCATCTCGGTGCCCAACGATTTCACCAGCAAAATCCAGCGCATCGTCAGCGGCCGGCGTGGCCAGATTCTCGGCTTCGACGCCAAACCCGGCTTTGCCGGCTGGGACGAAGTGAAAT
>CAIOBP010000029.1 GCA_903856295.1 uncultured Rhodospirillales bacterium | reverse complement strand
TAATCGTCCCAGACCTGTATTGCTAATTTGTTCTGGCGCAGATATTGCCATATATTTTCGACCGGGTTCAGTTCCGGGGAGTATGGCGGGATTGGGAACAGGGTTATGTTCTCAGGAATTTTTAGGTCCTTGGCGATGTGCCAGCCGGCGCCATCTAGTAGGATGATCGCGTGGGCGCCGGGCGTGATGCGGAGCGCGATCTCCTCCAGATGGCGGTTCATGCTGGCGGTGTTGGCGCACGGCTGGGCGCTGGAGCGCTTCGAGCATGTGGAAACCGTGGGCTTCGAGTATGGCCAGCGCCATGCCGTCGAGATGGCCTGCCGGCTGCGGGTGCTTGAGCGGATGGCCGGGCTGCGGTCGGACTGGACGCGGCGGCTGGGCGTGGATCACGTCTGCGACCTCGCGGCGCTCCACGCCGTCAGCCCGTCGGCCCTGACCCGCGACACCGAGATCGAGACGCCGGCCGGGGAATTGCCGACCACCTTCGTGCCCGGCCGCAATCTGGTGTTCCTGACCTTCGCAGCGATTCTGGCCTATCAGCGCGGACTCGGACGGCTGATCGGCGGCATGTGCGAGACCGATTACTCCGGCTATCCCGACTGCCGCGACGACACCGTCAAGGCGATGCAACTGGCGCTCAATCTTGGCATGGACCGCCGCTTCGCCATCGAGACGCCGCTGATGTGGCTGGACAAGGCGGCGAGCTGGCGCCTCGCCGAAACCCTGGGCGGCTCGGCGCTGGTCGAGCTGATCCGCGTCGAAACCCACAGCTGCTACCAGGGCGACCGCTCGGAACTCCACGATTGGGGCTATGGCTGCGGCGCCTGCCCCGCCTGTACGCTCCGCATGTCCGGCTGGCACACGTACAGGCGTACGTCTATTTCTTGATCAGCGCCGCCGCCGCCGCCCGTGCTTCCGGGGTGATGTGGGCTCCTGAGAGCATGCGGGCGATTTCCTCGCACCGTTCGCCGCCGTCGAGTTCGACCACATCGGTGGCTACGGCCTCGCCCTTGAGGCGCTTGCGCACCTGGAAGTGGGTGTCGCCCCGGGCCGCGACCTGGGGGCTGTGGGTGACCACCAGCACCTGAACCTCGCGCCCCAGCCGTTCCAGCCGCTCGCCGACCGCCGCCGCCACCGCGCCGCCGATGCCGGCGTCGACTTCGTCGAAAATCAGGCTCGGCACGCTGCCGGTGCGGGCCAGCACGACCTTGAGCGCGAGCATGAAGCGCGCCAGCTCGCCGCCCGAGGCGATCTTGTTGAGCGGTCCCGGCGGCGCCCCGGGATTGGTGGCGATCAGAAAACTCACGCGATCGATGCCGGCGGCGCCCCAGTCGCCCTCGGCCACCTGCTCGAGATTGGTGACGAAGCGGGCGCGGTCCAGTTTCAGGGGCGGCAGTTCGCGGGCCACCGCCGCGTCCAGCCTCCCGGCCGCTTCCCGGCGCCGGGCGCCGAGGGCCTTCGCCGTCTCAAGATAGCCGGTGCGAGCCAGTGCGGATTCACGGGCGAGGCGGGTCAGGGTGTCGCCCTGATCCTCGATCAGCGCCAGCCGCTGGGCCAGCTCCTCGCGCAATGCCGCCAAGCGGTCGACCTCGACCGAATGCTTGCGCCCGGCGGCGCGCAGCGCGAACAGGCGCTCCTCGGTGGTCTCGAGATTGCCGCCATCGATTTCCAGGTCGCTGGACACCGCGCGCAGCAGCGACACTCCCTCCGACAGCTCGGCCCCGGCGCGGTCGAGCGCCGCGATCACGCCATCGAGCCGGCCGCCGGCCCGGTCGGCGGCGCGGGACAGTTGACGCAGGGCGGCGGCCACCGCCCGTTCGGCGCCGCGCTCGCCGCCGAGATCGGCATAGGCGGCGTTGATCGCCTCCATCAGCTTTTCCCGGTGCATCAGCACGGCGCGGGTCTCGGCCAGCGCCGATTCCTCGCCGGGCTGGGGGGCCAGTTGGTCGAGTTCGGCCACGGCATGGCGCAGCCACTCCTCCTCGGCACGGGCGCGGCCGGCATCGGTCGCGGCCTGGGCGCGCGCCTGTTCGATCTGCCGCCATGCCCGCCATGCCGCTCCGACCTGGGCGGCGGCGGTTTCCAGCCCGCCATAGGCGTCGAGCACGCCGCCATGGGTGCGGGGATCCAGCAGGCCGTGCGTGTCGAACTGGCCGTGGACCTCGACCAGCTCCTCGCCGAGACGGCGCAGCAGCGTCACCCCGATCGGCTGATCGTTGACGAAGGCGCGGGAGCGGCCATCGGCGCCGATCACCCGGCGCAGGGTCAGGGTGTCGGCGCTATCCAGCCCCTGTTCGCGCAGCAGTCCGAACACCGGATGGCTATCGGCCAGCTGAAACTCGGCGGTCACCGCCGCCTGATCGCAGCCGCGCCGCACTAGGCCGCTGTCGCCGCGCGCGCCCAGCGCCAACCCGAGCGCGTCGAGCAGAATCGATTTGCCGGCGCCGGTCTCGCCGGTCAGAACTCCCAATCCGGGCCGGAAGGCCAAGGTCAGGCGCTCGATCAGCACGACATCGCGGATGATCAGGGAGACGAGCATGTGCGGACGCCGCCCCGGTTCGGCTCAGAACACCGAGTGCCAGAGCCGGCCGAAGACCGTGCTGCCGCCATCCGGCTCCTCGCCGGCGGCTTGCGCCTCGGTCTTCACCGGCCGGACGCCGGCATCGGTCAGCAGGCCGTAGCTATCCTGGTACCACGGGCTGCCGGGAAAATTGTTGCCGAGCACCGCCGCCGACTGCTGGGCCTCGTTGATCAGGCCGAGCGCGAGATAGGTCTCGACCAGCCGGTGCAGCGCCTCGGCGGTGTGGCTGGTGGTCTGGTATTCGTCGATCACCTTGCGGAAGCGGCTGATCGCGGCCATGTAATTCTGCTGGCGCTGATAAAAGCGCCCGACTTCCATTTCCTTGCCGGCCAAGTGATCCACGGTGAGATCGATCTTGATCTTGGCGTCGCGGGCATAGGGACTTTCGGGGAAGCGGCGCGTCACTTCCTTCAGCGACGCGAGCGCCAGATTGGTGATCTTCTGGTCGCGGCCGACGTCGGAGATTTGCTCGTAGTAGCACAGCCCCTTGAGATAAAACGCGTAGGGCGCCTGATCGCCGCCCGGATGCAGCTGGATGTAGCGGTCGAGGGCCAGAATCGCGTCGTCGAATTTGAGCCCCTGATAATGGGCGTAGGCGGCCATGACCTGGGCGCGGGCGGCCCACTGGGAGTAAGGGTGCTGCCGCTCGACCTCGTCGAACAGCTGGGCGGCCTTCTTATACTCCTTTTCCTCCAGCGCCTTGCCGGCTTCTTCATAAATCAGTTCGGGCGGCCGCTCGACATAGGCCTCTTCATCGGTCGAAGAGCATCCCGCGAGTCCGAACGCCAGCAGCGGCGCCACCACCAGCGCCAAGGCCACGGAACGGCGGCAAGCCGAAAACCTCAACATGCGGCGCGAACAAGTGGGCATGGCAGTCCGGATCAGGAAAAAGGGGCGGGCCGGCCCCCTTATAACACGCCGGTACCCGGACAGCACAAGCCGCATAACGCCGGGATCACTCACCAGACTTCTCGAGGAGATAGGCCTCCAGCCGCTCGGACGATACCGGCCGGCTGATGTGATAGCCCTGGGCGAGATCGCAGTCGCGATCGCGGATCATGTTCATCTGGGCCACGGTTTCGACCCCCTCGGCGATCACCTCCAGCTCGAGTCCGTGAGCCATGGCGATGATGGTCTCGACCAACCGGGTCGAGTGGGCGTTGCTCTCGACCTCGCAGATGAAGGAGCGGTCGATCTTCAGCGTGTCGAAGGGGTAGCGCTGAAGATAGCTGAGGGAGGAATAGCCGGTGCCGAAATCGTCGATCGACAGCCGGACCCCGAGATCGTTCAGCCGCTGGAAGGTGTGGACGCTGTCGGAACTGGCGTCCATCAGAATGCTCTCGGTCAGTTCCAGCTCGAGGCGGGCGGGGTCGAGCCCGGTTTCGGTCAGCACCCGCTCGACCACGGTGACGAAGTCCCCCGTGCGCATCTGCCGCGGCGAGACGTTCACCGCCACCCGCAGCGCGTGGTCGCCAAAGGCGTCGAGCCGGCGCAGTTCGGCGCAGACCGAGGCCAGCACCCACTCGCCGATCGGCACGATCAGCCCGGTGTCCTCGGCGATCGGGATGAATTGGGCGGGCGGCAGCAACTCGCCATCGGCGCGCTGCCAGCGCAGCAGCGCCTCGATCGCCTTGACCCGGCCGCTGTCGAGGGCGACGATCGGCTGGTAATGAATCAGCAACTCGCCCCGGCCGAGGGCGCCGCGCAGGGCGGTTTCGATTTGCAGGCGCTCCTGCACCCGCTGATTGATGCCGCTGGTGAAAAAACGGAACTGGTTGCGCCCGTGCTCCTTGGCCTGCCCCATGGCCAGATCGGCGTTGCGCAGCAGCACCTGCGGATTGTCGCCATCGGTCGGCGCCAGGGTGATGCCCAGGCTGGCGGTGACGAACATCTCCTGGTCGTGAATCTGAAACGGTTTGCCGAAGGCTTCGAGCACCCGGTGGGCGACCTTTTCGGCGGCGCGCCCCGAACTCACCCCGGGCAGGATGATCACGAATTCATCGCCGCCGACCCGGGCCACGGTGTCGGCCTCGTGGACGCTGCCGGTCAGGCGTTCCGCGGCGACCCGCAACAGTTCGTCGCCGGCGCCGTGGCCGAAAATGTCGTTGACCGTCTTGAAGCGGTCGAGATCGACATGCAGCACCGCGGTCTGGCGGGCGTAGCGGTGGGCCAGCACGATGCTCTGCTGCAAGCGGTCGAGCATCAGCAAGCGGTTGGGCAGCGTGGTCACTTCGTCGTAATTGGCCTGCCGCAGCAGTTTTTCCTCATAGGCCCGGCGGGTGGTGATGTCTTCCTTGACCACCACGAAGTGGCTGAGTGCGCCGGCCTGATCCTTGAGCGGGGCGACGGTGGCGTATTCCCAGAAGATCTGCCCGTCCTTGCGCCGGTTGCAGAACTCGCCCCGCCATTCCCGGCCGGATTCGATGGTGCTCCACAGGGTGCGCAGCATCTGTTCGCCGACCTGCTCGGAGGCGAGGAAGGTGAAGAGCTTGCCCTCGATTTCCGCGAGGCTGTAGCCCGAGACCTGCTCGAATTTGGGATTGACGTAGCTGATCCGGCCCTCCCGGTCGGTGACCGCGACCGAGACCGGGCTTTGCTCCACCGCCACCGACAGCAGCCGCACCAAGTGCTCGGCGCTGCGGCGGCGGCGGCGGGTGTCGGCCTCCCGCATTTCCCGTTCGATCGCCGGCACCAACCGGGCCAGGGAGTCCTTGTTGAGGAAATCGTGGGCGCCGCTCTTGAGCAGCAGCACGACATCCTCGGCCCGGACCACGCCCGAGAGAATGATGAACGGCAGGTCCCGCCCCGACTCCCGGAGAATCTCCAAGGCCAGATCGGCGCTGAAGCGCGGCATGTGGTAGTCGCTCAGCACCACATCCCACTCGCCGTCGGCCAGCGCCGAGCGCATCGCCGGCGCGGTTTCCACCCGGCTGCACACCGGCTCGTAGCCGTCGCGGGCCAGCGCCCGCAACAACAGCTCCGCATCGTCTTTGGAATCCTCGACCAGCAGAACGCGCAGCGGTTTGCCCATACCTTAAACGCCCCCTGTCTCAAGGCTGAAGAAGAAGGTGGCGCCACCGCCGACCTGCGCCGCCGCCCGGATGGAACCGCCATGGCGGGCGACGATGCGCTGCACGGTGGCCAGCCCGATTCCGGACCCTTCGTAGTCCTCGGAAGCATGTAGGCGCTGGAAAGGTGAAAACAACCGTCCGGCCAGCGCCATATCGAAGCCGGCGCCATTGTCGCGGACGAAGAAGACCGGGCTCCGGCCCGGTCCGTTTTCCGACCGGCCGAACGCGATCGCCGGGGCGGCGGCGGCGCGGGTGTATTTCCAGGCGTTGTCGAGCAGATTTTCCAGCACCAGCCGGATCAGGCGGCGGTCGGCGCGCGCGGCGAGGCCCCGCTGAATCTCGATCGTGACCGCGCGGCCCGGGTCTTTTTCGTGCAAACGGGCCACGACCTCTTCGGCCAGCGCCGTGAGATCGACCGGCTCCAGGGTCAGCTCCAGGCTGGAGCAGCGCGACAGCCGGAGAAAGCTGCCGATCATTTCCGTCATCTCCCCGACCCCGGCGCGGAGACGCTCGAGCTGGTGCAGGCCATCCCCGTCCAGCCGCCCGCCGAAATCCTCCTCGAGAATCCGGCTGAAGCCCTCGATCCGGCGCAACGGCGCCCGGAGATCGTGAGACACCGAATAGGCGAAGGCGCCGAGTTCCTGGTTGGCCGCCTCCAGCTCGCGGGTGCGCTGACGCACCCTTTGTTCCAGTTGGGCGTTGAGGTGCTGCACTTCCTGCTCGGCCAGCCGGCGGGCGTGGTTGTCGGCGGCCAGTTCGGAATTGACCGCCTGCAACTCGCGATAGGTGGTTTCGAGATCGCCCGCGAGGCCGTTGAAGGCGCAGGCCACCAGATCCAGTTCGTCCTCGTGACCGGGCGGGTGGCGCGGACGCTCAAGCGCCAGTCGCGGCACCAGGGAGCGCCGGATGTCGAAGCGGCCGACGAACCGGGCGATCAGCGCCAAATGCCGGGTCACCAGCTTGTGCACGATGAAGAGGGTGAACAGCGCGACCAGAAAGGTCTTGATGCCTTGACTGACCAGAATGATCAGCCCCTCGTCCCACAGGTGCTGATAGACCTCGTCCAGCGTCGCCTCGACGGTGACCGTGCCCAGCTTCAGGTCGCGGCCCTGAACATGATGGATCACCGGATATTGGCGGACAATCGGCGCCTCGGTCCGGTGCCGCCCCGCCGTCACGACCGTGGCGTTTCCCCCGGCCGGGCGCGCGCCGTCCAGCCGCACCGTCACCGCCTGAATGTCGGGCAGGCGCATGATGCCCTCGACTTGCAGGCGAACCTGACCGATGTCCGTCTGCCACAGGCTGCGGGCCAAGCTGGCGGCGGTGCTGGTTTGGACATCGTCGAGGCGGCGCTCGATGGCGCCGACATCGCGGCGATAGTCCCAATAGAGCTGAAACACGGTGAAGCACAGGGTGACGCACGAGCTGAACAGCAGGATGTATCCGATCAGCCGTAGGCCAATGCCCCGCTGTCGGATGACGGGAGCAAGCCCTTCGCCGCCAAGTGCCGTTTCGAAGGTCATCCCTCCTCCCGCCGCCTATCGCCGCTCCCGGCAGTGTAACCTGCCTTAAGGGAGCAAGTCTATCTTTGCCCGACGGCACCGATGACGCACCCTCGGGACCGGAGCGCTATCAGGAATGGCGTGCTGTCAGGAAAGGGTTGCCAAGCGCCGGGGCAGGTGGTCACACTGAGGGCGGACAAACGGAGGAGGGCGCGCGATGACCGGCGGTCTGGTCGGCTTGCTGATCGGATCATTGCTGTTGTTCGCCAGCATCATCGCCGGGCTGCTCTCGGCGCGGGTGGGGGCGCCGCTGCTGCTGACCTTCCTCGGTCTCGGCATGCTGGCCGGCGAGGATGGGCCGGGGGGCATCGTGTTCAACAATTTCGAGTTGTCGTTCCTGATCGGCAACGCGGCGCTGGCCATCATCTTCTTCGATGGCGGCTTGCGCACGCCTTACCAGACCTTGCGCGCGGCCTGGGCGCCGGCACTGTCCCTAGCCACTCTCGGCACCCTGATTACCGCCGGCATCGTCGCGGCCGGCGCCCACTGGCTGTTTCACCTCAAGCCGTTGCCAGCCTTTCTGATGGGGGCGATCGTCGCCGCCACCGACGCTCCGGCGATGTTCATGATGCTCGGCCGGCACGGCGTGTCGTTGCGCGACCGCCTGCGCGCCACCCTCGAGGTCGAGTCCGGCAGCAACGACCCGATGGGCATCTTTCTGACCATGGCCTGCGTCGCCCTGATCAAGGCCGGCGGCGCCGGTGCCGACTGGAGCGTGCTCGGCGAGTTCGTGCTGCAGATGGGCATCGGGTTGCTGATGGGCTGGCTCGGCGGCTCCACCCTGGCCCAGTTGACCAACCGTCTGGAACTGGCGGCCGGGCTTTACCCGATTCTGGCCCTGGCGCTGTGCCTGCTGACCTTCAGCAGCACGGCGCTGATCGGGGGCAGCGGCTATCTCGCGATCTATGTCGCCGGCGCGGTCTACGGCAACCAGCGCGTCCGGGCGCGGACGCTGACCTGCCGCTTCTTCGACGGGCTGATGTGGCTGGCCCAGATCGTGATGTTCCTGCTGCTCGGCCTGCTGGTCAGCCCGCATCTGCTGGCCGATCAGGGCTGGCTCGCCCTCGGCATCGCGGCGGTGCTGATCTTCGTCGCCCGGCCGGTGGCGGTGGCGGTGGCGCTGCTGCCGTTCGGCTTCAGCGTTCGCGAACAGCTGTTCGCCTCCTGGGTCGGGTTGCGGGGGGCGGTGCCGATCTTCCTCGCCCTGGTGCCGGCGCTGGCCGGCATCGACTCGTCGCACATCTATTTCAATGTCGCCTTCGTGGTGGTGCTGGTGTCGCTGGCGCTCCAGGGCTGGACCGCGCCCTGGATGGCCCGCCGGCTCGGCGTCGCGCTGGCCCCCAGCCCGGAAGCCGCCGACAAGCTGGAGTTCGACATGCTGCACCAGACCGACCGGGATCTGGTGGCCTACACCGTCAAGCCCCACAGCCGGGCCGCCGACCATGTCTTCGCGCGCTTGCAGATTCCCGAGCGGGCGCGGCTGGTCTCGGTGATTCGCGACGGCACGGTGATTTCGACCACCGAACTCGAGCGGTTGAACGCCGGTGACGTCGTGCTGGTGCTGACGCCGCCCGAACTGGCCCTGGCGGTGGACCGGGTGTTCTCGCGCCGGCACAAATCCCCCGCCGCCTTCGCCAACCGGGTCCATGGCGACTTCATGGTCGACGGCGCCACCCTGGTCGACGGGTTGGCCCGGGCTTACGATATTCCGATCCGGGCGCCGGTTCCGGGCATGACCGTCAATGGCTACCTGAAAGAGCGCATCGGCCCCTCGGCCGGTCGCGGCGACCGCCTGCGCGTCGGGCCGGTGGAATTGATCGTGGTCGACACCCTGGGCGACGAAATCAAGGAGGTCGGACTGCTGATCCACAGCGAGGACCAACCGGACTCCCCCTGGCCCGGGCCGTTGCGGCCGCTGATCGAGCGCTGGCGCCACCGTCTCCGGCGCGAACCGCGTTAAGCGGGAGCGGCGGGCGGCGGCGCCGTCGGCAACAGGACGGTAACGGCGGTGCCCTTGCCGACCTCGCTCTTGATGGCCAGCCGCCCGCCATGGAGTTCGACCAGACCCCGGACGATGGTCAGGCCGAGGCCGGTGCCTTCGTGATCGCGATTGAGGCCGCCATCCAACTGCTCGAACGGTTCGGTGGCCCGGCCGATTTTGTCGGCGGCGATGCCGACGCCGGTATCGGCGACCGTGATCGCGACGCCGCCCTCCTGTTCGGCGGCGTGAATGGTGATGCTGCCGCCGACCGGGGTGAACTTCACGGCATTGGACAGCAGGTTGACCAGCATCTGGTGCATGGCCCGTTCGTCGGCGATGACGTTCGGTATTCCGGGGGGTAGGGCGAGGTGAAGCGTCAGGTCGCGCTTCTGGATATAGCGGTTGACCAGGCGGAGGCTGCCATCGACCGCATGCGCCACGGAGACCGGGGAAAACTCCAGCTGTATCTTTCCGGCTTCTATTTTCGAAATATCGAGAATATCGTTGATCAGCGCCAGCAGATGTTGGGCGCCATAGAGCGCGTCTTCCGCGTGATCGAGATATCGGGCGTCGCCGACGGGGCCGAAGGTCGCGGACTGCACCAGTTCGATGAAGCCGAGGATCGCGTTGAGCGGGGTTCGCAGTTCGTGGCTCATGGTCGCGACGAACCGGGACTTCGCCCGGTTGGCCACTTCTGCCGCGGCGCGGGCGGCTTCAAGGTCCTGCTCATGGCGCTTTTGTTCGGTGATGTTGTCGAACACGGCGACGAAGTGTTCCGGCTCGTTCGAATAGACGGAAATCAGGAGCCAGATGCCCAAGGTGTCGACGCGGGTCTCGAAGCGTTCCGGTGTGCCGGTCGAGGCGACGCGGCCGTAGACCTCGAACAAGTCCGGATTGTTGTCCCGAATCCCCGGAATGACCTCGCTGACCTTTCTGCCCACGACATCGGGGAGCCCGGTCAAGCGCGAAAAGGCGGCATTGGCGGTGAGGTAGATGAAATCGACCGGCGCCCCGCCATCATACAGCAACCGGCAATAGGCGTAGCCTTCGAGCATATTGGTGAACAGGGAGCGGTAGCGCTCCTCGGCATGGACGCGACGGCTGACGTCCTGGGCCACGCCGACATAGCCGGTCACCCGGCCCGAGGAGGCACGGACCGGAAAGCCCCGGTCCCAGATGCGGCAGACCGAGCCGTCGGGGCGAACGATCCGGTATTCGTTTTCATAGGGTTGGCCGACATCGTGCGCCCGGAGGTTGGCCTCGACCCGAGCGCGGTCGTCGGGATGGATGGAGTCGATGAACGAGCGCGGCTCACGGTAAAGTCCATCGCAGCTGCGCTGCCAGATCCGTTCGTAACTCGGGCTGACGTACAGTATGTTCGAGATGCCGACGTCGGTCATCCAGAACACTTCGGTGATGGTTTCGGCGATCAGGCGAAACCGCTCCTCGGCTCCCCGTCTGACGCTCTCCTTTCGTTCCAGTTGCAGCAGCAGGCGCCGGACGAGGAAGAATATCAGGGCCGCCGACAGCACGACGAAAACCGCGCCCTTGGTCGAGGCGATGAGTCTGAACATGTCCGGGTCGCGGGGAGCGAGCGCGGAGGCGAGCAGCCAGTCGGTGCCGACCACCCAGGCCACGCCGAACGCCAGATAGATCAGCGCAATGGACAGAGCCTGCCACACGGGGCGTTCGCCATGAAACATGAGTCCCCCCGGGAGATTCGGCAGTGAACACTACACCTAGTTAACGGAATGGTCAAGAACGGCAACCAAACCGCTGGGATGGCCGGGTGGCCGCAATTCGTCGGGTGCAACCAATCACATCCCTTCCGGCAAGGCAATTCTCGTGGTTGGCCCGGCTGCCGCGCCCGGCGCGGGGCCTTGGCGGGGTTGACAACGAAATGGCTGGCGTGCTGGTTACCGTCGGGTGCTCGACAAAGAGGGGGTGGACATGGAGGTGCCGAAGGATGCCGTTCTGTTGCGCATCTTCCTTGGCGAACAGGATAAGTTCGAACACCACCCGCTGTATGAAGCGATCCTCTTCAAGGCCCGGGAGATGCATCTGGCCGGCGCTACCGTGCTGCGCGGGCCGCTCGGCTACGGCCACTCGACAATACTGCATAGCGCCAAGATCCTGCGGCTTTCGGAGGACTTGCCCATGGTGATCGAGATCGTCGATGCCGAGGACAAGATCAACGCCTTCCTGCCGATTCTGGATCAGATGATGGGCAGTGGTCTGGTGACGCTCGAACAGGTCAAGGTTCTCCAGTACGGCATCAAACGCACTGTTGCGGCGCTGTAGTGCCGAACAAACGATCGCCCGGCCGGGGTGTCCCCGTTTTCTGCGAGGAGCCCGGCCGGGCGATGTTCACACGCTTACCGATGCTGACGTTGGACCTGTGTCGAGGGGTTAGTGCTTCGCAGTGTTGGCATTATAGGCCGCCAACTGTTGCTTGTTCGGGATCTGCTGGAGCACCTTGCCATCTGGACCGCTGAAGGTCATGACGACAACATGGCTGTTGGGGTCGATCGAAAGCGCCGGATTGAACCCCCGCAGCACCTCGGAGGGGTGGTTCGCGGTTTTTTGAGGTGTTTTCTCGGGTGCGGAACCGTCCGTCCTGTCAGGAGTGACGATCGCTGGACTGGTCGCCGCGACTTTGGGCACTGGCACCGGCGGCGCGGTGGCAGAACTCGCTAATCCTTCAACCATGAGCGCCTCCCCTACGCGGTAACGTTGAGGCGGGTGCCGAGATTGGCATTCGCGGGCTTCGATGGCGGCGGTTGAGCCGACTCCTTGGCTTTGCTGGCGGTGGACTCGGTTGCCTCGTCGCCATCCTTGTCCGCACGGCCGCGGGCGGCAGCATGGACCGGTTGATAGGAGCTGGCGGCGGCAGAGCTGGAAACAGCGCTGATTGACATTGGTATTCTCCACATGTGATGCGCCTTCTGGCGCAGGACACTCCAACTTATGCCAATTTGCGCGAAAATGCCAGCGCAAGAATCGTCTTGTGATGTTTCATCATTTGTTACCAGATGCTTACCGCGATGCGGCCGGCTTGGGCCGGCGCCAAACGCGAGGGGGCGCCGCGCGATGGTCAGCGACTCGGTTGGGTCAGGCATGGCTCCAGCGGTGCCGGCGGGCGAGGTCGATGAAGCAGGTCAGGGCCGGCGAGAACCGGCGTCCGGCCACGGTAACCAGCCGGATTTCGCGGACGATTTCGGGTTCGGTGACGAGGCGGGTGGCGATGCCGGGCAGAATGGGCAGGAATTCGGGCATCACGGCGCAACCGAGACCGGCCAGGATCAGGGCCTGAATCCAGTCTTCGCGTTCGGTGGCATAGCGGATGCGGACGTCGGCCGCTGGATCGGGAATGCCCAGGGCGTCGAAATGCTCAGGATATTCGCAGTTGATGCGATTGAGATAGTCCTCCTGGTTCAGCTCCCGCAGCGGTACCACCTCCATGGCTTCGAAGCGATGACCGGGGCAAAAGGCGACCATGTAATGCTCGCGGTAGAGCGGTTGCTGGTCGAAGCGCTCCGGGAGATTGGGCAAGGCGATCAGCGCGACGTCGAGGTCGCCCTCGTTGAGCAATTTGACCAGCTCCTGGCCCGGCGCGTCCTTGATGTCGATTTCCAGAGAGGGCACGTCGGCGCGCAGCCGCTTGAGGAACGGGATCAGCCGGGTCGGGCCGATGGTACACATCACCCCCAGCCGGACCGGAGTGCGATCGACGCGGCGCCAGGCTTCGGCCTCCAACCGGGCCATCTCGCCGGCAGTGACCAGCGCTTCGATGTGCGGGCGCATCCGGCGGCCGAGATCGGTGAGGTGGGTCAGGCCGCGTTCGCGCTGGAGCAGCGGGCCACCCAGCTCCTCTTCCAGCTTCTTGATCGCCTTGGTCAGGCTGGGCTGGGTGACGCCGCAGGCTGCGGCGGCGCGGGTGAAGTTGAGGCTGTCGCACAGCGCCAAGAAGTAGCGCGCCTGATGGACTTCCACGAGGATCTCCGTTTTTGCCGGCCGATACAGGGGGGAAGGTAGGCGCGACCATTCCCGTTGGCTATCGAAACCATAGTGCCGATGAATTTTACAAAGCCCGAACGGCGCTCCATATTGTCTCTCGGGCAATCCAACCCGGGAGGACACCGGCGATGATGACGCGACGAATGCTGCTGTTGGCCGGAAGCGGCGGTCTGGCGCTGCTGGTTCTGGGCCGTGGCGGGCCGCGTTCGTCCGCTCAGGCGGCCGGACGCTTCGCAATCACCCACACAGATGAGGAATGGCGTGCCATGCTGACCCCGGAACAATTTGCGGTCTTGCGACAGGAAGGCACCGAACGGCCGTTTTCCAGTCCGCTCAACGACGAACACCGGCATGGCCGCTTCGCCTGCGCCGGTTGCGGCCAGCCGCTGTTCTCCTCGGAGACCAAGTTCAACAGCGGGACCGGTTGGCCCAGCTTCTGGGCGCCGCTCGAAGGCGGGGTGGCCACTACCGAGGATCGCAAACTGGGCATGGTCCGCACCGAGGTCCATTGCCGGCAGTGCGGCGGACATCTCGGCCATGTCTTCGACGACGGACCGCAGCCGACCGGCCTGCGCTACTGCATGAACGGTGTGGCCATGACCTTCAAGCCGGACGCGGCGTAAGGCCACGTCCCGACGAGTCGCACCGGCCGGGATTCGGACTCGGCGGCGACTGCCGCCGAGCCGCCCATGGGGAATCACGCGAAGGATCGAAGCCATGGTGCTGTTCACCCTTTCATATCTCGCCGGGGTGCTGACGATCCTCAGCCCGTGCATTTTGCCGGTGCTGCCCTTCGTCTTCGCCCGCGCCGATCAGCCCTTCGTGAAAAGCGGCCTGCCGATGCTGCTCGGCATGGCTCTGACCTTCGCCGGGGTGGCCACCCTGGCGGCGGTGGGCGGTGGCTGGGCGGTCGAGGCCAATCAGAGCGGGCGGGCGCTGGCGCTGGTTCTGCTGGCCGTGTTCGGTCTCGCCCTGCTGGCGCCGGGGCTGGCCGGAGCCCTGACCCGGCCGCTGGTGGCGCTCGGGGCGCGGCTCTCGGAAGCGGCGGGCGGCGGTGGCGCCGTCGCGTCGCCGGTGCTGCCGTCGCTGCTGCTCGGTGTCGCCACCGGTCTGCTGTGGGCGCCCTGCGCCGGGCCGATCCTGGGGCTGATTCTGACCGGGGCCGCGCTTCAGGGCGCGAGCGTCCAGACCTCGCTGCTGCTGGCCGCCTACGCCGCCGGAGCTGCGACTTCGCTGGCGGCGGCGCTGCTGCTGGGCGGGCGGGTGTTCGCGGCGATGAAGCGGTCGCTCGGGGCCGGAGACTGGGTGCGGCGCGGCTTGGGTGCCGCCGTGCTGGCCGGGGTTGCCGCCATCGCGCTCGGACTCGATACCGGTCTGCTCAGCCGGGCCTCGGTGGCCGGGACCTCGGCGCTGGAGCAGGGCCTGCTCGACCGGCTCGGGCCGATGCCGATGCCGGCCGCGCCGCCGGTGCTTTCTGTGGCCCAGGACTTGCCGGCGGCCCAGGACCTGCCGGTCGAGGGGGTGCTGCCGTCGCTGGCTGGGGCCACCGCCTGGCTGAATTCGCCGCCGCTGACCGCCGAGGGGCTGCGCGGCAAGGTCGTGCTGGTGGATTTCTGGACCTACTCCTGCATCAATTGCCTGCGCTCGCTGCCCTATGTCCGGGCCTGGGCGGAGACCTACCGGCAAGCCGGGTTGGTGGTGATCGGCGTCCACGCGCCGGAATTCGCGTTCGAGAAGAGCCCCGACAATGTCGGCCGGGCGGTGCGCGATCTGAAGCTCACCTACCCGGTGGCCCTCGACAACGACTATGCCTTGTGGCGCGGCTTCAGGAACCGCTACTGGCCGGCGCATTATTTCATCGATGCCCAGGGCCGCATCCGGTTTCACCATTTCGGCGAGGGCGAATACCAGCAGTCGGAGCAGGTCATCCGCCAGTTGCTGGCCGAGGCCGGCAAGGCCGCCGCCGGGGCGGGCGCCATGACGGTGCGGGCCGAGGGCATACAGGCGCCGTCCGCCGCCGGGGTGGCCCGCTCGCCGGAAACCTACATCGGGTACCAGCGCGCCGAGAGCTTCCAGTCGCCCGGTGGTATCGTGCGCGACCGGCGCCAGCTCTACGCCACGCCCGCGACCCTGGGGCCGAATGAATGGGCGCTGGCCGGGGCGTGGACGGTGGAGCCCGAGCGGGCGGTGCTGGGCGCGGCCGGCGGCCGGATCGTCTTCCGCTTTCACGGCCGCGACCTGCATCTGGTGCTCGGACCGGGCGAGGACGGCACGCCAGTGCGCTTCCGGATTCGTCTCGACGGCGCCCTGCCCGGCCGCGACCACGGCGTCGACCTGGACGCCGACGGATTCGGCACTATCTCAAGTCAACGACTCTATCAATTGATCCGGCAGAGCGACCCGGGTCGGGAGCGGAGTTTCGAGATCGAATTCCTTGATCCGGGAGTTCAGGCGTTCGCGTTCACCTTCGGTTAACAGGCTTTTGTTTCAATACCAAACCGGCCAGAAGGCCGGGCAACAGCAAGGAGAACACCCATGTCAGGCATCAGCGGCTCATCCTGTTCCACCCCGACGGTGGTGGGCTATCGCACCGTCGCCACGCCGCCCCAGAAGATCGCCAACATCGTCAGCACCCCGGATGGCACCAAGGTCCAACCGGTGGCGACGCCCGCGAACTTCACCCCGGTCAACCCCGCGCTGGGGCGGAACCTCAACATCAGCGTCTGATCCCGGCGCGGAGGCGCCGCCGTTTTCTCGCGTCTTCAGGGAGATGAACGATGCTGACCGTCATCCTGTCTGTGGTCGCCGCGCTGGCGGTCTGGACGATTCCGGCGGGCGCGGCCGAGCGGGCGATCCTGGCCCCCGCACCGGCCGAGGACGCGCCGCTTGCGGTCGCTCCGGCCTCCGAAACCGTGGTGCTGGCCGGCGGCTGCTTCTGGGGCGTGCAGGCGGTGTTTCAGCATGTCCCCGGCGTCCGCAACGCCGTTTCGGGCTATGCCGGCGGCCGCAAGGAAACCGCCGAGTACGAAACCGTGAGTTCCGGCCGCACCGGTCATGCCGAGGCGGTCGAAATCACCTACGATCCCAGCGTCGTCAGTCTTGGCGAGCTGCTGCGGATTTTCCTCTCGGTGGTCCACGATCCGACCCAGCTCAACCGCCAGGGCGCCGATGTCGGGACGCAGTACCGCTCGGCGATCTTCGCGCGTGACGAGGAGCAGCGGCGTCTTGCCGGACGCTACCTCGCCCAGCTCGACCGGGCCGGGGTCTTCGGCGATCCGATCGCGACCCGGATCGAGCACCTGGAGGCGTTCTATCCCGCCGAGAGTTATCACCAGGACTTCGCGACTCTCCACCCCGGCCACCCCTACATCGCCGCGATCGACCGGCCGAAGGTGGAGAACCTCAAGCGCCTGTTTCCCGAGCTGTACCGGGAAACTCCGGCGCTGGTCAGTTCTCGTGCCGTTGAGCACTGATGGGTTAGCGGTTCCCGATCGAGTTGTATCACACCACTAGACGTCGTCGAAGAAGGAGCCGCCGTCCGAACCGGTGTCGAAGTCGCCGCTATCGTCGCTCTGGTCGCCGTAGTAATTGTTGATCGTGGTGTTCTCGATCACCGGGGGCGGTACCACCGAGCCCAGCGGCGCGGCGCTGGCGGCGCCGCCGCCGAACATGTGGGAGATGCCTTCGAACAGCAGGGCGCCGCCCGCCACTCCGGCGGCGGTGCTCAGGGCCGATTGCAGGAAGCCGCCGCCGGCCGGTTGCGGCGCGCCCCAGGGGCCAGGCTGCTGGGGCTGGGCGGCCCCCCAGGGCGCGGCTTGGGGCGGCGGTGGCGGAGGCGCCTGCCGCCGGCCGCCGAACAATCCGCCCAGGCCGCTGCCGAGGAAGCTGCCGGACTCGGCGGGGCGGGCCGCCGCCGCGGCGACTTGCCGCTGCAACTCCTCGATGCGCGTCTGGGCCGCGGTCAGGGCCTGTTCCTGGACGAGGACGGTCTGAGTCAGCAGGTAGGCGGCGCCGGCATGGCTGGTGCTGAGCTGGCGGATCAACTCGTCCGCCTCCCGGTCCCGGGCGACGGGCTCGGCGTCGCGCAGGCGCCGGAACAGGTCCGTGATCAGGTCGCGTTCTTGCGGAGTCATGGGGCTCTCTCCCGTTTGGCTCGAACCAACGATGTCGATCCGGACACTCTGCCTGAAGACGACGGCAAAATCATGGCGCTGACAGAGCGGGATGCTTGCGGGTCCGGACCGGTGGCGGCCGGCGGGATCAGGAGGCTCTTGGCTGGTGCGGCACCATGATCGCGGTGAAGCGCTGATCCGTGGATTGCAGCCAAGCCCGTTGCTCGTCCAGCCGCGCGTTGATCGCTTTGATGTCGCCTCTCAGATCGGCGAACTGTGCGGTATGGGTCGCGAGGGTGTCTTCAATCCTTGCCAGCCGCGATCCGATGGTGGCGAGGGTGGCGAAAAGTTCCGCCTCTTTCTCTGGGGTCATTGCCGTCTCCGGGGTTCACGGCCGACCATGGCCACGTGGAGTGCCGAGTCCGAGTATGGCGCTTCGTCCGGCGTTTTTCAAACCGGCAAGATCGATGGTCTGGGCCTTTGCCGCGGCATTTTCGGTCGGGCGCGCCGCGCGTCCCGGGTCATTCCAGGAAATCGCCACGGCTGAGGCCGTACCGGCGCAACTTGTCGTAGAAGGTCTTGCGTGGCAGGCCGAGGGCCTCGAGGGTGGCCTTGACGTTGCCGCGCCGGGCCGCCAGTTCGGCCTCGATCACGCTTTTCTCGAAGCGGTCGACCTGTTCGGGCAGGGTCAGGCGGGGGGCGTCGCCGCCGGCGGGCTCCTGTTCGCCCAGGCCGTCGTCGAGGCCGAGCACCAGCCGTTCGGCCACCGCGCGCAACTCGCGGACGTTGCCGGGCCAGGGATGGCCGGCGAGGCGGGCGGCCAGGGCCGGGGTGAAGGGCGGCGGCTCGCGCCGGTAGCGCCGGACCGCCTCCATCACGAAATGCTGGAACAGCAGCGGAATATCCTCCGGCCGCTGGCGCAGCGGCGGAATGCGCAGGAGGACGACATTGAGGCGGTAATACAGGTCTTCGCGAAAGCGGCCCTCGGCGGCGGCGGCTTGCAGGTCGACCTTGGTCGCCGCGACCACCCGGACATTGACCGCCACCGAGCGGTTGGCGCCCAGCGGTTCGACCTGACGCTCCTGGAGCACCCGCAGCATCTTGACCTGGAGGGCCGGCGGCATGCTTTCGATTTCGTCGAGAAACAGGGTGCCGCGATCGGCGTATTCGATGCGGCCGACCCGGCGCTTGACGGCGCCGGTGAAGGCCCCGGCCTCGTGACCGAACAACTCGCTTTCGACCAGGGTTTCGGGCAGGGCGCCGCAATTGAGGGCGACGAAGGGCTGGCCGCGCCGGCCGCCCTGATCGTGCAGGGCGCGGGCGACCAACTCCTTGCCGCAGCCGGTTTCGCCGAGCACCAGCACATCGGCGTCGGTGTCGGCGATGGCGGCGATGGTCTGGCGCATGCGCTCGATCGCCGGGCTGCGGCCGATGATCGAGCCGGCGCCGGCCAGTTGGGCGCGGAGCGCGCGGTTCTCCAGCACCAGCCGCCGGGTCTCCAGCGCCCGCCGCACCACCTCGATCAGATGATCGGCGGGCCAGGGCTTCTCGATGAAGTGGAAGGCGCCGTCCTTCATCGCCTGCACCGCCATGGCGATGTCGCCATGGCCGGTGATCAGCACCACCGGCAAGTCGGGGTCGATGTCGCGCAGGCGTTTCAGCAGGGCGAGCCCGTCCATGCCGGGCAGGCGAACGTCGGAAATCACCATGCCCGGCCAGTCGGCCGACAGCAGTGCCAACCCCTGCTCGGCGCTGTCGCGGGTTTCGACCGCGAAGCCGGCCAGTTCCAGGGTCTGGGCGCCGGCCAGCCGGATCGCCCTTTCGTCGTCGATCAGCAGGACGGGGCCGGTTGCGCTCATCGGGATGGCTCCACGGGACCAGTTGACGTCGGGGGTTGCAAGGTCAGGGTGAAGAGCGCACCGCCCTCGGGATGATTGGCGGCGGCGAGGCTGCCGCCGAACTCGTGGACGATGCCCGCCGAAATCGACAGACCAAGTCCCAAGCCGCTGCCCAGCCCCTTGGTGGTGAAGAAGGCCTCGAACAGGCGGGGCAGGGCGGCGGCGTCGATGCCGGGGCCGGTGTCGCGCACGGTCAGCAGCGTGGCGCCGGGCGTTGGCGCGATCGTGATGCTCAGCAGCCGTTCGGGCCGCCCCTTCATGGCGTCGACGGCGTTGCCGAACAGGTTGACCAGCACCTGCTGCAAGCGCACGTCCTCGCCGATCACCAGCGGCGGCGGGCCGTCTGCGGCCGAGGGCGTTTCCAGCCTGACCCGGACGCCTTCGCCGCGCAGCCGGTGGCCGAGCAGGGTCAGGGCGGAGTCGACCGCTTCGGCGAGGTTGACCGGTCCCAGGGTTCCCGCCGCCTTGCGGGCGAAGCCCTTGAGCTGCTGGGTGATGGCGGCGAGGCGCCGGGTCAGCCCGGTGATTTCCGCGAGGTTGTCGCGCAGGGTGTCGACGCGGCCGCGCTCCAGCAGCACCATGGCGTTGTCGGCGTAGGCGCGGATCGCCGCCAGCGGCTGGTTGATCTCGTGGGCGACGCTGGCTGACATCTGCCCGAGCGCCGCCAGCTTGGCCGCCTGCACCAGTTCGTTTTGGGTGACGCGGAGGTTTTCGTTGGCGCGGGCGAGGTCGGCGGTGCGGGCGGCGACGCGGCGCTCGAGGTCTGCGCGCGCCCGGCGCTGATCGGCGCCGCGCTCGTGGGAGCGCATCCAGCGGTGCAACAGCAGGAAACCGGCGAGGATCAGGATCACGGTGCCGAAACCGCCGATCACCGCCGCCGCCATGGCCCGGCTCTGAATCGCCCGGGTGTCGAGCAGCAGCGACAAGCTCCAGTCGGTGCCCGGCACCGGGCTGGAGACCACGACATAGCGGGCGCCCCGGGCGCCGTTCTCGACATCGCCGATGCCGATGGTCTCGCCGGCATCGAAGGCTGGCACCGGATCGAGCGGCTGGTCGTTGACCGGCAGCGGCTCGATCCGGATCTCGGGGAACTTCTGGCTGGCGGCAATGCGCTCGAGATCGGCCGGCTCCAGGGCCTTGAGGCTGTGATAGCGCCAACCGGGGGTGTTGGTGATGATGATCACGCCATCGGCGTCGGTGACGATCACCCGGTTGCTGTCGGCGGTCCAGCTCTGTTCGACCCGCTCCATGCCCAGCTTGATCACGACGGCGCCGAGGCTGCGCTCGTCCGGCCGCACCGGATAAGCGCCGCGGCTGCGGCCCTCGGGCCGCACCGGATAAGCAATGTAATAGCCCGGCTGGTGCGAGGAGCTGCCAAGGGCGAAATAGCGTCCGACCTCGCCCCGGAGCGTGGCCTGGAAATAGGGGCGATAGGAAAAATTCTTGCCGACGAAGCTGGCGCCGGCGCTCCAGTTGCTGGCCGCGAGGGTGGTGCCGGCGGCGTCGACCACGTAGAGCGCGGCGGCATGAACCGCTTCGGCGGTGGCCGCGAGCCGGTGGTTGAGGTGGTCGATGCCGCCGGGGGTGGGGTGGGCGAGCAGGGTGGCGATTTCATCGGCCTGGGCGAGCAGAAACGGCACCGCCTCGTGTTTTTCCCGCTCGCTCACCAGATTGGCCCGGAAGATTTCCAGGGTGCCCCGGGTCTCGGCGATCAGCTCGGCGCGCGCCCGGCCGGCCTCCCAGCTGCCGCAGGCCAGCGAAATCAGCGGCAGCGCCACCGCCAGCCCGGCCAGCAACGTCAGGCGCAAGGCGGCGATCGCCTCGCCGGGCGACAGGCCGAAGATGAGTTCGGGGTCCGGTTGTTCGGACATGGCCGGTCCTGAGCGGATTCCGGCACGGGATGCCCGGCCGGTGTGTGGATTTCCGCACAGATCAGGGGGCGTTGTCCAGCACTTCCGCCGAAACGGCGGTTGGCCTGTTCCTTGCTGCCTGGATGCGACCAAGCCGGAGCCGCGTCGGCTCCCCACGCAAAAACATGTCCGAGGGAACGCTTATGGGAATCGAGATGGAAGAGGCGGAAGCGCCGTTCAAGGAGAAGATGCCGTTCTACCGGGTGCTCTATTTCCAGGTGGTCGTCGCGATCATCATCGGCGTGCTGCTCGGGCATTTCTACCCGTCGATCGCCACCGACATGAAGCCGCTGGGCGACGCCTTCATCAAGCTGATCAAGATGGTGATCGGCCCGATCATCTTCCTGACCGTGGTCACCGGCATTTCCTCGATCGGCGACATGCGCAAGGTCGGCAAGGTCGGGCTCAAGGCGATCATCTATTTCGAGGTGGTGTCGACCATCGCGCTCGGCATCGGTCTGGTGGTGGTCAATCTGGTCAAGCCCGGCATGGGCATCAACGCCAGCGCCAGCGCCACCGCCGCCAAGGCGGCCGAGGTGGCCAAATACGCCAACGAGGCCAAGGCGCACTCCACCGTCGACTTCCTGATGAATGTCATTCCCGACAACGTCATCAGCGCCTTCGCCAAGGGCGAGATTCTGCAGATTCTGCTCTTCGCCATTCTGTTCGGCGTCGCCCTGGCGGCGATGGGCGAAAAAGGCAAGCCGGTGGAGATCATTCTGGAGAAGAGCGGCGCCGCCCTGTTCGGTGTCATCAACATCGTGATGAAGCTGGCGCCGATCGGCGCCTTCGGTGCGATGTCCTTCACCATCGGCAAGTACGGCATCGCCTCGCTGGCCCAGCTCGGCACCCTGATGGCGGCGGTCTACATCACCATGATCGTCTTCATCTTCGTGGTGCTCGGTCTGATCGCCCGCGTCAGCGGTTTCGGCATCTGGCGCTTCCTCGGCTACATCAAGGAGGAGCTGCTGATCGTGCTCGGCACCTCGTCCTCGGAGTCCGTGCTGCCGCGGATGATGGAGAAGCTCCAGCGCTTCGGCTGCTCCAAGCATGTGGTCGGTCTGGTGATCCCGACCGGCTATTCCTTCAATCTCGACGGCACCTCGATCTATCTCTCGATGGCCGCCATCTTCATCGCCCAGGCTTACAACATCGACCTCACCATCGGGCAGGAGATCTCGATCCTGCTGGTGCTGATGCTGACCTCCAAGGGCGCGGCGGCGGTCACCGGCGGCGGCTTCATCACTCTGGCGGCGACCCTGGCGGCCACCGGGGCGCTGCCGATCGAGGGCTTGGCGCTGCTGCTCGGCGTCGATCGCTTCATGTCGGAAGCCCGCGCCCTGACCAATCTGGTCGGCAACGGCGTGGCCACGGTGGTGGTGGCCAAGATGGAGCGCGAGTTCGATGAAGAGCGCGCGCTTGCCGAATATCAAAGCCACTTCGGCAATCCGGCGCTGACGCATCTCTGATCCCATCGATCCGAGAGTATGAGGCCATTGGCGGAAGGCGCCGGACCGGAGTATCATCCGCGTCCGGCGCCTTTTTCCCTGTGTCGGATGGCGGCACGGGGGCAGCATCATGAGAAACCAGTCATGACGATATCGGAGCAGCCCCTCTTTCAGGATGATCTGGTCACCGTCACCGCCGATCAGGTGGTGGCGGGTGGAGCGTCGTATCCGGTGGCGGCGATCACGGAGATGCGCATTCGCGGCGGCACCGGGATCGAGGAAAAGATTTTCCTGTCGCTGATCGCGTTCTTCGGGCTGGGCATCGCGGTCGTCGGTCTGTTGTTGCAGGATCGGGGGGAACTGTTGCTCGGGCTCGGGCTCGCGGCGGTGACGATCTGGATCGTCTGCCAGAAATGCGACTTGGTGCTGGTCACCGAGCGGGGCAAGCAGGTACTGCTCCGCCATCGCGATGTCGTCTATGTGCGCAAGCTGCGCAATGTCATCGACGAAGCCATCGAAGCGTGCCGGCCTCAGACCGGGTCTTGAAACCGCAGCGGAGGCGCCGCCGCCATGGATGCTTCGGGCGCCATTCTGCTGCTTGAGAACGGCTTTGCCCATTGCCGGGTCGCGGTCGGGGCGCATGGCGGCCTGATCGCGTCGCTGTTCTTCGCCGGGCTGGCCGGCAGTGTTGGCCACTGCGCCGTGATGTGCGGTCCCTTCGTGCTCGGTCAGGTCGGGGCGCGGCTGGAGGCGGTGCCGGCCCACGGCCTGTCGGAGCGGCACCGGCTGTGCGGCTCTCTGCTCCTCTCGTATCATGTGGGGCGCGCCAGCACCTATGCGGTGCTCGGGGCGCTGGCGGCCTGGTTCGCCGGCCGCTTCGGCGCCCTCGAAGGGGTGCGCTGGCTGAGCGTCGCGCTGCTGGGCGTTGCGGCGGCGGGCTTTCTGGCCGCGGCCGGAGTGCGGCTCGGGGCGCTGCGGCCGGGGACGCGGGCGCCGCGCTGGAGCGCCGCCGTGGCGGCGGCGCTGGCCGGTCTGGTCCGGCCGCTGTGGGGCACGGCGGGGCCGGTGGGCTGGCGCGGCTATTGCGTGGGGCTGGCCTTGGGCTTCCTGCCCTGCGGGCTGCTCTACAGCGCCCTGGCGGCGGCGGCGGCGACCCGCGATCCGTTGGCAGGGGCGGCGGGGCTGCTGGTCTTCGCGGCGGGAACGGTGCCGGCGCTGGTCGCGGTGGCGCTTGCCGGCCACGCCGCCGGCCGGACATGGCGGGCGGCGCTGACCCGGGTGACGCCCGCCCTCATGACCGCCAACGCCGGCTTTCTTGCGTGGCTGGCGTGGCGGCTGGCGGCGTTCTGAGCGGCGGCGAAGCGGTGCTGTGCGCCGGCCCGGGTGGCACCCCGGCCGGCGCGCCGGTCACTTCGAGCTTTGGGTGCCGAACGGGTCGCAAATCATGATCACGACCAGCACGTTGGCCCACGCCAGCAGGGTGTAGATCACGACAGTGGCCGCCGGATCAATGAACAGAGAGGCGATGATGCCGACCAGCGCCAGCAGACCGCCGAGAATTCCAATGGTTTCAATCTTACTTCCGAACATACGGAGTCTCCCTTATGCGGTGTGAATGGCCGGTTCCGGTGCGCCGGGGCGAGGGCTTCCATGTGGACTATTCCAGAAAGATTATCAAATCATTTACGCTGGCGGCGCGTTGCCCGGTCATTCGTCATTACAGCCATGCGGGGCGTAGGGTTTTTCTTGTGGCAAGCGCGGACCGCCGATGGCAGGATGCCCGGGCTCAACCTGGGGAGCGAATTTGATGGGTCGCGATACCGCTGATACCGCCGTCGAGCAGTCGTCTCTTTTCGCAGCGCATAAAAAGGTTCAGCCCCGGTCGGTTCGTGGGCCGCATCGCACGGTCAAGTGGGCCGTGCTGACGGTGATTTTGGGTCTTTATTACGTTCTGCCCTGGCTGCGCTGGGATCGCGGGCCGGGAATCGCGGATCAGGCCGTGTTGTTCGACTTCGATGGCCGCCGCTTTTTCATGTTCAATATCGAAATCTGGCCCCAGCAGATTTATTACATCACGTTTATCCTGATTTTGAGCGCGGTCGTGCTGTTCCTGACCACGGCGATGTTCGGGCGGCTGTGGTGCGGCTACGCCTGTCCGCAAACCCTGTGGACCGACCTGTTCATGCAGGTCGAGCGCTGGATCGAGGGGGATCGCAACGAGCGCATCCGGCGCGATCTGGCGCCGATGACCACCAACACCGCCCTGCTCAAGCTGGGCAAGCACGCGATCTGGCTGACCATCGCCTTGCTCACCGGCGGTTGGTTCATCTTCTATTTCTACGATGCGCCGACGCTGGTTCATGACGTCATTGCCGGTACCGTCTCGGGCGCGACCATCGGCATGATTTTCGGGCTGTCGGCCATCACCTATTTCCTCGCCGGCTTCCTGCGCGAGCATACCTGCACCTTCATGTGTCCGTGGCCGCGCTTCCAGTCGGCGATGCAGGACGAGGAGAGCCTGATCGTCAGCTACCGCGCCTGGCGCGGCGAGGGGCGCGGGGCGCTGCGCCGGCCGCTGGACTGGGAGCAGCGCAAGGCCCAGGGGCTGGGCGACTGCATCGATTGCCGCGCCTGCCAGCACGTCTGTCCGACCGGCATCGACATTCGCGACGGCTCGCAGTTGCAGTGCATCGGCTGCGCCCTGTGCATCGACGCCTGCGACGACGTCATGCGGCGCATCGGCCGGCCCAAGGGGCTGATCGCCTTCGACACCCTCAACGCCCAGAACGCCTGCGCCGCCGGCCAGACGCCGCGCTACCGTCTGCTCCGTCCGCGCACGCTGCTGTACATGGCGCTGTTGCTGGTGGTCGGGGTGTTCATGGTGACCACCTATGCCGAACGCTCGCTGCTCCATGTCAGCCTGCTGCGCGACCGGGCGCCGCTGTATGTCCGGCTGGCCGGCGGCGAGATCATGAACGGTTTCACCTTCCGGGTGTCCAACCTCACCCGCGACGCCCACAAATACGCGGTGACGCTGGAGGGCATTCCCGGCGCCAGGATGGTGGTCTCGGGGGTCGATGAAACCCCGGTGGCCACCCTGCACCTCGCGGTGGCCCCGGACGCGGTCGCCACCTACCGGCTGACGGTGCGGGTGCCCCGGGAGGCGCTGTCGGGTCCGGCGACGCCGCTGCGGTTCGTGGTGCATTCGGAAACCGACGCCATCACCGACAGCTACGACACCAGCTTCATGGGTCCGTAATCGGGAAGGTGCTCTTGCCATGACACAGTTCCTCTCTCGACTGTTCTCTCCCCGCCGTCCGCGTCAGCCCGGCTGGTACATTCCCTGGATGATCGCGGCGCCCTTCGTGGTGGTGTTCGCCGTCAACGGCTTGCTGGTTCATTTCGCGCTGTCGTCCTTCAGCGGCCTGACCTCCGAGCATGCCTCCGATGAAGGGGCGCACTACAATCTCGCCTTGGCGGCGGCCAAGGCCCAGGCCGAGCGCGGCTGGCAGGTCAAGATGACCTTCACCAGCGCCAGCGGCCTCAAGGGCCGGCTCGATGTCGATCTCAAGGACCGGGCGGGGCAGCCGCTGACCGATGCCGAGGTGATGGTCAGCTTCATGCGTCCGACCAAGTCGGGAGTCGACAGCCGCGCCAAGCTGGCCGGAGATGGCAGCGGGCGCTACAGCGCCGACGTGGTGGTGCCCCTGCCCGGTGTCTGGGACGTGCGCCTCGAGGCCCGCCACTCCACGGGGAACTACCAGAAGGTCGAGCGGGTGTGGCTGAAGAGCTGAGCCTTTCGGTCTGCGCCCATTGCGGCTTGCCGCTGGGCGCGGCCGGAAGCGGGGGCTCCGAAGACCGGCGCTTCTGCTGCCCCGGCTGCGCCGGGGCCTACGCGCTGGTGCGCGGTCTCGGGCTGGGCGGATACTATGCCCGGCGCAGTCTGGACCCGGCGGCCAAGCCGATGCGTCCCGACGAGGCGGCGGTGACCGTCGATTATTCCGCCCACGTCCGCACCGCTGCCGATGGCAGCGCCAGCCTGCACCTGATGGTCGACGGTCTGCAATGCGGGGCCTGCGTCTGGCTGATCGAGGCGGTGCTGGCGCGGCAGCCCGGCGTGCTCGAAGGCCGGCTCAATATGACCACCCGGCGCCTGACCCTGCGCTGGCGCCCGGAGGCGGCCGAGGCCAACGTGCTCACCGCCACCCTCGCCCGGCTCGGTTACCGTCTGGCGCCGTTCGATCCGCGCCGGCTCGCCCACGGCGACACCGTGATCGAAAAGGAGCTGTTGCGCGCCCTGGCGGTGGCCGGTTTCGCCGCCGCCAACGTCATGCTGCTGTCGGTGGCCATCTGGGCCGGCTATTCCCAGGGCATGGGGCCGGCGACCCGCTCGCTGATGTACTGGTTTTCGGCGCTGATCGCGCTGCCCGCCATCGTCTGCGCCCTGCGGCCGTTCCTGCGTTCGGCGCTGACGGCGCTGGCGGCGGGGCGGACCAACATGGATGTGCCGATCTCGATCGGCGTCACCCTGACCACCCTGATGAGTCTGGCCGAGACCATTCGGGGCGGCGAGCACGCGTATTTCGACAGCGCGATTTCGCTGCTGTTCTTTTTGCTGATCGGCCGCTATCTCGACCAGCGGGCGCGCGGCCGGGCGCGGTCGGCGGCCGAGCATCTGCTGTCGCTCGGGGCCTCGGCGGTGACGGTGATCCGCGAGGGGGGGCAACTGGCGGTGCTGCCGCCCGAGGCGGTGCGGGTCGGCATGACCGTACTGGTCACGACCGGCGAGCGCGTGCCGGTGGATGGGCGGGTGAGTTTCGGCGTTTCCGATCTCGACACCAGCCTGATTACCGGCGAAACCACGCCGGTGGTGGTGCGTCCGGGCGAGCGGCTGTTCGCCGGCACCCTCAATCTCACCGCGCCGCTGCATCTGGTGGTCGAGGCGGTGGGCGAGGACACGCTGCTGGCCGAAATCGTTCGCCTGATGGAGGTGGCGGGGCAGGGGCGCGCCCGCCATGTCGCGATCGCCGACCGGGTGTCGCGGATGTACGCCCCGGTGGTTCATCTGGCGGCGCTGCTGACCTTTCTCGGCTGGGTGTTCGTGGGCGGGCTGGCTTGGCAGCCGGCGCTGCTGATCGCGGTGGCGGTGCTGATCATCACCTGTCCGTGCGCGCTGGCGCTGGCGGTGCCGGTGGTGCAGGTGATCGCCTCGGGGCGGCTGATGCACCGGGGCATTCTGCTGAAATCGGCGACGGCGCTGGAGCGGCTGGCCCGGGTCGACACCATCGCCTTCGATAAGACCGGCACCCTCACCGAAGGCCGGCCCGAGTTGTGCCGGGACGGCGTGGAGCCGGAAGCCCTGGCTCTCGCCGCGGCCCTGGCCGGAGCCAGCCGCCATCCCCTGGCGCGGGCGCTGGCGCGGGCGGCGCCCGAGGTCGCGGTGGCGGCCGGGGTGCGCGAGAGTGCCGGTGCCGGGCTGAGCCTCGAGACGCCCGAGGGGGAGGTCCGCCTCGGGCATCGCCGCTTCGCCGGGGCTGGCGCAGCGGGCGGAGATGTTGGACCGGAAGTCTGGGGGCCGGAAGTGTGCGGGCCGGAATTGTGGCTGGCCCGGCCTGGATGGGCGCCGGTGCGCTTCTCCTTCCTCGATCAGCCGCGCGCCGACGCCGCCAGCGTGGTGGCCCAGCTTGCCGCCGCCGGCTACCGGATTCTGCTGCTGTCGGGGGACCGCCCGGCGGTGGCCGGGGATGTCGCCGGCCGTCTGGGGATCGCCGAATGGCATGCCGAGCTGACCCCGGCGGGCAAGACCGCGCATCTTGCGGCGCTGGCCGCCGCGGGGCGGACGGTGCTGATGGTCGGCGATGGCCTCAACGACGCGCCGGCGCTGGCCGCCGCCGCGGTCTCGATGTCGCCCTCGTCGGCGGTCGATGTCAGTCAGACCGTCGCCGATGCGGTGTTTCAGGGCCGGCTGCTGGCGCCGGTGGTCGAGACGCTGGCGGTGGCGCGCCGGTCCGAAATCCTGGTGCGCCAGAACTTCGCCCTGGCCATTCTCTATAATCTGGTGACCGTGCCGCTCGCGGTCTGCGGGCTGGTCACGCCGCTGATCGCCGCGGTCTCGATGTCGACCTCGTCGGTGCTGGTCATCGTCAACGCCTTGCGCCTGAACCGCTCCGGCGGCGCGGGAGGAAACCCGAATGTCCGAACTGGTCTATCTGATGTGCGCGGCGCTGGGGCTCGGGCTGCTCGGGCTGGCCGGCTTCCTCTGGGCGCTCAAGAGCGGTCAGTTTGACGATCTCGACGGCGCCGCCAATCGCATCCTCTTCGACGATGACGATCACCCCGAACCGGAACGCGGGGCTGACCCTAAAAACGATGTGGATACCCGGCGCTGAACCTGCTAGTCTTAACAGGTAGTCGTCGATCAACCGTCGTTGAAGGCCGCGCGCGGCTCCCGCCTCGGGGATGGGGGCGGCCGGAAGTCATGAAGGTCGGGCAGCATGGGGTGGGGCAGCAAAGGCTGGTACTGGCGAGGCCGTCCGTCGGGCAGGCGCAGAGCGTCCCTGGCGTCGGTGTTGCTGTGCCTGCTGACCTGGATGCCGCTGCCTTTGGGGCTGTCCTCGGCCCACGCCGCCGCGGGCTGGACCCCGGTTTGTACCGGCGAGGGCGCCCGGACCGTGCTGGTGGAGGATTCCGGCGACCAGACCAAGCACCAGGGCAGTTATCGCTGCGCCGAGTGCTGGGGGCAGGCCCCTCAGTGTGAGGTGCCGGTTCTTGCGGGGGCGCTTGAGGTGTTCGATGTCGTCGCCGACAGTGGCGACGATTTCGCGGTTCGCGCCGAAATCTTTCCGCGCACCCTGTTCCGCTTCCAGACCCGAAGCCGGGCTCCCCCCGCATCCGCCTGACGGTTCCGGTCCCGGTTGCGGTGGCACCGGCTGGATTCGAACGCGTGCCGTTTGCCACACGCGTCCGCACGGCAGGGTTCTCTAGAATAGCATCGATATTGTTTGGCGTTCGGCCTGAATTGGTCGGCGTTGCTTTGTGCTGTCCTAAGTATTGGCTGACGCACTTTATGTTATATCTATCAGTAATATTATATTAATATATAAAAAACCCCTTGATTTGTACTTGCGAGTACCCTTACGTTTGGTGTGTGATTGATATCGGTCAACTCCGAGCACGATAGGGTTCGCGCGGACATCTTCGAATGCGAATGGACGTGCGCGAAGTGGCGAAAGGGGCGGTCGGCGTCCTCCCGGTTCAGCATGCCGCCGGGGCAGGGTTCGCCGACTTCATCAAAGGAGATGTGAATGACGGAACTGGCAGCAACACCGGGAGCGGCACCTCAAACCGGGCAATATGCGGATAAATACATCCGCTATTTCTCGGTTGCGGCGGTGTTCTGGGTCATCATCGGCATGACCATGGGTGTCTACATCGCGTCGGAACTGGCGTTTCCGGCGCTTAATCTTGGGCTGGAGTGGACCAGCTTCGGGCGGCTCCGTCCGGTGCATACCTCCGGCGTGGTGTTCGCCTTCGGCGGCAGCGCCTTGTTCGCCACCTCGTTCTACGTCGTCCAGCGCACCTGCCGGGCGCGGGTCTGGGGCGGCGAGGGCGTGATGGGGTTCCTGTTCTGGGGCTATCAGGCGTTCATCCTGATGGCGGCCTCGGGCTATGTCATGGGCATCACCCAGGGCAAGGAATATGCCGAGCCGGAATGGTACGCCGATCTGTGGTTGACCGTGGTGTGGGTCACCTACATCGCGGCTTTCGTCGGCACCCTGGCCAAGCGCAAGGAACCCCACATTTATGTGGCCAACTGGTTCTTCCTCGGCTTCATGATCACGGTGGCGCTGCTGCATCTTGGCAACAATGTCAACGTGCCGGTGTCGCTGCTCGGGGCCAAGAGCTACTCGGTGGTTTCGGGCGTGCAGTCGGCGATGGTGCAGTGGTGGTACGGCCATAATGCGGTCGGCTTCTTCCTGACCGCCGGCTTCCTCGGCATCATGTACTACTTCGTGCCCAAGCAGGCCGAGCGTCCGGTTTACTCGTACCGGCTGTCGATCGTGCATTTCTGGTCGCTGATCTTCATGTACATCTGGGCCGGGCCGCACCATCTCCATTACACCTCGCTGCCCGACTGGACCCAGACCCTCGGCATGACCTTCTCGGTGATGCTGTGGATGCCCTCGTGGGGCGGCATGTTCAACGGCATCATGACCCTCTCGGGGGCGTGGGATAAGCTCCGCACCGATCCGATCATCCGCTTCCTGGTGACCTCGATCGCCTTCTACGGCATGAGCACCTTCGAGGGGCCACTGATGGCGGTGAAGCCGGTCAACGCCCTGTCGCACTACACCGACTGGACGGTTGGCCATGTCCACTCCGGCGCTCTCGGCTGGGTGGCTTTCGTCAGCTTCGGCGCGCTCTACCACATGATTCCCAAGCTGTGGAAGCGGGAGCGGCTGTATTCGCTGCGCTTGGTCAGCCTGCACTTCTGGCTGGCGACCATTGGCATCATTCTCTACATCTGCGCCATGTGGGTGTCTGGCATCATGCAGGGGTTGATGTGGCGGGCCTACGACGCCCAGGGATTCCTCCAGTATTCGTTCGTGGAAACGGTGGCGGCGATGCATCCGTTCTACGAAATCCGCGCTTTGGGTGGGTTGTTCTATCTCAGCGGCGCGCTGATCATGGCCTACAACGTCTACCGGACCATCAAGGGCGATGTGCGGACTGAAAAGCCGTATGTCACCGGCCCGGTCGCCGTGGCCGCTTGAGGATGGAGGACTGAACTCATGGCTCAAGACAAAGACACGATCCATCACAAGATCGAAAAGAACGTCGTTTTGATGTTCATCCTCGTCCTGATCACGGTGTCGATCGGTGGCATGGTGCAGATTCTGCCCTTGTTCACCATCGAATCCACCATCGAAAAGGTCGACGGCATGCGCCCGTACTCTCCTCTGGAGCTGGCCGGGTGGAATATCTATGTCCGCGAGGGCTGCTACCTGTGCCACAGCCAGCAGATCCGTCCGTTCCGCGACGAGGTCGAGCGCTACGGTCACTACTCGCTGGCGGCGGAGAGCATGTATGACCACCCGTTCCAGTGGGGCTCCAAGCGTACGGGGCCGGATTTGGCGCGGGTCGGTGGCAAGTACTCCAACGAATGGCATACCGCCCATCTGGTCAACCCCCGCGCGGTGGTGCCGGAGTCGGTGATGCCGACCTATCAGTGGATGAAGTCCCGGCCCCTGAAGTTCGACGATGTTCAGGATCACATGAAGACCCTGAACTTCATCAGCGGCAAGAAGCCGATCTACACCCCCGAGATGATCGCCAACGCCAAGGCCGATCTCGCCATGCAGATCAACCCCGAGGGCGATGCCAGCGGGCTGCTGAAGCGTTATCCCAAGGCGGTGGTGGCCAATTTCACCGGCGAGCAGGGTGTCACCGAAATGGACGCGCTGATCGCCTACCTGCAAATGCTGGGCACGCTGGTGAACTTCACCGACGTCAAGCCCGAGCAACTGCGCCAATAGCCGGGGAGAAGTCTCATGGATTTGACGCAACTCGGCGCGATGCTGCACGCCTACTGGACCGTGTGGCTGGTTATGGTGTTCATCGGCATCATCGTCTACGCGATGTGGCCGGGTAACCGCGCGAAGTTTGAACACGCAGGCAGGATTCCGTTGGACGACGAGGGGCAAGGAGGCACAGGCCGTGGCTAAACAAGAGAAAGACCCAGTCTCCGGTGTCGAAACCACGGGCCATGAGTGGGACGGCATCAAGGAGTTGAACAACCCGGTACCCCGGTGGTGGCTGTACATCTTCTACGTCTGCTGCGCGTGGTCGCTGGTTTATTGGGTGCTCTATCCGGCTTGGCCGATGGGCACCTGGCACACCGCGGGCATTCTCGGCTGGACGCAGCGGGTCGAGGTCGAGCAGAAGATCGCCGACGCCAAGAAGGCTCAGTCGGGGTTCACCGACCGCATCGCCTCCTCGTCGCTCGACGACATCCGCAAGGCGCCGGATCTGCTGAACTTCGCCCTTGCCGGCGGCAAGGCGGCGTTTGGTGTCAACTGCGTGCCGTGCCACGGCGCGGGCGGCCAGGGCAATCCCGGCTTCCCCAACCTGGCCGACGACAAGTGGCTGTGGGGCGGCACGCTGGCCGACATCTACACCACGATCAAGCACGGCATCCGCGCCACCGACGATGCGGAAACCCGGCCCGGCGTCGCCATGCCGGCCTGGGCGACCGACAGCGCTCCGGCCAAGCTGACCGCCGCGCAGATCAGCGACGTCGCGGACTATGTGCTGTCACTCAGCACCAAGACCGCCGACGCCGCGGGCGCCACCCGTGGCGCTCCGATCTTCGCGGAGAACTGCGCCGCCTGTCATGGTGACAAGGCCCAGGGCAATCAGGACATGGGCGCTCCCGCCCTGTCCGACGGCATCTGGCTCTATGGCGGCGACAAGAAGACCCTGGTGGAAACGATCAGCAAGGGCCGGGCCGGCGTCATGCCGTCCTGGACCAAGCGCCTCGACGATCCGACCATCAAGCAGTTGGCCGTGTACGTCCACGAACTGGGCGGCGGCAAATAAGACGCAAAAACGGCGGGCCGGGGCGTACGCTCCGGCCCATGCCGCGTCTTCAGGTTTGAAAGCCGACCTCCTGATAAAAATCGCCGGTCGACGGGAACGACCGGATGATCTGGTCGATGCCCAGTCGCTTGAGTCGGGCCGTGCACGGCCCGGAACTGCCCAGGACCAGATAGGTGCCTCTGCCGCCCTCTGCGAAGGTTCCAAGCAGCGTCAGCAGGTGGCCAAGGAAGTAGGCATCGAAATCCCTGAGTTCTTGCAAATTCGCCACGATGGTTGAGGTCGAAGAGGCATTTATGATCTCGCACGCCTTGGCCACGAGTGGGGCGTCGGCCATATATGCCTGTCCCCGGAACGAAATGCCGATGAATTGTTCGGTGCCGACCACCTGAACAGCCAAGGATTTTCCGGCTTCCTGAAACGGTATCTGATAGCCATCCGTGTCGCCGGGGGTGTTGCCCGGCATGGGCTTGACCGGTTGGACCGAGCGGCGGCGTTGCAGAAATGGCCGCATTTCCTTATCAAAGTTTACGATGTGTCCCATGATCCACAGCCAGAGTAGATCGGTAATGCGCTTTTTGGCTCTTCGCTGTTTCACGTGGGTAGCTTGAGTTCTAGCTTTCCGGCGACGAGGTAGATTATCGCGGCCAGGTTGCGGGTAGAGCGGTATCCCCGTGCCTTGGCCTTGGCTGCCTGGACCAAGCTGTTGATGCCC
>CAIOBP010000028.1 GCA_903856295.1 uncultured Rhodospirillales bacterium | reverse complement strand
GGCTCCGCCCTGGACCCGCTGGGGCCTCAGGCCCCAGACCCCTTTACACTGTGGGCAGGGACCGGCTGAGGCGGCCGCCGAGTCGGACTGGTTCGACTCGGGTGGCCAGGCCGGTTTGGTCGTCGGTTTCGATGAAGGTGCCGCAGACCGTGGCTTCGCCTTCGGCGGGGCTCATGCGCTCGGTGGGGATGCGCTTGAGAAAGCGCGAGACCGACAATTCCTTTCTGACCCCGATCACACTGTTATAATCGCCGCACATGCCGGCATCGGTCTGGTAGGCGGTGCCGCCGGGCAGAATCCAGGTGTCGGCGGTGGGAATATGGCTGTGGGAACCGACCACCGCCGAAACCCGGCCATCGAGGAAATGCCCCATGGCCATCTTCTCGCTGGTCGCCTCGCCGTGGAAATCGATGAAAATGGCGTCGGTGCCGCCGGCCCCCAGGGTGTGTTGCCCGACCAACCGGTCGACGGCGCGGAAGGGATCGTCCATCGGGTCCATGAACATGCGGGCGATCAGGCACACCACCAGCACCGAGCGACCGTCGCGCAACGGCACCAGCGCCGAACCGTTGCCCGGCGTGCCGTCCGGATAATTCAGTGGCCGCAGCAGCCGGGGCTGACGGTCGATGGTATTGACCAGCTCCTTCTGGTCCCAGACGTGGTTGCCGGTGGTCAGGCAATCGACGCCGGCGGCCAGGAATTCGTCGGCGATCTTGATGGTGATGCCGAAGCCGGCGGCGGCGTTCTCGGCATTCACCACCACCATGTCGAGCGCCAGCTGCTCGCGCAGCTCCGGCACGCAGCGGATCACCGCTTCCCGGCCCGAGCGGCCGACGACATCCCCCAGAAACAACAGCCGCATGTCCTTCACTCCACAACGGAAAAATGTCGCGCGCCCGTCTCGGTGATCACCCAGTCGAGTCGCTGATCGTGGTCCTGGGCGGGCAGGGCCGGCACCTGTTGGGCGGCAAAGGCCAGCCCGATCGCCGGAACCCGGTCGCCCGAGCCACGCATCACCGCCAGGGTGCGATCATAGTAGCCGCCGCCCTGGCCGAGCCGGTGACCGGCATCGTCGAAACCGAGCAGTGGCACCAACAGCACCTCGGGAAGAATCTCGGGCGTGCCCTCGGGCGGCTCGAGGGTGCCGGCCAGCCCTGTGACCAAACCATCGCTGGGCTGCCAGAGCCGGAAGCGCAGCGGCTGACCGGCGCCGGTCACCACCGGTAGGGCGCACCAGCAGCCGCGATCGTGCAGGGCCAGCACCAGCGGCCGGCAATCCAGCTCGCTGCCCACGGGCCAATAGCCGCCGACGGTGGCGCCGGCCGGCACCAGCCCGCGTTCGAGCACGAATCGGCACACCGCGCGGGCGGCGGCCTCGCCATCCGCGGCGAACGCGGCGGCACGGGCGGCGCGGGCCTGCCGGCGCAGCGCCGGTTTCGGATCGGGATCGGATTGTCCGGCGGGAGAGGGTGGGGAAGAAGCCGCCTTGGCCGTTGGCATGTTAAATCCCTCTGCGGCCTGCTTGTGCAGGTGGGAACCATGTACCGGAGCCACGGCTCCGACAGGGACAGTCCCCGAGAGGTGGAATTAAGGCCCCGGGGATTTGTAACCTGACGAACCGGGCAGCACCTTCCCCAGGAAAGAGACTAGGGCCGTTCGAGCCGGACGGCAAGGTCCTCGAGACGCCGGGTCAGGGCATCGATCGACGAGGCGGCGACGACGGCGGTGTGATCCGGGCTGCGGGTGTCGCCCGCCCGCGCCGCTTTCTTCAGCTCGTCGTTGAGATCGAACACCTCGTCGGCGATCAGCAGCGTGGTCAGGGCGAGCATGTGAGCGTCGCTGCCGGTGACGCCGCTGTCGGTCAGTTCGCGCATCCGGCCGCCGACGTAGTCGGCCAGTTCCTGAAGCCGGGGCTCCTGCCCGACCTCGCACGAAACGGTGTATTTGCGGCCGCTGAGAAAGATATCGACGTGAGCCATGGCTTTTTATCGCTCCAGCACCGCGTTGAGACGTTCGATCGCTCCCTCGAGCCGCGCCGAAACCCCCTCGGCGGCGGCGGCGGTATGGGCGCGCTCCGAGCGGGCGACCTGAAGCGCCTGGGCGGACTGGGCGCGTTCTTTCTCGACTCGTTGCTCGCGCAGCTCGACGGCGGTTTCCAGCCGGTCGACGGCCTTGCCGAGGCGTTTCAGGGCGATATCGAGGGTGTCCATGGGCGGCGACCAGAGTGCGGGGAAGCGGCGGCGGCGAATCCGTTTGCCAGCGGCTACAGTTAAGCCCCCGGCGCCGCTCCCGTCAACTGCCCTCGGCGGAAGCATGGCGGTTGATCGTCACACCATCGAGTCAGGGGCTTGGCCGATATTGATTTCCGCCCGCCGTCGGCGCATGGTGCGGCGCAACTAAATGGGTGGCGGCGGTCGCGCGGGGTGGCCGGACCGGCCACCGGCATCGCTCTAGACCGGAGGGAAGAATGGCTGTTCGGGTTGCGATTAACGGGTTTGGCCGCATTGGTCGTCTGGTGCTGCGGGCGCTTTACGAGTCGGGTCGGACCGATGTCGAGGTGGTCGCGATCAACGACCTCGCCAGCGGCAAGACCAACGCCCACCTGCTGAAATATGACAGCGTCCATGGCCGTTTCCCGTTCCCGGTCGAAGCCGCCGACGGTGCGCTGGTGATCAACGGCCGCGCGGTCAAGACCGTGCAGGAGCGCGATCCCGCCAAGCTGCCCTGGAAAGACCTGGGCGTCGACATCGCCTTCGAGTGCTCGGGCATCTTCACCAAGCGCGCCGATGCCGCCAAGCATCTCGAGGCCGGCGCCGGCAAGGTGCTGATCTCGGCTCCGGCCACCGATGAAGACCTGACCGTGGTCTATGGCGTCAATCACGACAAGCTGGTCGCTGGCCATCGCGTCGTCTCCAACGCCTCCTGCACCACCAACTGCCTCGCGCCGGTCGCCTTCGTGCTCCAGAACACCATCGGTATCGAGCACGGCTTCATGACCACCATCCACAGCTATACCGGCGACCAGCGCATCGTCGATACCATGCACAGCGATCTGCATCGCGCCCGCGCCGCCGCGCTCAACATGATCCCGACCTCCACCGGCGCCGCCAAGGCGGTGGGCAAGGTGCTGCCGGAACTGAAGGGCAAGCTCGACGGCACCGCCATGCGCGTGCCGACTCCGAACGTCTCGGTGGTCGACTTCAAGTTCGTCGCCAAGCGCCCGACCACGGTCGAGGAAATCAACGCTGCGATCAAGGAAGCCGCCAACGGCACCCGGCTCAAGGGCATCCTCGGTTGCTACGACGAAGAGCTGGTCTCCAGCGACTTCAATCACGACACCCGCTCCTCGATCTTCGCGCTCAACGAGACCAAGGTCATCGAAGGCACCTTCGTGCGCATCCTGACTTGGTACGACAATGAGTGGGGCTTCTCCAACCGCATGTGCGACACCGCCGTCGCCATGGCGCGGGTCGGGCTCTAGGCTGCGATGGCAGGGGGGCGCCGTCCCCCTGCCACCCCCCCAGCATTACAGTGGCGTTTCCCGGGCCTTTCTGAATCTGTGGGTGACCATGATTCGGGAAGGTCATGGGATGACGGCATCGCTGGAAGAGACGCTTGAACTTTGGGGTTCATCGCTACTGGATGTGAAGCCTGTCTCCTGATCCGCTGGTCCGTTCAGGAAATTCGTCGTATCGCTTCCGCACGGCCCAAAGGCAAATTCAGCCGGCCTTCATCATCTCATGGCCCGTGTGGCGAAGAACTCATCAGGCCTCAGCCCAGCGCGCTCGCCTGAAGAAAATACAGCTGTAATGCTGGAATGGCCCAACGACTTCGCACGATCGGTCATCGGCCAAGCGCGATGACCCTGGCCCTCTAAAAGCCGCAGGATTCACGCCCGAGCGAGGCCATGTCGATGACAAAGCGGTATTTGACATCGCTTTTCAGCATCCGCTCATAGGCTTCGTTGATCTGCTGGATCGGGATGATCTCGACGTCCGACGTAATATTATGCTCGGCGCAATAGTCGAGCATCTCCTGGGTCTCCTTGATGCCGCCGATCAGCGAGCCGGCGAGGCGGTGGCGCTCGAAGATCAGGTTGAAGGCGGCCACCGGCAGCGGCTGTTCAGGCGCGCCGACCAGCACCATGGTGGCGTCGCGCTTGAGCAGCGGCAGATAGGCGTTGAGATCGTGGCTGGCCGATACGGTGTCGAGGATGAAGTCGAAGCTGTTGAGGTGCCGGTTCATCTCCCCGGCGTTGGTCGACACCACGACATCGCTGGCGCCGAGGCGCCGGGCGTCTCCGGCCTTGCCCGCCGAGGTCGTGAACAGCACCACCTCGGCACCGAACGAGGCGGCGAACTTGACGGCCATATGCCCGAGCCCGCCCAACCCGATCACTCCGACCTTCTGGCCCCGGCCGACCCGCCAATGGCGCAGCGGCGACCAGGTGGTGATGCCGGCGCATAGCAGCGGTGCGGCGGCGGCGAGGTCGAGCTTCGGATCGACCCGCAGCACGAAGCTCTCATCGACCACCACACTGTCGGAATAGCCGCCATAGGTGATGCCGCCGCTGTGTTTGTCGGGACTGTTATAGGAAAAAACGGTGCCGGCGCGGCAGAACTGCTCGAGGCCGTCCCGGCAATTGTCGCAGCTGCGGCAGGCATCGACCATGCAGCCCACCGCCGCGACATCGCCGACCCGAAAGCCCGCGACCGCGCTGCCGGTCGCCGTCACCCGGCCGACGATCTCATGCCCGGGCACGCAGGGGTAAACCGTGCCATGCCATTCGTTGCGGACATGGTGCAGGTCGGAATGGCAGACGCCGCAATACAGGATCGCAATCTGCACGTCGGTCGGGCCGGGCGCGCGGCGCCGCACCGCAAGCGGACCAAGTGGCGCGTCGGCGGAAAAAGCGGCGTAGGCCTTGGTTGGGTTCATGGAGCGACTCCCTGGGACGCGTGCTAATTACTCTGGATAAGACCGCCGCCACCCTGGGATTGCCCAGTACCCTGGGGCGGTGTGGAGCCTCCCGGAGTCCCGCCGGTTTCCTGCTTGACCGGTCCCCCGCCCCCCGGCGCCGACTGAATCTGCCGCTCGGGACCAACCGGCGCGGGCGCGGCTGTCGGCTTCGGCGTCGGTGCGGGCGCCGCCGTTGGCTTCGGTGTCGGGGCGGGTGCTGCGGTGGGTTTCGGCGTCGGGGCGGGCGCTGCCGTTGGTTTCGGCGTCGGTGCTGGCGCGGCCGTCGGTTTCGGCGTCGGAGCGGGCGCCGCCGTTGGCTTCGGCGTCGGTGCGGGCGCTGCCGTTGGTTTCGGCGTCGGTGCTGGCGCGGCCGTCGGTTTCGGCGTCGGAGTGGGCGCCGCCG